>NZ_JAMQON010000003.1:0-300000 GCF_031624395.1 Halomicroarcula saliterrae
AGCAATCCACCAGCTGGCATAGTAGCCAACGTCAATTGTGACTCGTTAAACTGAACGAGTCCAGTGGACGCCTGGATCGCACGTACACACGGTTTCATACTCGCCCCCAAGGTGGTAGATGGTGGGCAAGTCGACCCTTCCCAACCACGGTTTGACCCGGGATGGTGCATCTGTCGTCG
This sequence comes from Halomicroarcula saliterrae, assembly GCF_031624395.1. Lineage (NCBI taxonomy): Archaea > Methanobacteriati > Methanobacteriota > Halobacteria > Halobacteriales > Haloarculaceae > Haloarcula > Haloarcula saliterrae. The sequence goes on from NZ_JAMQON010000003.1 coordinate 180, forward strand.
TACCATATCCCATCGCCGTCCCACACTTAAGGGGCACGGTTCGGGGCAGGCACGTCGTATGGACCCACTGGGATTTGAACCCAGGGCTTCCTCCTTGCAAAGGAGGTGCTCTGCCGCTGAGCTATGGGCCCTGCAGATCCGCAGTTGTCAGCCCTGATAGTTCATAGGTGCCCGGTCGGCGAGATAGTCATCGAACACCCATAGGTGAGCTGGGGCAAAGCCCCAGTCTCGATCAGTAGGAGGTGATCCAGCCACAGATTCCTCTACGGCTACCTTGTTACGACTTAAGCCCCCTTGCGGAGCCCAGATTCGACCGTCGCATGACGGCCTCATCCGGACCCCACTCGGGTGCTTTGACGGGCGGTGTGTGCAAGGAGCAGGGACGTATTCACCGCGCGCTTATGACACGCGATTACTACCGAATCCAGCTTCATGCGGGCGAGTTTCAGCCCGCAATCCGAACTACGACTGCGTTTAGAGATTAGCTTCGCCTCTCGGCGTCGCATCCCTCTGTCACAGCCATTGTAGCCCGCGTGTTGCCCGGTCCATTCGGGGCATACTGACCTACCGTTGCCCGTTCCTTCCTCCGCTTTAGCAGCGGCAGTCCTCCTAGTGTACCCAACTACCTCAAGGGTATTGCTGGCAACTAGAAGTGCGGGTCTCGCTCGTTGCCTGACTTAACAGGACGCCTCACGGTACGAGCTGACGGCGGCCATGCACCTCCTCTCAGCAGCTCGAGTAAGGTCGTCAACCTGACTGTCGTTACTGCTGTCGGGACCGGTGAGATGTCCGGCGTTGAGTCCAATTAAACCGCAGGCTCCTCCGGTTGTGGTGCTCCCCCGCCAATTCCTTTAAGTTTCATCCTTGCGGACGTACTTCCCAGGCGGCTCGCTTCTCGGCTTCCCTAGGGCGCAGCGCAGGCTCGTAGCCTACGGCACACCTAGCGAGCATCGTTTACAGCTAGGACTACCCGGGTATCTAATCCGGTTCGAGACCCTAGCTTTCGTCCCTCACTGTCGGGTCCATCCTCCTGAGGTGGTTTCCCCATTGGTGGTCCGTCCAGGATTACAGGATTTCACTCCTACCCCGGACGTACCCCCCAGGTCTTCTGGCCCCAAGCCAAACAGTTTCCGCCGGACGCCGACGCGTTGAGCGCGTCGATTTCCCAACGGACTTGTCTGGCCAGCTACGGACGCTTTAGGCCCAATAATATCGGTCATCACTCGTGCTGCCGGTATTACCGCGGCGGCTGGCACCGGTCTTGCCCAGCACTTGTTCCTGTACCTCCCTACGGTACAGAAAAGCGAGGACTATATGCCCTCGCACTCGGAGTCCCCTTATCGCACTGTCGTGCAGTGTAAAGGTTTCGCGCCTGCTGCGCCCCGTAGGGCCCGGTATCTTGTCTCAGATACCGTCTCTAGGCTCTTGCTCTCACAACCTATACCGATTATTGGCATGGTGGGCCGTTACCCCACCATCTACCTAATCGGCCGCAGCCACATCCTATGGCGCCGGGGCGTTTCCAGCTCTCGGCACTCCAGCGTGAGAGCTGTATCAGGGATTAGCCTCAGTTTCCCGAGGTTGTCCCTGTCCATAGGGTAGTTTGGCCACGTGTTACTGAGCTATATGCCGCGGGTCTAAACCCGCGCGACTAGCATGGCTAAATCGGACTCCAATAGCAATGACCTCCGGCAGGATCAACCGGAATGTATCCCGGCACAAGGCCGGGGGGTTAGGCGGGTCACACTCCAGATGGAGTGTGGTCGCTATCGAAGGGTGTTCGAGGACACTCGCCGACCGAGTGTCACCGAACTATCAGGGCTAACATCAGATCCCATCTTGACGGCGGACCGCAGGGGTGGAATCCTCATTTCTTCGGACCTGCATGTTGTCCCGAAGCCATCTTAAAGGCTTCGAGTTCCGATGGCGAGTTACCTCGCCGCAGTGTGTTGGCCGGGTCGTCTCGGCCCCGGCCAGGCCTCGTTCGCGTTCAACCCGAGTACCCTGTTACACTTAAGGGCATCGGACCGCGCTTACCTCGAACCGCACGACGCAAGCGACCTTCGCGTTCCATCCGAACGCCCTGTTACACTTAAGGGCGTCGTTTGGGTCGCGGCCTGACCGGGGAGCGTCGCCCCGTGCCATCTTCGCATCTCAGTCGATGGGAGTGTCACACTTAACCCCGTCGGACCGAGCCCGCTTCGTCAGGCGATTACACGGGTTAGTGAGTCCCATGCGCCAGACATCGACACGGCCAGTGGAACGGACACGAAACAGACGGGGGAACAACTGGTCCGTACTCGTGAGTATCGCGCGCTCGCGCGCGGATGGAAGTCCGGCCGTCAATGTCGAACGCGCCGACTCCCCCGAGTCGTGTAGACTCGCGACCTCGCGTGTACCGTAGACTCGGCACCGGGGACATCGACCGACAAAAAGTTCGCGCTGACAGGGGACTAGATGTCGTCTAGGTGTTCGACACCCTCTTTCGAGACGTTCCCTTTCGTGATGTCACCCGGCATCCAGTCCGGTTTGTCGTCGGGAGCTGTTTCGACCCAGGCCCACGCCTCGTAGATGTGGACTTTGTGGGTTCCTTTCTCCCGGAGCCGAATCTCCTGTCGATCGGCCTCGTCTTCGCTGTCGGCTGGGTCGAGCCGCCGTGCGGCCTTCAACGCAGCCTGTCGGGGGGTCCCGCCTGAGAAGACGCTCGATTCGTCACCATCCTCACGAAGCGCAAAGTTGCGCTTGTCGCTGTCGCGTGCCATGGTTTTCTCCGCTCCATGTCAATTCAAAACATGCCACATAATAAATATACCCCCCGATTCGGCCTCCGTACCGCGGTACGTTTATATAATAGGAGGGGGCAGGCACTGTATTCGGCCCGAATCCGGGCGAGACTGCCGCGCTGAGACCGCGCGCGCACCGCCGTCCTGCGACGCGCCGCACGGTAGACTTAAGTGTATCCTACGGCGATGCACGGAATAGGATAGCGCGATGGTGCGAAAGAAGAAGCTCAGCCCGAGTGGCGCCAAAGATGAGGACGGCGAGTACCACAACGTACATATCAACATCCATGAAGACGAGCTGGCCGTTGCGGGCATGGAGATCGGCGATGAGGTGTTCGTTCGGGTACGCGACAACAAAATCATCATACAAAAAGCCGACCCAGACGAGGTCGAACACGATTTCTGACGTGCTGTTGCGAGCCCCCGACGCTTGTCGGGGGACGATTCGAAGGCCCCAATGAGACTATACGATATCGCCAAACCGGTTCTGTTCTCGCTCCCGGCCGAGACGGCCCACGGGGGCATCCACGCGTTGCTCGAGGCCGCTCAGGGGACGCCAGTAGCGAGGGCCATGGCCCGACAGTACACCGTCGACGACGAGCGACTCGCCGTCTCGGCGCTCGGACACTCCTTCGACAACCCCGTCGGCGTCGCCGCGGGGTTCGACAAGAACGCGACCGTCCCGTCGGCGCTGGCCTCGCTCGGCTTCGGCTTCGCCGAGGTCGGCGGCGTCACGGCCGTTCCCCAGACGGGGAACGCACGCCCGAGGATGTTCCGCCTGCGTGAGGACGGCGGCATCATCAACCGGATGGGACTGAACAACGAGGGCGCGGCCGCCGTGGGCGACCGGCTGGCGGCCACCGACGCCCCGTTCCCGCTCGGCGTCAACATCGCCAAGAGCGAGCACGTCGGCACCGAGGGAGCGCCGGCGGACTACCGCGAGACCTACGAGCACGTCGCCGACGGCGGCGACTTCTTCGTCGTCAACGTCTCCTGCCCCAACTCGGAGGGGTTCGAGGAACTCCAGAACCGCGACGCGATGGAAGCCATCCTCACCGAACTCCAGGACGCGGGCGCGGCGCCACTGCTCGTGAAGCTCTCGCCGGACCTCCCCGACCCCGCCGTCGAGGACGCGCTGGACCTCGTCACCGAACTCGACCTCGACGGGGTCGTCGCGACCAACACCACGACCGAGCGACCCGACGGCTTACGCTCGCCCAACGCGAGCGAGACCGGTGGGCTCTCGGGCAACCCTATCGAGAGACAGTCGACCAGTATGGTCCGGTTCGTCGCCGAGCGCGTCGACGTGCCCGTCGTCGGCGTCGGCGGCGTCGCCTCGGCCGACGGTGCCTACCGGAAGATCCGGGCCGGCGCGTCGCTCGTGCAACTGTACACCGGCCTCGTCTACGAGGGACCGTCGCTCGCCCGCGACATCAACGAGGGGCTGCTCGACCTGCTCGAAGCGGACGGGTTCGACAGCGTCGAGGACGCCGTGGGCGCGGACCTGTAGCCGCTATCGGCACTCTTCTATCGGAATCGCGGCCTCGATAGCGACGGATAGCCACTCCGTCCGCGGGCCGTCCGAGACGACTGTGAGACGCGCGGGCGCGTTCGGGTCGTCGACAAGCCAGTCGAGCGTGAACCACGGATACGTCTCACAGGCCGGGTTGCCGTAGTGGTCCGGGTCGCCACAGTCGGAGTGCCTGTCGGTGACAGCCATTGTCCCTCTGTTTGGCACTACGTGACAGTAACCCAAAAACACCCGGTAACGGACCAGTAATCCGGTTACAGGACGGTTACGTGAAAAAGTGCAACCGCGAACGGCCGCCCCGTCCGCGCGCTACTCCAGTGCGTCCAGTCGGAACTCGAACGCCGCCACCGGCAGTTCCAGGTCGTGTTCGACGAGTACCTTCGGGTGAATCTCGCCGACGACGCCGACCGACTCGCCGTCCAGCACGACGTCTGCTGCACGGCCCTCGATGAACGTGGGGTGGCTCGTCGCCGGCGTCTCCAGTTCCTTGCCGAAGGCCTCGGCGATGGCCTGCAGGCGGGCCTTGGCGTCCTCGTAGGAGGCGTCAGTGCGGGCGAGCGCGCCGGCGACGGTCCGGTGCTCGGTGACGCCGGTGTTCCGGCTGTCGTCCAGTCCCGCGGCGAGGCCGATCTCGGCGAGGTCCTGCGGGTAGCGGCGATGGGTATTGTTCTCGAACACCATCATGAGGGACGGGAGCGCCCACGTGCGGAGGATGGTGTAGTCCTCGCTGTAGGGTTCCTGGATGGTCACCGGGTCCGCGAGGCCGACGAACGAGCCGTCGCTCTCGCCGGGCTCGGGGAGGTTCATCCTGCCGAAGTTCTCGTCCTCGTTGGTCATGTGGAAGTTCAACAGGTCCTCGAAACCCAGGCCGACGAGGGTGTCTCGGGCCGCGTCCTCCAGACGGGAGCGCTCGTGGCGCCCGCCGACAGTCGAGACGTCGGGGTAGGTCGGTTCGAGGCTGTTGAACCCGAGCGCGCGGCCGATGTCGTCGACGATGTCCAGCGGGTGGATGACGTCGACGCGGTAGGGCGGAATCTCCACGTCGAAGACGCTGCCCTCGTCGACGGTCCGCTCGGTCGCAGTGAGCCCGGCGCGTTCGGCGTAGTCGACGACGTCGCGCGGGTGGAGGTCCACGCCGAGCAGACGCTCGATGCGGTCCAGCGTAACCGTCTTCGTCCGGGTCTCGAAATCGGGGCGCTCCAGCGTGTTACCGGCGTACTCGCCCGCAGCGTCGTCGGCGTACTCGACGTTCACGCGTTCGATGGTGCCGCCGCGGGCCTCCAGCGCGTAGCAGACGATGTTACACATGTGGTCGATGGTCCACTGGTCGGTGCCGGTCAGCTCGATGAAGAGGTCACGGGAGTCCTCGGCGACCTCGGTCCGGCGGCCGTTGATGACCGGCGGGAACGAGAACAGCCCGATGGCGTCGTAGATGGCGGGCACGCGGTCGAAGTCGGCCACGAGGTCGCCGTAGGCCTGGCCCGTGTCGTGGTTGGCGATAACGTCGTTCGGCGTCATCTCGGCGTCGGATTCCAGCGGGACGAAGGTGGCCTCGTCCGGGTCGGCGCTCGTGTAGGTAATGGCGTTGCCGCCGGCGGGTTCGACGGCCGCGTCGCCGACCATCTCGTCCTGGGGTTCCTCGCTGGCTTCGGTCGGACCCTGTCCGCCCGAGAGGTCCAGACTGCTCGACTGCTCGTCGGTCGGACGGAGGTCCGTCCCTTTCAGCATCGTCAGGTCGTGGACGCCGATGGCGCCCTTGGCGCGCTTGCGACCCATCGTCGCGTGGAGCTTCTCCTGCAGTTGAATCAGGGATTCGAGCGCCCCCTCGCTCATGTCGAGCCCGCGGACGACCGCGCCGGTGACGTAGGGGCGGCCCTCGGGCTGGTCCTCGACTTCGATGGTCCAGTCGGCGCCGTTCGTGTTGGGGACGTAGACGCCCCGGTCGTCGCCGTAGTGGTAGCGCAGCGAGCGGGCCACGCCTTCGACCGAGAGCCGGTCGAGCCGGTCCGGGGCGAACTCCAGCTGGAACTCGTCGTCCTCGGTCCACCCCTCGAACTCCAGCCCGAGGTTGAACAGGTCGGACTTCAGTTCGTCGTCGTCCTTCTCGTCGTGGCCGGTCAGGTAGCGAAGCTCGTCGGGATCGACGTCGACGACAGGCATCAGTGAAGCACCTCCGTGGTCCGCAGCAGCTCCAGGTCACACAGCGTCCCGTGGACGTCGCGGATGTCCTCGAAGCCGTACATCAGCATCAGCAGTCGTTCCAGCGAGAGCCCCCACGCCATCACGTCGCAGTCGACGCCCAGCGGCGAGAGCACCTCCTCGCGGAAGATGCCGGAGTTCCCGACCTCGACGACGTCGCCGGTCTCCGGATGGGTCCCGAACAGCTCGAAACTGGGCTCAGTGTAGGGGTTGTAGTGGGGTTTGAACTCCAGGTCGGTGATACCGAACTGCTCGTAGAACTCCGTGAACGTGCCCATCAGGTCACGCACCGAGAGGTCCTCGGCCATGACCCACCCCTCTATCTGGAAGAACTCCAAGAGGTGTGTCGGGTCCAGCGTGTCGTTCCGATAGACCTTCTCGACGCTGAAGAAGCGCTTTGGCGGTTCGAGTTCGCCGATTTCCTCGCCCGAGAGATATCGCATAGAGAGCGACGTGGTGTGGCCCCGCAGGTCCAGCCCGCGAGCCACATCCTCGGCCCACGGGGAGTGGTACCCTTCGCCGTCGGGACCGACGCCCTCGCGATGGGCGGATTCGACCCGCTCGACGAGGTCCGCCGGGAGCTCCTTGATTTCGTCGGGCCGTTCCAGCGCGAACTGGTCCCAGTGGGTGCGCGCGGGGTGGTCCTGGGGCATGAACAGACAGTCGTTGATCCAGAACTGGGCGTCGACGTGGGGCCCCTGCATCTCCTGGAAGCCCATGCCGACGAGCGTGTCTTTCACGCGATTGGCGGTCTGGCGGAGGATGTGTTCCTTGCCGTGGCTCACGTCCTCGGCGTCGGCCTCGACGTTGTACTCGGTGAACTCCACGTCCGCCCACTCGCCGCTGGTGAGCATCTCGGCGGTGAGCTGGTCGACGGTCTCGGCCGCCTCGACGCCGGCGTCGAGAGCGGCCACGCCCTCGTCGGTCAGCAGGACCGAGCGGACGGTCTCCTCGCTGACCGAGAGCAGGCCGCGCCGTTCGAGCTGGTCGAGTGCGTCAGCGTCGGCCTCGTCGAGGCGGTCGTCGGCGACCGCTTCGAGCGCGTACATCTCCGGGTCCGACCCGGGCTTTGCGTCGGGGTCGGCGGTTATCTCGCCGCTGTCGATAGCGCCGTACCCCTTGCGGGCGTAGTTCGACAGCGCGATGTCCACAGCGGGGCCTTCGAGGCCGGAGGCGCCGATGACCTGCCCCATCTGGACCGGCTCCTCGTCGGCCCCGGAATCGACGGCGGCCTCGTAGAGGTCCTGCTCGGGGAGACTCTCGAAGACGTACTGGGTCCCCTCGTCGGTCAGCGCGTAGTGTTCGACGGTCTCCTCGGTGACGGCGAGCAGCCCGTCCGCTTCGAGTTCGAAGGCGGCTCGCGTCGCCGCCTCTGGCTTGAGGTCGGCCGCCTCGGCCACCTCGTCGATACGTCTCGGTTCGTCGGAGTCGGCGGCCTGCAGGACGGCCACCTGTGCCTGTGGTCGTTTCATAGGGGTGTGTCGGTCGTTGTCGGCATAACCGCGGGTCGCTCAGTTAACGGTTCTTACTTGCTGCGACGGCCTCGCCTCCGAGCGGTTTCGTCCGGGCCACCGCGGCCCCGACTCCACCGCCCGTCAGAACGCGAAAAAGAACCCGAACCCGGAACTGACGGCTGGCTGGCGAGCGACGCCGGCACGGGTGGATTCGGGTGCCATGTGCGAGCGATTGGCGCGGGTGCGCAAAAGGATTACGAAGGGGGGGCCAGGTGAGTCCGGAGAGCTGCACGGTCGCCGGAATCAGCTGTCGAGGCGCTGCCGTGTGGCGGTGACCACGCCAGCCAGCGAGACGACCAGCCCGGCGACCAGCGGCAGGAACGAGTTCGTCCGCCAGTTACAGCCGTCGTACCACTCGACGGTGCCGTCGGCGAGGTCGATACCGGTTATCGCGACGCCGCCGGGGTGAACCCCGAACGTGTCGTAGACTGGACCGCCGAGTTCCGGACAGGCAAGTGCTGTCGAGCCGCCGAACCACGGCGAGAGCAGCGCGATACCGACGCCGGCGGTGACGAGCAGGTGCCCCAGTCGGGTGCGAGAGACCACGTTGGTAAACGTCCCGTGGACGACGCCGAAAACACACCGGTCGGTGAAACCGCGGTTTGAGCCAAAGCGGACCGGATAGTGAGCTGTGGCGGCAGGGTAAAAAAGCGATTCAGGCCCGAAAGGCGACCTCACGCCCGCTTTCGGTGCGAGTCGAGGTCGATGTCGAGTTCGTCCAGCTTGTCCTCCCACTCGGCGCGTTTCTCCTGGTGGTCTTCGAGGAACTCGGCCATCAGCTCCGCCGCTTGCTCCTTGCAGCCGCCACAGAGTCGCTCGCCGCCGACGCACTCGTCGTACACTTCCTCGGCGAACTCGTCGTCGTCGCCCGAGAGGAGGTAGGCGTACAGTTCGTAGACGGGACACTCGTCGGCCCGGCCGCCCTTCTCGCGCTGTTCCTCGGCGGTGGCCCGGCCCCCGGTCGTGGCGGATTTCACCTTGTCGAAGCCGTCGCTGGGGTCGTCGAGCAAGGAGATGTGGGAGGCCGGAATCGAGGATGACATCTTCCCGCCGGTGAGGCCGGTCATGAACCGGTGGTAGATCGAGGACGGCGGCAGGAAGCCGTAGCCGCCGGTGTCGAGTTCGACCTCGCGGGCCAGTTCGTCCGCGTCGGCGCGGTCGAGGTCGAAGGCGTCGACGTGTTCGTCGTAGACGCGCTTCTCGCCGGAGACGGCCTCGATGAGCGCCTCGAAGGCCGCGTCGGTGGCGTTGCGGTCGAAGATGCGGGTCCGCGGCCGAATCGGCTCCTTGCCGGCGTTGTCGAGCTTCTCGGTAACGGACTCGCGAGCGTCCGCGGGCGCTGGCTCGTGCTCGCGAAGATAGTCGGCGGCCTCGACACAGCGGGGCGTCTCCGGGTCCTCGGCGTACGCCTCGCGGGCGTCGTAGGCCTGTCGCAGGAGCGTCCGCTCGACGGGGTCGGCCTCGAAGCTGGCGAACGCTTCGGTGACGCCGAAGTAGCGCATCCGCGCCGCGAGGTCCCGCACCAGCCGCATGTGGGGGTCCTGGTCGGGGCCCACGGGAATCACGGTCGGCTTCGGTTCGTCCAGTTGCGGGGAGAGGATGTCGGCCATCTGGGTGACGACCGACTGCATGTGGGAGACGTCGGTCTCGCCGTCGAAGTCGTAGATGGCCTGCAGCTCCGAGAAGTTCGTCTCGGCGCCCAGCTCGAAGGCGAGGTCCTGGACCTCGCGGTTGTCGGACTGGCGATACAGCGCTCCGTCCTCGGGGTCAAAGCCCAGCGCGAGCAGGGAGAGGATGTAGCTCCTCGCGTGTTCGTCGATCTCGCTCCAGGAGAGCTCGCGGGCGGCGTGGGCTTCGAGGTCGGCGATGAGCGCATAGGCGTCGGCGCCCCGCTGCTGGTGCCAGATTATCTCGTCGAACACCATCTTGTGGCCGATGTGAGGGTCGCCGGTGGGCATGAACCCCGACAGCGCGGCGAACGGCTCGTCGTTGCGCATGGCCTCGGCCACGGGGCCGTAGTCCCGGTGGCCGAAGATGACCCCTCGCCGCATCAGGTAGTGAGGGTCCGGGACGCCCGGGAGCACGTCGTCGAAGCTCTCGATGCCGAACTGCTCGAACAGCTTGCGGTAGTCCTCGACGGTCGAGGAGCCCCACGGGTCGAGCTGGGTCTCGTCGGCGCCGGCGGCGTCAGCACCTCCGTCAGTCCGGAGGTCCGACGAGCCTCGCCTCGCGTCGCTCGGCTCACCGCCGTCCGTTCGCGTCTGCTCGTCTGCCGGTTCGTCGTCGGTGTGTGAATATCGCGTCATGTGTCGTGTGTCGTGTCGGTGTGCGGTCGAGGCCACGGCGGAGAAAGCGGAGGGAGCATCGTCGGCCTCGCCGGCGGGTTACGCCCGCCGGACGGGGACCGCGAAACTGTCCACTCTCCGGACGTGCCAGCGCCAGCCGTCGGCGGGAGTGGACACCATGTGGGGGACATGCGCGAACACGGTCTTATGCCTTCCGGGTCTCGAACCGGTCACGGCGTCAGCCGCTCCACTTGCACCCACTCGATACCGTCGCCGACGAGCGCGAACACCATCGTCTTTCGCACCCCGTGGGCGAGGCGAACGTCCAGTGCGAGGTCCCGCGGCTCGAAGTCGTGGTCGGCGGGCAGCGCCCGGACCAGCAGTTCGGAGTGGCCCAGATTATCGACGCTCTCGACGTCGGCGTAGGTCCGGAAGTCCGCGCCGAACTTGAAGCCGGTCTTGGGGACCACGCCGGAGTCCCGCAACGCGGCGTACACTCCCAATCGGCGGTCGAAGCGCTCGCCCTCCACGTCGCGGCCTCGGTCGACGATAGCGTCCGTGCCCCCGTCGACGTCTAGCAGTCCCTCGCGGGCCAGATAGGCCGCCTCCACGAGCGAGAGTTGGACGGCGTCCTCGTCCAGTTGCTGTCCGTAGAAGGCCTGCTGATAGAGCGCCGCCGGCGGGTCCCAGCACAGTACCCGCTCGGCCAGCAGTTCGCCCCGGACCTCGGGCACGTCGGCCGCGCTCGTCCCCGCGACGGACCGCTCGCTCGTGTCGAGATACGTCAGTTCGCTCTCCTCGTCGACCACGGCGAGCACGCAGTCGCCGAGCGAGCCCGCGGGCACGTCGTCGCGCTCGCCGACGACCCGGACGCGATAGGCGACGGCGTCGTCCCACGGCCCCTTCCCCCGCGGGTAGACCACGAAGTCAGCGCCGACGGGGTCGTCGACCCACCCCTCCCGGGCCGGCGTGAGGTAGAACCCGCGGTCGCGCAGGTCCTTGTACACCAGGAAATCGACGGCCGAGACGGCCCCGGAGGCGAGGAGCTCCCGGACGTCCATCCCGTCGACGGCGTCGATGTCGCCCCGATAGCAGAGATGAGCGGCCTCCACGGGCGCGAGGTCGAGGTCGCCGTCGCGGACGCGGCCGTAGCCACGCGAGTCGTAGAACCGCTCGCGAGCGCGGTTCCCGGCCCGGACCACGTCGCCGTCGAGCGTGAGTTGCATACCGGTCGGTGGGCCACGGAGGGTCAAATCCCCTGCGGGTTGGGGCGAGGAGAATCTATACTAGAGACCGCAATTGAACGCGAGAACTCGATGCTGAACAGCCGGAAAGCCCCCGTGCTCTCAGCTCCCGCGACTCGTTGCGCGCTTTACTCGCTTTGCTCGTTGCAGTGCTTACTTCGCCGGGGTTCGCTGAGAGCACGGCCCCTTTCAGTCCCGCCCGTAGCCGGTTGGGCAGCCGGCATGGGTGGGACTCGAAGGGGCGGCCAGCTACGCTCGGGGCTTTCTGGCTCTTCTCATTGCCATTGGGCGAAATACTGCCGTACAGTTTCACCCGGTTTCCCCACACCCGCTGTCCAGACAGCGCCGGCCGCCCGCCGTCTCGAACACTGGCAGACCACAGCCACAGTCGCCGGTGACGACCCCCGACGGGAGCGCGTAGCCGGTGTCACACTCCGGATAGTTCTCGCAGCCGGCCAGCAGGCCGCCCCGTCGCAGAATCCGGAGGTCGCCCCCGCAGTGCTTGCACTCCCACTCGCGGTCGAACAGCGCTACGACCCGGTCGTCGAGTGACTCACAGTCCCGGTCGATGCAACACTCGATGGCTTCGCCGCGTTCGACCCGCATCGTCGGCAGCGCGCAGTCCCCACAGCGACTGCCGGTGACGGCGGCGTCGGTCGGCAGCCCGTAGCGTTCGCCACAGCCGGTACAGGTCACGGCGCCGCCCGCACGCACCAGCGTCCCCGGGCACCCCGGGCAGTCGCCGACCGGAACGCCGGCCTGTGAGGCCGGGAACCGGGCGCTCCCGTGTTCCTCGTGGGCGACGACCCGGAGGAACTGCTCGCCCTCGCGAGCGGTGACAGTGCCGTCCTCGACCGTGACGCTGTCGGCCCTGGTGAGCCACGCAACCGGCTGATACCCTTCGGCGTCGTGGACCAGCACCGTGTTGTCGGGCTTGACCACGACCAGCACGTCGCCGCGCTGTTCGCGCTCGCGGGACCCCTCGAAGACAGTCGTACACTCACCGGCCATCACGCGCGTTCCGTCGTGCATAGCGGCGGTGGGCCCGTCCCGGTATCTAAACCCTCGGTCGTCACGGCCGGCGACGGGGTTTTCCGCCCACCGGGTGAGAGGTGAGTATGGAACCGACGAGACGGGCGGTACTGGGCACGGTCGGCGGACTCGGTGTCACCGCGGGCTGTACCGGCGGTGGCAGCGAGACGCCGACCGCCCGAGCGGGCATCAGCTACAGCGTCGTGAACCGCGACGCCGGCCCGCACGACGTGTTGCTGGCGGCGACGCCCAACGGGGTCACCGGCTACGAGTTCACGTACGCCGACGGGGAGACACGGCGCGTCGAGGCGACGGACCTCGGGGAACTGCCGGCCGAGGCGTTCGACGGCGCGATCCGGCTCACGCCGGTTGGCGAGGGTGTCGACCGACGGGAGCTGTCGCTCGCTGCAGGTGAGCAACGGCGGGGTTCCTTCGACGGGCTGCCCGCAGACACGCAGGTGTTTACTGCCATCGCCCCCGGCGGCGAGCAGATACGGTCGTACGGGTTCTCGTGGTGTGACGTGGGGCGTATGGAGCTGGACATCCAGCTCAGGACCGGCGAGAGCTACGAGGAGAGCGTCCGCTGTCTGGACGCCGCGTCCTCGGGCTAGACAGAGTGCAACCGGTCGAGCGCAAGGGGCAAACCGTTCGGGCGAGTGAGGGGAACCAATGAGTGACGCACCGACCGCAATCTGTTTCGACATGGACGGCGTCCTCGTCCAGTCCGAGGACCACTGGGTCAGTATCCAGCGCGAGCATATCCTGCCGACGGTCGCGCCCGACGACGACATCCCGCTGTCGGCCATCACCGGCCGGGACTACACCGAGGTGTACCCCGACCTCGACGGCGAGTACGACCTCGCGGTCACGCGCGAGGAGTACGAGCGGCTGTTCGAGGAGGCCGGCAAGGAGATATACGGTGACCACGCCACGATGCTCGACGGCGTCGACGACCTGCTCGCGGACCTCCGGGAGGCCGGCACCCAGCTGGCGCTGACCACCTCGGCGCCGTGGGACTGGATCGACGTCATCGAGGAGCGCTTTGGCCTGTTGCACCACTTCGACGCCGCCGTCAGCGCACAGGACGTCGACGGCCCGGGCAAGCCCGAGCCACACATCTACGAGCGCGGTGCGTCGGAACTCGCCGTCGACCCGGCGAACTGCTGGGCCGTCGAGGACTCCTACGCCGGCGCGAGCGCGGCAGTGGCCGCGGGGATGACGACCGTCGGCTTCCACGGCGACGGCGCGGCGACGGACCTCCCGATGGTCCACTACGAGGCGAGCGACGCGGCGGAGCTTCGCGCGGTGCTACTCGGACAGCGCCGCCAGTAAAGGGGAGTCGAAGACCGCATAGCGCCCGAGGGGGAGTCAGGCGCTGGCACGGTACCCCCGGCCAATGACGAGGCCGAGGACGTTGGCGAAGAACACACCGGTAAGCAGGAGGAGGCGGCTCCGTCCGTCCAGTGAACTCATGAGAAGCACGGCATACGCGAGCGGTGCCACGACGGCAGTCCAGAACCCGAGGAACTGGACCGGCCGAACAGCCAGCCGTCGGAAGTCGATGCTTCCGCTGGTGAGTGCATCAGTCGGCGACCGAAAGGGCGGAGCACTGGACATTGGGTTCCTCCTCACTCCCTCGTAGAACACATACCCCCATATAAACGACAGACGGTTGTATCCAATTCGCACCAGTACGTTTCGTTTGATTGATTTTATCCGGTTTCACAGCGACGGTCGGAACGAGCGAGACGCTTTTAGCGAGCGGGATAAATTTTATTCCGCAATCTGCGGCAGTTATCTGATGACGGGAGATCCGGCGTCTGTCACCGCACCGCGACTGTCCGAGAGACGGTGACGGGGTCGAGCGGTCGGTTCGGGAACGTCACCTCGACGGTGAATGTCAGTTCGTCGGCGTCGGCCCCGAAGACGGCGACGGGGAGCGTCGTCTGGCCGAGATACGACGGTTTGGCCGTCATCTCGCGGCCGTTGACCGTCACCCGGAGGCCGGCCCGTGCGCCGCCGCCGTTGTTCGCGACGGTCACCTCGCGCATATCGTGGTCGCCGGTGGCGATAGTCTCGGGGAACTCGCCCCAGTCGACGACGACCACGGGGAGGTCACGGGCGTTCGAGACGACCTGTTCCGCGACGCCCTCCGAGAGGCCGGCGGCGACGAGTCCCGAGACCCCCGCCCGGACCACGTCGGCCGGGCTGGAGAGCCCCTCGGCGGCGAGTTTGCCGGCCCGACCGGAGCCGACGCCGTCGATGGCGGTCAACCCCACCGCGTCCTCGCTGATACCGTGTTCGACGCGGGCCTCGACGCGGCAGGCGAGGTTCGCGAAGCGGGCGGGCGCGAGGTTGTCGAGGAACTCCCGCAGCGCGGCCAGCAGCCGCAGCGCGTTCTGGCGGATGACCCACGCGTCGCTTTTCAACTCGGTCGGCGTGGTGCCGGTCATCCCCGAGTGCAAGATTGCGAGCACCTTCCGCTGGCCGGCGTCGAGTTCCTCGGGGGCGCCACTACCCACCACCGCGCTCACTGCGTCCTGCTCGTCCGAGCGGGCGCTGACGCTGTCGAACTCCGTCGCGCCGGCGACCGTCGCGAGCAGGTCCTCGGCGTCTATCGACTCGGCCGCGTCCCCGTCGCCGGCCACCGCCGCACAGCGCTCGGCGAGGTCGGCGAAGCGACGCGCGGTGTCGAGCCGGAGGTAGAACTTCGAGGCGAGCTGTCCGAGCCGGGTGGCCTCGATGCGGAGCCCGTCGCGCTCGACGAAGCCGTCGGCGACGAGCTGGGAGAGCTCGTTCGACACCCGCTCGCGGAGGTCGCTGCCCGCGTCGTAGGCGTCGGGCGAGGACTTGGCGCGGGCGTAGTAGAACGTCGTCTCCAGCCAGCTCATCACGTCGTCGATGTCCCGAATCGTGCCCAGCGCGATTTCGGCGTTGAGGTGGGCGTCGAGCTCGCCGGCCAGCCGGGACTCTATCTCCTTGCCGTCCCGCAGCAGGCGGCGGTACTTGTCGGCGTCGGACCGGTCACAGACGACCCAGGCGTACCCCATGTCGTCGTAGCCCGGCCGGCCCGCGCGGCCGAGCATCTGGAGCACGTCGAGTGGACTCATGTCCACCTCGCCCTCCAGGGGGTCGTGGAGCTTCGTGTCGCGGATGACGACACAGCGGGCGGGGAGGTTCACGCCCCAGGCGAGCGTCGAAGTCGAGAAGAGAAGCTGGATTTTCCCCTCCTTGAACCACTGCTCGACGCGGTTCTTGTCCTCGCGGGAGAGCCCGGCGTGGTGAAAGCCCACACCGTCGAGCACCGACTGGCGCAGCGTGTCGTTGCTCAGGTCGGCGGCGTCGTTATGGAAATCGTAATCCCCGCGAGCCCCCATCGGGATGTCCCGCTCGACGAGCTCGTCGCGGGCCTTCTTTGCCGCCTGCACGGTGTCCTGTCGCGAGGAGACGAAGACGAGCGCCTGCCCCTCCTCGCGGATGTGCGGTTCGGCGAGGTCCAGCGCCCGGTAGAGCCGCCGGTACTTGTCGGCGAAGGCGTTCTCGCCGTGGGTGTAGGTCTTCACGTCGGCGTTCAGCGGCACCGGTCGGTAGGCCTCGTCGAAGGCGAAGGTCGTCTCCGAGGGGGCGTCCAGCCAGTCGGCCACGTCGTCGATGTTGGGCATCGTCGCCGAGAGCGCGACGACGCGGGGGTCACAGAGTCTGCGGAGCCGCGAGACAGTGACTTCGAGCACCGCGCCCCGGCGCTCCGAGTCCAGCAGGTGGACCTCGTCGATGACACAGCAGTCCACGTCCATGATAAAGGAGTAGCGGGCCGTCTCGTGTTTCCGTGTGGCCGAATCGGCCTTCTCGGGAGTCATCACGAGGATGTCGGCCCGTTCGGCCCGACGCGGGCTGAGGTCGCGCTCGCCGGTGACGACGTACACCGAGTAGCCCAGGTCCTCGAAGCGCTCCCACTCGCTTTCCTTCTCGTTGGTGAGCGCGCGCAGCGGGGCGAGAAAGAGCGCGGTGCCCCCCTCGGCCAGCGTCTTGCAGATGGCCAGCTCCGCCAGCGCGGTCTTGCCGCTGGCGGTCGGCGCGCTGACGACGACGTTGTCCTCGCGGTCGAGCAGGGCGGGCAGGGCCGCCGACTGCATCTCGTTGAACCGCTCGAAGGGGAAGGCGTCGGCGAACTCCGGCAACACCTCGTCGACTGCCACCGTCGGCTCACTGTCGGCTCGGCGTGACACGTGGGATGGGCGGCACCGCGAGGCCAAAGGCGTTTCTATGGCGCGGAGGCCGGCGGCGGCGCGATGTCTCGACCCGACGCCGGCGAACTGGCGGCGCCCAGCGGGCGCAGTCCAGCGCGAGTCCGGCAGCACCGCCATCGCGGACGGTGGGCTGGCTGGCGGTCGTCCGGAGACCGACGCGACGTTCCGAGGTCAGGGAAACGTTTTATTAACACTCCATCTAATTGATAATATATCATGCGAACGGTACTCGTCACCGGTGCGACCGGCACGCAGGGAGGCGCGGTCGTCGACCACTTGCTCGCGTCCGACCGGCCGTGGGCGGTCCGCGGCCTGACTCGCGACGCCACGAGCGAGGCGGCGCGTGCGCTCGACGAGCGCGGCGTCACGGTGGTCGAGGGGGATATGACCGACGCCGAACGGATGGAGACGCTGCTTGCCGACGTCGACGCCGTCTACTGTGTCACGGCGTACGCGAACGGCGGCCGGGAGGGCGACATCGCCCAGGGCGTGACGGTGGCCGAAGCCGCTGCCGCCGCCGACGTCGACCAGTTCGTCTACAGCTCCGTCGGGAACGCCGGGGACGCCGTGGGGGTCAACATCTTCGAGGCGAAACACGCCGTCGAACAGCGCATCGCCGAGCTCGGACTGCCGGCGACCGTCGTCCGCCCCACGTTCTTCCTGCAGAACTTCGCGGGGCCGGGGATGCGCGAGGACATCCTCGACGGACAGCTCGCGCTCCCGCTCGCGGATGGCGTCTCGCTGGCCGCCGTCGACACGGACGACATCGGGCAGGCGGGCGCGGCGGCGCTCGCCGACCCCGACCGCTTCGTCGGTGAGACCGTCACGCTCGCCGGCGACGAACTGACTCTGGCGGAGTTCGCCGCGGCGTTCAGCGACTACCTCGGGAGAGACGTCGAGCCGGTCTCCGTCGACATGGCGGCGTTCCGCGAGGCGATGGGTGACGACTACGCCGACATGTACGAGTGGTTCAACGAGGGCGGCTACGACGTGGACATCGAGGGGCTCGCCGAACGGCACGGTATCCAGCCGACCTCATTCCGGGAGTATCTGGAGCGAAGTGACGCGTGGCGACCGGCCTCTGCGCCGGCGGAGTGAGCGCGGCGCCCGGCCGGAACGCAACCCCTTTTGAGCGACGGACCGAAGCGCCGGTATGAGTCGTTCGCGCAAGCCCGACTGGCTGAAGATGCGGCCGCCGTCGGGCGAGCGGTTCACGGATATCAAGCAGAGCCTCCGTGAGCGGGACCTCCACACCGTCTGCGAGGAGGCTAACTGCCCGAACATGGGCGAATGCTGGTCAGGGGGCGCGAACGCGTCCCCGAACGAGGAGGCGGCGGATGCCGCCGACAGCGGCCCCGGCACGGCGACGTTCATGCTGCTGGGCGACCGCTGCTCGCGCGGGTGTAACTTCTGTGACGTGGAGACGGGCGGGATGGAGCCGCTCGACCCCGACGAGCCCGCGAACGTCGCCGACGCCGTCGCCGACATCGGCCTCGATTACGTGGTCCTGACGAGCGTCGACCGCGACGACCTCCCCGACCAGGGCGCGGGCCACTTCGCCGAGACCATCCGCGCTATCAAACGGCGCGATTCGTCGATTCTGGTCGAGTGTCTGATTCCGGACTTCCAGGGCGAACCGGACCTCGTCCGGCAGATTATCGACGCCGAACCGGACGTACTGGCCCACAACATCGAGACCGTCGACCGCCTCCAGTGGCCGGTGCGTGACCGCCGGGCAGGCTACGAGCAGTCGCTGTCGGTGCTCCGGCAAGCGAACAGGGAGAGCGACGTCTTCACCAAGACCAGCCTGATGCTGGGCGTCGGCGAGTACGCCCACGAGGTGTACCAGACGCTCTCCGATTTGCGGCAGGTCGGGACCGACATCGTCACCTTCGGGCAGTATCTCCAGCCCTCGCGGTCCCATCTGGAGGTGAGCGACTACGTCCACCCCGACGTCTTCGACACCTGGCAGCGCGTCGCCGAGGAGGAGTTCGAGTTTCAGTACTGCGCCTCGGGGCCGATGGTCCGGTCGTCGTACCGGGCCGGCGAACTGTTCGTCGAGAGCGTGCTCGCTGGCGGCGACGCCGAAACGGCTCGCGAGCGAGCACGTCAGTGAACGGCGCGAGTGAGCGTGCTCCGCGAGGGCGAGAGCGTCGCGGACTCGTCAGCTAGCGGGTGGCTGAGGAGAAGCCGTATATAACAGTTTCTACGGTCTGCAGCCGACTGCCGAGCGCCAGCCCCGTTTAAGCTACGTGCCGAGAACGTACCAGATAGATGTCGCCCCCACCCGACACCCGACTCTCCCGCCGGGCGGCGCTGCGCGCCGGTGCCGCGTCACTGACCGCCGGCGTCACGGCGCTAACCGGCTGTAGCGGCCTGCCACCGCTGGGGTCGAAAGTCAAGTACGGCACCGTGCAGGCCCCCGACGCTGGGGCCCCGAAATACCGCGAGTGGCTCCCCGCGCCGGATGCCTTCCCCGACACCGCGGACGCCGACGGCGGCTACGACGTCCACGCCTACGAGCCCCCGCCCGAAGACGCGCCGGCCTGGACCAGAGGGAGCGTCGCGCGGACCCTCGTCGCCACGCAGTCCGACTACGTCGGCGTCCACGTCGACGACGTCGATACGGCGGTCGGCATCAGCAGCCTCCTCGAATCGAGCAGTGCGGTGGTGCTGGCCGGCGACATCGACCGAGGCGCCGTCACCGAGACGATTCCGGAGACGAGCTACGAGCCCGCGGGTACCGAGAACGGATACGAGATCTACGTGCGGCCGGACGACGACCGCGTGATGGGCGTCTCGGCGGACGGGCTGGTGTTCGGCAGCGGCCCGGGTGCCCGGGATATCGTGGCGACTATCGCGGCCGCCCGTCGCGGCGACGGCGAGCGGTACCACGAGGTCGCGGCGGACTTCGAGGCGCTGTCCGCCGGCGCGGGCAGTCGCCGGTGGACGTGGCTCCTGCCGGGGACGGTACGGAGCGGCGACCAGCAGGCGACCGACACGGTGTTCTGGGATATTGTGGGTCGGGCGTACGCGTTCAGCCACGACGACGACGCAGTCTACAGCGTCCGAACGTGGCTGTTCCCCGAGGGTGACGAGCCGACGGTGGGCGAGGTGAAGACGGCGCTCGAACGCCGCGCCCGCCTGCGGGACGCCGACGCGGTCGAGGTCACCGTCGAGGGGCGGGTCGCGACGATGGAACTCGCCGAGCCCGTAGAGCAGTTCCGCGGCGACACCCGTACGCTGGTGGTCCCCCACGTGTCGTGGCGGGTCACCGACGACGCGGCCGCCGAGACGGTGGAGTTCCGGCACGAGGCCGGCGACACGGTCGAGACCGAACGCCTCGTCGTGAAGGCGACGAACAGCGACGAGGTCACCGACTTCAGCGTGGACGACGACGCCACCGACTTCGACGTGGGCGACACCGTCGAACCGGGCGAGGTGCTGACCGTCTCTACCGCCGACATCGAGTCCGGCGCGACCGTCCGCCTGGTGTACCGGAGCGCGGACCGCAACGCGACCGCGACACTGGCGTTCCGGGAGGCGCCATGAGACACTCCCACCGAACGGGTCGGCTGACCCCGAGCCAAACGACACCGACAACTATGACACCAGCACGCGACGGCCCTGACGTGTCCGGTGACCCGACGCTCGAAGCGGTCGTCGCGCTCCTCGACGACGACCACGCACGGGCCATCCTCACCGCGACGAGCGACGGCGCCCTGAGCGCGAAGGAACTGAGCGAGCGCTGTGACATCTCGCAGGCGACGGTGTACCGCCGCGTCGAGCGACTGACCGACGCGGGACTGCTCGTCGAACGCACGCGCCCGCGGGCAGACGGTCACCACGACACCGTCTACGCGGCCACGCTCGACGAGCTGACCATCCGGCTGCGCGACGGGGAGCTACAGTTCGAACTCGACCGGGTGGGCGACGACGTCGCCGACCGGCTCACGCGGCTCTGGGAGGAGTTCTGAGATGGTGCTGGACCAGTTCACGCCGCTCGGCCTCGTGGAACTGGCCGTGACCGCGGTCACGTCGCTGGTGGGGCTGTACATCGGCTATCAGGCCTACCGCGGGCTCCGGCGCAACGACAGCCCGCCGATGCGATACCTCTCGGTCGGGCTCATCCTCCTCTTTGGCGTGACCTACGTCGCCGCCTTCACCGGCAACGCGCTGTTCCGGACCGGCACGGTGCCGCTGTGGTATCAGGGCTACTTCCGCATCGCCGTCCGACTGATCCAGCTCGCGGGCGTGGGCTGTATCGCCTACTCGCTGTATCTCACCCGTAGCGCGGAGCCGATCGGCACGTAGGACCCGGGAGAGAAGCGGCATCTTTCGCCGCGAAAACCCTAAGCGTGGTGCGTGCCAACGTTTGGCGTATGTATCGCGCAGGGAGCGTCCTCCAGCGGGACCCCAGCGACCGGGTACAGATACTCGACGAAGACGGGCAGGTCGTCGACGGCGCGACTGTCCCCGACCTGAGCGACGACCGACTCGTCGAGATGTACCGCTACCTCAAACTGAGCCGGCAGTTCGACAAGCGGGCGGTGAGCCTGCAACGACAGGGGCGCATGGGCACGTACCCGCCGATGGCCGGACAGGAGGCCTCCCAGGTCGGGAGCGCGATGGCCCTGTCGGAGGGGGACTGGACGTTCCCGAGCTACCGCGAGCATCTCGCGCTCGCGGTTCGGGGCTGGTCGCTCTCGGACGACCTGCTGTACTGGATGGGCAACGAGCGGGGCAACGCCCCGCCCGAGGACGTGCAGGTGTTCTCGATGGCGGTGCCCATCGCCACCCAGATACCCCACGCGACCGGCGCGGCGTGGGCGGCGAAACTCCGCGGTGACGACGCCGTCGTCCTGGCGTACTTCGGCGACGGGGCGACCAGCGAGGGCGACTTCCACGAGGGGCTGAACTTCGCGGGCGTCTTCGACGTGCCCGCCGTCTTCTTCTGTAACAACAACCAGTGGGCCATCTCGCTACCGCGGGAGCGCCAGACCGCCAGCCAGACACTGGCCGGCAAGGCCGCGGCCTACGGCTTCGACGGCGTCCAGGTCGACGGGATGGACCCGCTCGCGGTGTATCAGGTGACAAAGGAGGCCGTCGCGAAGGCCCGCGACCCGTCCGAGGGGGACCTGCGACCGACGCTCATCGAGGCCGTGCAGTACCGCTTTGGCGCCCACACGACCGCGGACGACCCGTCGGTGTACCGGGACGACGACGAGGTCGAGCGCTGGAAGCGCAAGGACCCGATTCCGCGGCTGGAGACGTTCCTGCGCGAGCGGGGGCTGCTCTCCGAGGAGCGCGTCGACGATATCGAAGCGTCGGTGGCCGACGAGGTGGCCGACGCCATCGAGACAGCGGAGGCGACCGAACGGCCGAGCCCCGAGGAGCTGTTCGCCCACGTCTACGCCGAGATGCCCGAACGGCTCGAACAGCAACTCGACTACCTGCGCGACCTGCGCGAACGCCACGGCGACGAGGAGATATTCCAGTGAGCACCACACAGAACCTGACGCTCGTCCAGGCCGTTCGCGACGGCCTCTACGGCGAACTGGAACGTGACGACGACGTGCTCGTCATGGGCGAGGACGTGGGGCGCAACGGCGGCGTCTTCCGGGCGACACAGGGCCTCTACGAGGAGTTCGGCGCGGACCGCGTCGTCGACACGCCGCTGGCCGAGTCGGGCATCGTCGGCTGTGCCATCGGGATGGCGGCCTACGGCCTACGGCCGGTCCCCGAACTGCAGTTCTCCGGGTTCATGTACCCCGGCTTCGACCAGATAGTGAGCCACGCCGCCCGGCTGCGCACGCGGAGCCGCGGGCGATACAGCTGCCCGATGACGATTCGGGCGCCCTACGGCGGCGGCATCCGCGCGCCCGAACACCACTCCGAGTCCAAGGAGGCCTTCTACACCCACGAGCCGGGGCTGAAGGTCGTCGTCCCCTCGACGCCCGCCGACGCGAAGGGGTTGCTCGCGGCCGCTGTCCGCGACCCCGACCCCGTCGTCTTCCTCGAACCGAAGCTCATCTACCGCTCGTTCCGGGAGGCCGTGCCCGAGGACCCGTACACGAGAGAGCTGGGGACCGCGAGCGTCCGCCGCGAGGGCGAGGACGTCTCGGTGTTCACCTGGGGCGCGATGACTCGCCCGACGATAGACGCCGCCGAAGAACTGGCCGACGAGGGCGTCGACGTGGAGGTCGTCGACCTCCGGACGCTCAAGCCGCTCGACACCGAGACCGTCCTCGCGTCCTTCCGGAAGACCGGCCGCGCGGCCGTGGTCCACGAGGCGCCGAAAACGGGCGGGCTGGCGGGCGAGATTATCGCCACCGTTCAGGAGGAGGCGCTGCTGTACCAGGAGGCCCCGATCACGCGAATCACTGGCTTCGACGTGCCGTTCCCGCTGTACGCCCTGGAGGATTACTACCTCCCCGAGACCGGCCGTATCAAAGACGGTATCACCGAGGCCGTCGACTTCTGACCATGTTCGAGTTCGAGCTGCCCGACCTGGGCGAGGGGGTCGCCGAGGGCGAGGTGCTGGCCTGGCACGTCGCCGTCGGCGAGGCAGTCCACGAGGACCAGACGCTCGCCGAGGTCGAGACCGACAAGGCCGCCGTCGACGTGCCGTCACCGGTCGCCGGCGTCGTCCGGGAGTTACACGCCGAGGTGGGCGACATCGTCGCCACGGGCGAGGTGCTGGTCACCATCGAGGAAGGGGCCGACGGTCCGGAGAGCACCGAAAGCGCGGCCCCGCCCGAGAACGGCGCGGCCGTCGACGACCGCGTCTTCGCCCCGCCGAGCGTGCGTCGGCTCGCCCGCGAGCGGGGCGTCGACATCGCGACCGTCGAGGGCACCGGCCCGAGCGGCCGTATCACCGAGGCCGACGTGGCGGCCGCCGCGAGCGAGCGGGAAGACGACGAGGGACCCACCCCGGTCGTCTCGAAAGTGGACGACGACGAGCGCGAGGACGACGGTCCAACCTCGGTTATCTCGAAGGTCAGCGACGACGGGCCGGACACAGAGAGCGACGGGACGGAGCCGGCTGTCAAGTCCGCCGTCCGGAAGGTCGCGTCGACCATGACCGAGCGGCGCGACCGCACGCTTGCGACGCCGGCCACGCGACGGCTCGCCCGCGAGCTGGGCGTCGACATCGACGCCGTCCCGACCGACGAGACCCGCGACGGCGAGCCCTACGTCGACGCGGCGGCGGTGCGAGCCGTCGCGGAACGCGAGTCGGACGCCGGCGAAATCACCGACGAGGACGTGCGCGAGGTCGCCGAGCGAGTGGTCTCGGAGCTCCGCGAGGCAGCCACGGAGACCGGCGTCGAGGCGACGCCGGTCGAGGCGACCGACGCGGACCGCCGGGAGCCGTACCGCGGGGTCCGCCGGACCATCGGCGAGCAGATGGCTCGGTCCCGACGCGAGGTGCCCCACGCGACCCACCACGACAAAGTGGCCGTCCCCGGACTGGTCGAGGCCCGCGAGCGGCTCCAGCCGCTCGCGGAGGAGCGGGGCGTCCACCTGACGTACACGCCGCTGGTGCTGCAGTGCGTCGCCGCCGCGCTGGACGACCACCCGATTCTCGCGACGCAGCTTGACACCGAGCGCGAGGAGATAGTCTACCGGAGCGACCGCGATATCGGCGTGGCGACGGCGACGGACCACGGGCTCGTCGTCCCCGTGGTCGAGGACGTCGACGAGACGGGGCTGCTGGAACTGGCTGCCGACGTGAATCAGCTCGTCGAGCGGGCCCGAAACCGCGACATCGCTCGCGAGGAGCTGCAGGGCGGCGTCTTCACGGTCACGAACTTCGGCGCTATCGGCGGGGAGTACGCCGACCCCATCATCAACGTCCCCGAGACGGCGATTCTGGGCGTCGGCGCGCTGAGAGAGCGACCCGTCGCGGAAGACGGCGAGGTGGTGGCAAAGCCAACCCTGACGCTGTCACTGGCCATCGACCACCGGGTCGTCGACGGGGCCGACGCGGCCCGGTTCGTCGACACCCTCAAATCCTATCTGGCGGACCCGACGCGGCTGCTGCTGGAGTAGGCCGTCGGGCGACGAGGGTCGTCGCGAGCGCCACCGCGACCGATATCGACCCGGCCGCGAGGAGTAGCGGCGTGTAGCCCAGCCCGGCGGTCACGGCGAGACCGGCGAAGGTGACTGGGCCGGCAAAGCGCCCGGAGAACGTGGCGCTGTTGCGCAGACTGAACGTCCCGGCCCGGTGTGCCTCCGTCGTTCGCTCGCTCAGCGACGCGTCGATGCTGGGCAGGAGCAGGCCGATGCCGGCCCCGGCGAAGACGACCCCGGCCACGGTGGTCCCCAGCCAGCCGAACAGGCCGATGAGGAAGAACCCGACGCCGTAGCAGGCGAAGCCGAGGCCGACCAGCTGGACGGAGCTGAACCGGCGGGCGAGGCGGCCGGTCGCCGTCGCGGCGACCATCGAGACGGCCTCCGCCGAGAGGATGACCGCGCCGACGAGCACCGGTGCCAGGACCGGTTCCAGCAGGAACGGGAGCGTCGTGAAGACGACCCCGAAGGCGAGGAACTCTGTCAGGAAGGTCACGCCGAAGAGCGCGAGCACGGCCGGCGTGGCGACGCTGGAGAGCGCCGACCGGAGGTGTGCGACGCCCCGGGTCTGGGCCCCCGTCGCCGGCTCCTCCAGCAGCAGGGCGACCGCGACCGCCAGCGGCACCGCCGCGAAGTAGGTGAGGAACGGTGCGTTCCACGAGATACCCACGAGGTAACCCCCGAGCACGGGAAAGAGGGCGGCCGTCAGGGAGAGGACGGCCACGTTGACCCCGAGGACAGCGGTCCGCTGGGCGTCCTCGAAGGTGTCGCCGATAATCGTGACCGTCGTGATGAAGATGGCGGCGGCGCCGGTGCCCTGCAGCACCCGCAGGAGCAACACCGCCTCGAACGAGGGGGCGAAGGCCATCGCGCCGCCCAGAACCCCGAAGGTCGCGAGGCCGCCGACGAGGACGCGCTTGCGGCCGAGCCGGTCCGCGAGCAGGCCGACGAACGGCGAGAGGAGGATGCCGACGACGAAGTAGCCACTCACGAGGAGGCTCGCCTGGGCCTCCGTCACCCCGAAGGCGTCCCGGAACACCGGCAGCGTGGGGCTGACGAGCGGGACGCCCAGCGGCGCCAGCGCGGTCGAAAGCAGGACGAGCTGGACGGTCCGCGAGCGCCACGGCACGCCCGCCTCGGCCGGGTCAGTACGCGAATCGGCCACGGCGTCGTCAGCCATGCGAGCCGTCCATCAGTCCGTCCCTCGCGGCGCGATGTTCTGGTTCAGCCGAAACAGGTTCTCGGGGTCATACTCGGTCTTGACCTCGACCAGCCGGTCGTAGTTCTCGCCGAACAGCAGGTGCGCGGGGTCCCCGGCAAAGCCCGGGAAGTTACCGTAGCGACCGCCCGAGACAGCCAGTTCCTCGGCGGCGGCAAACCCCTCCCGGACCCACTGGACGTTGTCGTCGTCCCGGTCCGGGTCCTCCCAGTTAGCCTCGAAGTTGAGCATGAACGGCTTGTCCCGGTGCCAGAACGCGGTCGCGTCCTGTGGCACGTCCGCGACCTGTCCACCGAGCCACCAGAGGTCGACCGTCGAGAGGTCGGAGGGAGCGCTGTCGTTGTATCGCACCATCACGTCGACGACCTCGTCGGTCAGCTCCGTCAGGTAGAGCGACTTCCAGTAGTAGCGCAGCCCGTCGGGGTAATCCTCGTCCAGCAGCGCCTGTAGCGCCTCGAAGCGGGTCCGCTCGCTGAGGTCGACGATGGGGTCGCCCGCGGTCAGCGGCCCCACGGTCTCCTCGAACGCCGCAGGGTCACCGCGGACACAGCCGAAGAAGGCGAGCGCCGGTTCGCCCCACGACGCCTCGGGGAACGGCTCTTCTGCGGGGACGTGCGCGAGGAAGGGGAGGACGGCCGCGGTCCGGGGCGCCGACTCGGTCCACTCGCGGAAGGCCGCCAGCCGGTCGGCGGCCTCGTCGGCGTGGTACCAGACGAACAGCTGGGACACCTCGGGGCCGACCTCGTGGAGGTCGTATTCGAGCGACGTGACGACGCCGAAGTTGCCGCCGCCGCCCCGGACGGCCCAGAACAGGTCAGCGTGCCGGTCCTCGCTGGCCGTCCGGACCTGCCCGTCGGCGGTGACGATGTCCACTTCGCGGAGGTTGTCCGCCGCCAGCCCGTACTCCCGCGAGAGGTGCCCGTAGCCGCCGTTGAGCGTGAGCCCGGCGATACCGGTCTCGCTCACGACGCCGAGCGGCGCCGCGAGACCGAACAGCTGGGTCTCGTGGTCGACGTCGCCCAGAAGCGCGCCGCCCCCGGCCCGGACCGTTCCGGCCTCGGGGTCGACGTGGACGCCGTTCATCGGCGAGAGGTCTATCATCAGGCCGCCGTCGGCGACGGCGCTGCCCGAGACGTTGTGGCCGCCGCCGTGTATCGACACCTCGCTGCCCGTCTCCCGGGCGAACTCGACGGCCGCGACGACGTCGGCCGTTCCGGTACACTGGACGACGAGCGCGGGGTGGCGGTCTATCATCCCGTTCCAGACCGTCCGGGCCTCGTCGTAGCCGTCGTCGTCCGGTTCGAGGAGGTCGCCGCGCAGACCGGACCGGAGGTCGTCTATCGCCTGCTGTGAGAGGTCGGAGACCCGCCGGTCACCGGCCGATGTACCTGACGCTGTCATACCGGAGCTGTTGGCGCCGCGCGAGCAAAGCTATAGAGAGCCATCCGGCGGATAGGGTGGCGCTGCCGGCGACACACGCACGTTACCGACTGAGAAATAGGCGTCTTATGGCGGTCGACGGGCACGCATCCGGCCGGTACCGGGTTCATACCGGCCGTTGGCACGCATCCGGCCGGTACCGGGCCTGCACCGGTCTCCGGGTCACTCCGTCAGGTCCGAAATCCAGCTCCGGGCGGCCATCGCCTGCGGGAATCCCAGCGTCGGAATCGACAGCACCGCGACGTGCTGGAGCTGTTCGGCGGTCAGCCCCTCGTCGAGGCCGCGCCGGACGTGGGAGTGGACCGCGCCCTCCGACTCGGCGCCGATGGCCAGCGCGAGTTTGACGAGTCGCCGGGTCTCGTCGTCGAGCGGTCCGGCCGCCGAGCAGGCCCGCCCCAGGTCGCTGTAGGCCGCCCAGACGTCGGGTTCGGTCTCGGCGAAGGTGCCGGCGGTCGCTGGCAGGTCGTCGGTGTCGTCGATGTCGTCGGACATACCGTCACCTTCGGCGGCGCCGGTACAATAGTTTGGGAGCGAACGGTTCGTTTATGCCGGGCCCGCGCTACCCCAGACACATGAGTGAGGCCGACGCCGAGTCGCGGGCGGGACGGGAGGAAGTGTGGATAGAGAAGTACCGCCCCGAATCGCTCGACGACGTGATGGGTCACGAGGACATCGTCGGGCGACTGCAGAGCTACGTCGACCGCAACGACCTGAGCCACATGCTGTTCTCCGGGCCGGCCGGTACCGGGAAGACGACCAGCGCCTGCGCCATCGCCCGCGAGCTGTACGGCGAGGACTGGCAGGAGAACTTCCTCGAACTGAACGCCTCCGACGAGCGCGGTATCGACGTGGTCCGGGACCGCATCAAGAACTTCGCGCGCACGAGCTTCGGCGGCCACGAGTACCGCATCATCTTCCTCGACGAGGCGGACGCTCTCACGAGCGACGCCCAGTCGGCGCTCCGCCGAACGATGGAGCAGTTCTCGAACAACGTCCGCTTCATCCTCTCGTGTAACTACTCCAGTCAGATTATCGACCCCATCCAGTCCCGGTGTGCGGTCTTTCGCTTCTCGCCGCTGTCGGACGACGCCGTCGAGGCCGAAATCCGCCACATCGCGGCCGAGGAGGACATCGAACTCACCGACGACGGGCTGGCGGCGTTGGTGTACGCCGCCGGGGGCGACATGCGCAAGGCTATCAACGGGCTGCAGGCCGCCTCGGTCAGCGGCGACGTGGTCGACGAGTCGGCGGTGTACGCCATCACCTCCACGGCCCGTCCCGAGGAGATACACGGGATGGTCCAGTCGGCGCTCGACGGCGACTTCACCGCGGCGCGCGCGACACTCGACCGCCTGCTCACAGAGGAGGGTATCGCCGGCGGCGACATCATCGACCAGCTCCACCGCTCCATCTGGGAGTTCGAGGTCGACGACCGGGCGGCGGTCCGCATCCTCGAACGGGTGGGCGAGACCGACTATCGAATCACACAGGGGGCCAACGAGCGCGTGCAACTCGAAGCGATGCTCGCCTCGCTGGCGAACCCCGAATAGGCCGTATTACCCCGCTGTAGCTCGTTTTCACCGTCGATAATTGCTCACGCAGCTTTATACAGGAGCAGTAGAGAAACTATCAGTAACTGAAATGTACAGCTTGAACGACCAAGCTCCAGACGACCGCGGGCAGGTCGGTATCGGCACGCTCATCGTGTTCATCGCGATGGTGCTCGTGGCCGCCATCGCCGCGGGCGTGCTCATCAACACGGCCGGGTTCCTGCAGAGCTCCTCGCAGGCGACCGGCGAGGGCGCGAGCGACGCGACCTCGAACCGACTGCAGGTAGTCAGCGCGACGGGGACCGACCTCGACGACAACTCGGTCGGCGTCGTGAGCCTCATCGTAAAGCGGGGACCGGGCGCGGGCAACGTCGACCTCGCCACGACGACGATTCAGTGGGTCGGCCCGACCGGGTCGTTCTACCAGCTCGCCGCCGACCAGACCTCCGGCAACCCCGACGGCCGCTTCACCGTCTCGACCGTCCAGGACGAGGACGGCTCGAACCCCGTCCTGAACGACCAGCAGGACCGACTGAAGATACAGCTCGAACTCGGAGAGGGCGACGGGGAGAACATCCTCAGCGGCGGGGATTCGTTCGGCAGCGAGCTCGGCGAGGGCGAGACCGCGACCATCCGCATCACGACCGCCTCGGGCGCGTCGACGAGCCAGCGTATCATCGTCCCGAAGACGATATCGGGCACCTCCGCGGTGCAGCTGTGACCCCCGTCGGCTGCTGACCCCTTCGGAACTGTTTTACCCGCTGCTGGGCCAACACTACGCCAATGAGCGACCTCGACGAGGCCTACCAACTCGACTATTTCGACGAGGCGGGATTCCACCGTCAGGAGTGTGCGGAGTGTGGCGATATGTTCTGGTCGCGGGCCGACCGGGACACCTGCGGCGAGCCCCCGTGTGCGGAGTACGGGTTCATCGACAGTCCGGGGTTCGACGAGGAGTACGCCCTCGCGGAGATGCGCGAGGCGTTCCTCTCCTTCTTCGAGGCGCGCGACCACGAACGCGTCGACCCCTACCCGGTCGCGGCCAACCGCTGGCGCGACGACGTGTTGCTGACACAGGCGTCTATCTACGACTTCCAGCCGCTCGTGACGAGCGGGACGACGCCGCCGCCGGCGAACCCGCTCTGTATCAGCCAGCCGTGTATCCGCATGCAGGACATCGACAACGTGGGCAAGACCGGCCGGCACACGATGGCATTCGAGATGATGGCCCACCACGCGTTCAACGCGAAGACTGACATCGAGGACCCCGAGGAGTACGCCTACGAGGGCGAGGTGTACTGGAAGGAAGAGACCGTCGAGTACTGCGTCGAGCTGTTCGAGGAACTGGGCGCGGACGTCGACGAGCTCACCCTCATCGAGGACCCGTGGGTCGGGGGCGGCAACGCCGGCCCCGCCTTCGAGGTCATCTACCAGGGCGCCGAGCTGGCGACGCTCGTGTTCATGTCGCTGGAACAGGACCCCGACGGCGAGTACGAGATGAAAGACGGGAACCGCTACTCCGAGATGGACACCTACGTCGTCGACACCGGATACGGGCTCGAACGCTGGACGTGGGTCTCCCAGGGCACGCCGACGGTGTACGAGGCCGTCTACCCCGAGATGATAGCCTTCCTGAAGGACAACGCCGGCATCGAGCTCTCCGACGAGGAGGCCGCCATCGTCCACAACGCCGCCAAGCTCGCGGGCCGGATGGACATCGACGAGGCCGAGGACATCGAGGCCGAACGGGACACCATCGCCGAGCAGGTCGGCGTCGAGGTCGACGAGCTTCGGGCCCTCGTGGCGCCGCTGGAGGAGATTTACGCCATCGCCGACCACTCGCGCACGCTGGCGTACATGCTCGGCGACGGCATCGTCCCGTCGAACGTCGGGACGGGCTATCTCGCCCGGATGGTCCTGCGGCGCACCAAACGGCTGGTCGACAGCGTCGGCGTGGACGCGCCGCTGGACGAACTGGTCGACATGCAGGCCGACCGGCTGGGCTACGAGAACCGCGACACCATCAGGGATATCGTCCGCACCGAGGTCGAGAAGTACCGCGAGACCCTCGACAGGGGCGGCCGCCGCGTGCGCCAGCTCGCCGACGACTACGCCGAGTCGGGCGACCCCATCCCGACCGACGAGCTGGTCGAGCTGTACGACTCCCACGGCATCCAGCCCGACATGGTCGAGGAGATAGCCGACGAGCGGGGCGTCGCGGTCGACGTGCCCGACGACTTCTACGCCGTCGTCGCGGACCGCCACGGCGGGGAGACGGCCGCCGGGGACGGCGACGAGGGGGTCCCCTACGCCGACCGGCTCGCCGAACTGCCCGACACCGACCGGCTCTACTACGAGGACCAGCAGCGCATGGAGTTCGAGGCGGTCGTGCTGGAGGTGTTCGAGCGCGACGACGACGGCTTCGACGTGGTGCTCGACCAGACGATGTTCTACCCCGAGGGCGGTGGCCAGCCGCCGGACCACGGCCATCTAGCGACCGACGACGTCACCGTCGAGGTCGAGGACGTCCAGCGCTACGACGGCGTCATCCTCCACACCGTCGACGAGGACCCGGGCAAGGGCGAGTTCGTCCGCGGTCAGGTCGACGCGACCCGTCGCAAGCGGCTGATGCAACACCACACCGCGACCCACATCGTCGTCCACGCGGCCCGGCAAGTGCTGGGCGAACACGTCCGCCAGGCCGGCGCTCAGAAGGGCGTCGACTCCTCGCGCATCGACGTGCGCCACTACGACTCCGTCTCCCGCGAGCAGGTCAAGGAAATCGAGTCCATGGCCAACGACCTCGTCCAGGACAACGTCCCCGTGACACAGGAGTGGCCCGACCGCAACGAGGCCGAGGCGAAACACGGCTTCGACCTCTACCAGGGCGGCATCCCCGCCGGCGAGCAGATCCGGCTCATTCAGGTCGCCGACGACATCCAGGCCTGCGGTGGCACCCACGTCGCCCGCACCGGTGACATCGGGACCATCAAACTGCTCGGCACGGAGCGCGTTCAGGACGGCGTCATCCGGCTCACCTTCGCGGCGGGCGACGCGGCCATCGAGGCCACCCACCGCACCGAGGACGCCCTCTACGAGGCCGCGGAGATACTCGACGTGGCCCCCGACGCCGTCCCCGAGACGGCCGAGCGGTTCTTCCACGAGTGGAAGGGCCGCGGCAAGGAGATAGAGGACCTCAAAGAACAGCTCGCACAGGCCCGCGCGGCCGGCGGCGCCGACACCGAGGAGTTCGAGGTGGCCGGCACCACGGCCGTCGTCCAGCGCATCGACGCCGACATGGACGAGCTCCGGGCGCAGGCCAACGCGGTCGTCGAGCAGGGGAAGATCGCGGTGCTTGGCTCCGGACAGGAGGGCGCCCAGTTCGTCGTCGCTGTCCCCGGGGACGTCGACGTGGACGCCGGCGACGTGGTCGGCGAACTCGCCGGCCGCGTGGGCGGCGGCGGTGGCGGCCCCTCGGACTTCGCTCAGGGCGGCGGCCCCGACGGGGACGCGCTGGACGACGCGCTCGGCGACGCCGAGGAGATTCTGCAGTCCGTCGCGAACGTCTAGCAAAGACGGCGACTGTTTTCTTGCCGTCAGCTGAACGCTGACAACCAGAGAGTCCACCCGTAGCCGGTGTATCGGCCGTCTGGGTGGGCTCTCTGGCTGTGTTCGAGTCAGTTGGCAGCAACCGCGAATCCATCGGCTAGTCCGCGAACCGAAACACCCACCGGTACACCAGCAGTAGCGAGTATAGATGCCGATCACGACCAACGACGGCGTCAGCCTGCACTACGAGACCACTGGCGACGGCCCCACGGTCGTCTTCGTCGGCGACGTCGGCTACGGCGCGTGGCAGTGGGGCTGGCACCACGACGCCGTCGCCGGCCCCTACGAGGCGGTCGTCTGGGACCTGCGGGGGACCGGTGACTCCGACGCGCCGGCGGGCCCCTACGACGTGGCGACCCTCGCCGCGGACCTCGACGCCGTCCTCGGCGACCACGGCGTCCGGAGCGCCCACCTCGTCGGCGCGGGGCTCGGTGGCATGATAGCCCTGCAGTACGCCCACGAGTACAGCAGAGCGCGGACGCTGACACTGTACAACACGGCCTCGTCGGGCGACGCTGTCGACGCCGAGGCGCTCGACGCGCTCGGACTCGACCGCGGACCGAAGCAGTCGCTTTCGGGCGCGTTCTCCCCGCGGTTCCGCGAGGACGCCACCGACCTCGTCGAACGCATCACCGGGTGGCGCGAGGCCGAGGACGCCACCGGCGACGCGTTCGCCGCGCAGGCGACGGCGATGACGGCCTTTTCCGCCCCGCCGCTGTACGAGGTGACCCAGCCCGCCGAACTGTACTACGGCGTCGACGACCCCGTCGTGCCGAGCGACGCGGCCGAGTCGCTGGCGGCGGACCTGCCGCGGGGGACGAGCGAGGCCGTCGAGGGTCGGCACTGCTCGTTCGTCGAGCACGCACAACCGGTGACCGACCGCCTGACCGCGTTCCTCGACCAGCACACCGAAGACCAGCACTGAGACGACGGCACCCGTGGCAGTTCCTGCCGCGGAAAGGTGGTCTTTTACTCCTCGAACTGCTGGATACACCCAATGAGTCTGCGTATCGCCCTGCTGAACGCGGCCCACGACGGCGAGGACAACCGCCGGAACTTCCGGCGGGAGGTCGACGCCGACCTCGTGGAGTACGACGTCACCGAGCGCGAACTGCCCGACTCCTTCGCGTTCGACGGCTGTCTCGTCACCGGCTCGCGGGCCTCCGTCTACTGGGACGAGCCGTGGATAGCCGACCTCGAGTCGTGGGTCGGCGACGCCATCGACGAGGGGCTGCCGTTCCTCGGGGTGTGTTTCGGCCACCAGCTGCTCGCCCACGCGCTGGGTGGCTCGGTCGAGCCGATGGACGACTACGAAATCGGCTACCGGACCGTCGAACACGACGGCGCGAACCCGCTGCTCTCGGGCGTCGACGACACCTTCACCGTCTTTACCACCCACTCCGACCACGTCGCGGAACTGCCGCCGGGCGCGACCCAGTTCGCACAGAACGACTACGGCGTCCACGGCTTCCGGAAGGAGGACGTCTTCGCGGTCCAGTTCCACCCCGAGTACGACCCCGAGACCGCGGCGGACGTCGCCTCGGGCAAGGACCTCCCGGACGAGCGCATCGAGCGCGTCCTCGACGGCATCACCGAGGAGAACTACCGGGCGGCCTGTGAGGCCAAACAGCTGTTCGACAACTTCACCGACTACGTGCGGGCCCGGCAGCCGGCCGCCGGCGACCCCGAGCAGGTCGCCAGCGACGACTAGCCGAGCCGGGTCAGGAGCGCCTGTTCTACGACCAGCACCAGCACGGCAAGCAGCATAATCACGCCCTGCAGCGGCGCCGAGAGGATGCCCAGCCCGACGATGAGCGTCGTCGCACAGGCGGGGGCGTGGCCGGTGTCGGTGAGTGACATCCCCGCGGTCGTCAGCGCGACGGCGACGACGCCGCTCGCGGCCAGTCGGAGCCCGGCCATCGAGGCGGCGCCCATCGAGGCCGTGATGACGATGTCGCCGGCGACGGCGTGGTAGGCGACCAGTCCCGCGACGACGCCGATGGCGTGCCCGCCGAGCACCCGGCGGGCCGAGGACTGCCGGGCCGACGGCTGTGTCGCGAAGAGATACGCCGTGGGGCCCAGACTCGGGAAGAGGAAGGGGAGGCCACTGAGCCAGACGACAGCGCCGAGCGCCGCCAGTAACGCGCCGGCGTGGCTCGCCTGCCGCGGCCAGGAACTATCGGACACTGTGGCCGACCGTTCACCTCGGGCGGTAAAATCCTGCTGTTCGACGCCGGACAGTTCGAGGGGGATAGAGTGGGCGTATGGACCGAATTCGAGGTATATGTGGACGCGCGTTCGCTATTCTCGCCGGTCGATGTCGAGTTCTTCGTCGAGGTCCTCGAGCCAGTCGGCGTTTTCCAGTTCGGCCATCTGCTCGCGGAAGTGTGTCTTGCAAACGCCGACCTTGACCCCGTCGCTGTCGACAGCGATGTCCGCGTCACGGTCGCAGTAGTGACACTGCATAGCCGTGGGTTGTACCCGTGGGGCATTGAACCCTCGGATTCCGTCTGCCGTTCGTCAGACGGGGTGGTAGCTGTGACCCGTCGATAGGCGGACCGACTGCCGGTGGTCCGCCTCAGACGAGGGCGTTCCCGACCCGGTCCCAGGCGGACCCGTCGAGCCCCGCGACGCCGAGTCGGTCGTCGTGGGCGTCGCTGCCGCCCGTCGGGACCAGCCCGTACTGGTCGATAGCGGCGTCGAGCGCCTCGGTGTCGACGGGGCGGCCGTACGGGTACCACCGTTCGACGGCGTCGAGGTCGGCACAGCGGGCCAGCGCCGCCGTCGTGTCCCGGTAGCGAAACGGGTGTGCCAGCCCGACGAGCCCGCAGGCGTCGGCCAGTAGGGCTCGGCCGCGGTC
Organism: Halomicroarcula saliterrae; assembly: GCF_031624395.1. NCBI lineage: Archaea > Methanobacteriati > Methanobacteriota > Halobacteria > Halobacteriales > Haloarculaceae > Haloarcula > Haloarcula saliterrae. The sequence goes on from NZ_JAMQON010000003.1 coordinate 35,766, forward strand.
GAAATCGGGAACCTCACGGGCCACGAAGCACGGGCAGTCGTCGCCGATGAGATGGTCGAACGCCCCCTGCACGCTGTAGTCGGTCACCTCGGCGATGGCCCGGGCAATGTGGGGCCGGCCCAGCCCGGCGCGGGGTTCGACCGGCAGCGAGACGCCGAGGCGGTCCTCGACGCAGTCGATGATCTGGCGCCCTCGCTCGCTGCGGTCACGCTGGATGCGGGCACACTCGGCGCGGAGCGCGTCGGTCGGCTCGACGCCGTAGCCGAGCAGGTCCAGACGCTGCTCGCCCGCGTCGACGCGCAGTTCGATGCCGTGGACCAGCGTGGTCCCCTCGCGGGTCGTCACCGGCCCCTCGAGGTCGGGCTGGACCCGGTCGTGGTCGGTGATAGCGACCACGTCGACTTCACAGCTCGCGGCCGCGGCCGGGACCGACGAGAGCGGGAGCGAGCCGTCCGAGCGCGTCGTGTGTACGTGGAGGTCCGCGACGACCATACAGGAGAGCGAGTGGCCAGCGACAAGCCAGTTTCCCGTCGACGTGTCACCGGTTGACGCATGCCCCTTAATGCAATTAAGGAATATTATCATTATAAAACATGAGGTTTATTACCGGTCGTTCGCTCTCACGCGATATGGGAATGCTAACAGAGGCGGAGGCGGCGTTCGACGCACAGCAGTATCCGATCACGACCGAGGAGCTCATCGAGGCGGAGGGCGACCTCACCCTCGAACTCCCCAACGGCACGGAGACGCTGGCCGACGCGCTGAGTCGGTCGGCACCGGAGACGTTCGAGACGGCCGAGGACGCACGCCTGACGGCGTATGCGGGCGTCTCCGGCAAGGCCATCGGCCGGAAGGGCTACTCGGACCGGGACCCGGTCTGCATGGGCGAGGACGGCCCCGAAGAAGTCTCGTTCTGAACTCCGGCGGCCCCAGCTACACTTTTATCGACGCGACCGACGAGCGGTAGTTAGAACCCGTAGTCGTCGTCCATCTGTGCCGGGTCCTGCTGCTCGGCCGCGGTCTGACCGAACATATCGTCGTCGACCGGCGACTCCGTCTCGTCGGTGGTGACGTTGTACGCGGAGATGCCGCGTTTCAGCAGGTCCTCGACGGCCTGGTCGCGGTTGAGGAACTCCCCCTGTTCGACGAGACGCTGGATGTCGGAATCGACCTGGTCGGGCAGCGACAGTTTGATTCGGCTCATATGGGCCGGCTTATCTTGTCGAGTATATAGACCTGTTGCCGACGGGGTGAGTCACGACGGGATAAAAGGCGTATCGGTCACGCGGGCGTCTCGACAGCCCCCGCGTCGAGGTGCTCGGCGTCGCGCTTGTACCGGTGGTAGAGGTCGGTTGCCCACTCGCGGGCGTCGGGGTCGTCGGTCGTCACAGAGGCGGTCGGGAGCGCCGTCTCGGCGTCGAACCCGCCGATGATGACCAGTTCGTCGATGAGGCCCATCGTGAAAGGGAGGTCGGGGTTGGTGTACAGCGACGGTCCCTCGGCGCCCGCGATGGTGTCGAACGCCTCCTCGGAAGCGTTCTGGTCGGCTTCGAGCGCCAGGGGCGTACAGATGGCCTCGAAGTCGACGCCGTTGCGGGCATGTTCGAGCCCCTGCCGAGTGACCGCGGGCGGACAGCCGGCGACGACCAGCGTCCGGCAGCGGTCGAACGACTCGAAGTGGTCGAGCCACGGCTCGATGGGCGCGCTGGGGTGCTGTGGCGTGGCGGTGTGGAGGTCCGCGTCGGCGAAGAGGTCGATGTTCCGCGTGAGTTCCGGCGCCGAGAGCTCCGCGAGCAGGGGTTGCAGTCGGTCGATGGCCGCGAGCGACCGCTCGAACCGCTCGGCGACGTCGACGACGGCGGCGCCGGCCCCGGTCGCCCGATAGCCCGCCGGCCTCCGTTCGAGCAGGCCGTCGTCGGTGAGTGCGGAGGTCCGCCGGTAGGCCGTCGCCCGCGAGATGTCGAGTTCGTCCTGCAGGGTCGCCCGGTCTACCTGCCGGTCGCGGGTCGCGTCGAGCAACGGCACCCGAGGCAGCACGCGCTGTGGGTCGTAGCCGTCTTGCATACGATTCACTGGCGAGCCTGAACTGTAAGCATTTCGTCAACAGTCTCACAGGCTGAAACATCGTCTCAGACGGTGACTATAATCGAATCTGTTCGTGAGGAGTAGTATGGATACGACGACGATAGCGGCCCGTTTGGGGCGACAGCGGAAACTGGGGAAGAGGGTTGGCGCGTGACGGGGACGAGCGCGACGCGACTGCGTGCGGTCACACTCTCGGTAGTGCTGGCGACGTCGCTGTTCGCGGCCGCGAACCTCGGGTTCGTCGGCGTCGCGGCGGCCGCGAACGCACCGGACTGTGCCACGGTCAGCTATAGCGGGGCCGGCAACGCTGCCGACCCGTACCAGGTCGGCACGGTGGACCAACTGCAGTGTGTCGAGAAGCAGGGGCTCGACGGCGACTACGAACTCACGGGCGACATCGACGCGAGCGAGACCGCGGAGTGGAACGACGGTGACGGGTTCGACCCGATCGGTGGCGAGTTCACGGGCACCTTCGACGGCGACAACCACACGATTTCGGGACTGACCATCGACCGAGGGGGGACGAACGATGTCGGCCTGTTCAGCGTGGTCGGGCCGGCGGGAACGATTCGGAACGTCGGACTCGAAGGCGGCTCTGTCACCGGAGGGGAGCGGGTCGGACAGCTAGTCGGCAGAAACGGCGGGACGGTCGAGGATTCCCACGCCACTGGTGAAGTCATCGGGAGCTATCGGGCCGGCGGACTGGTCGGACAGAACGACGGGACCGTCCGTCGCGCCTACGCCAGCGGGGAACGCAGTCGTGCGAACGATTGGGTTGGCGGACTGGTCGGGTACAACCGAGGGACGGTTAATCACTCCTTCGCTGCGAGGGCCGTCGTCGGGGAGGGAGGCGGTTTCGATGGCACGTCTGCCGGCGGGCTCGTCGGGGTCTCGACGGGGACGATAGCGGATTCCTACGCCACTGGAACAGTCACTGCGAGCTGGTTCGTCGGTGGGCTGGTCGGGTCCTACCAAGCAGATGACGGCGGAACGACTCTGCGTTCCTACGCCACGGGTGCCCTCAGTATCGACGACGAGACCCAAGGTATCGGTGGCCTTGTCGCTGGCACTGCTGTTTCTGATACGACCGTGGAACAGGCCTACTGGGACGTGGGAACGACGAACGAGGCGAGTGCGACTGGAGATGACTCGATAGCCGTGACCGAAGTCAGCGGTTTCGGCGCGACGACTGATACCGCCCCCGCCCCCGAGATGCAAGGTGAGAGCGCAGAGACGAACATGCCCGGCCTCGATTTCACGACCACGTGGGAGACGGTCGAGAGCGATGACCCGGACGCGGCGAAGGACGGCTATCCGATTCTGCGGGCGCTCGACCGGACCGTGCAGTTGCGAGCGCAGGGAATCACGACGGAGACTGCACCGACGGCAGCGGACTGTGCCAGCCTCTCCTGGTCGACACGGGAGATTGACGGCGAGACGTACTACGAGGTCGATAGCCTCTACAAACTCCAGTGTGTCGAGAATCGGGGACTCGGGAACAACTACGTGCTGACCGAGGATATCGACGCGAGCGAGACGGCCGAGTGGAACGACGGCGACGGGTTCGACCCTATCGGTGACTTCGATACCACGCTCACGGGTACCTTCGACGGCGACACCCACGCGATTTCTGGATTGACTATCGACCGACCGGGAACCTCCCCGGTCGGCCTGTTCGGTGCTGTCGGTTCGGACGGGACGGTCACGAACGTCCAACTCGACGGCGGGACGGTCGCAGGTGGCGGTGCCGTCGGCGCGGTCGCCGGGAAAAACGAGGGCACTGTCAGTGGGGCCACTGTGACCACCGACGTGACCGGGAACGGCAGAAACGTCGGTGGAGTCGTGGGTTTCAACCAGGGGACGATCAAACGGTCCGGGACCACGGGCGACGTTTCCAATCCGACCGCTGTCAATGTCGGCGGGGTAGCCGGTACCAATATCGGGACGGTCAGGGAGTCCTACGCGACCGGCGACGTGACCGGTTCGACGGGGTCCTACGCCTACGCCGGCGGGCTGGTCGGTGGCGAGGGAGGCGGGACGGTCGTAGATTCCTACGCGACCGGCAACGTGACGGCGGGTGGGAGAATCGTTGGCGGGCTGGTCGCCGCGACCTCCAGCGGAACGGTCAGACGGTCGTACGCGACCGGTGCTGTCGGTGGCACCGACGGCACCGTCGGCGGGCTGCTCGGCGAAAGCAGCAGCAGCGCGACCGTCGAAAACGCCTACTGGGACAGGGGAACGACGGACCAAGGAACTGCGATCGGGGCGGCTTTTGGCGCGACGAACGGCCTCGTGGGCTTCGGGTCGACGGGCGATAGCGCCCCGGCGGCAAACGCCACGGGCGACACCGTCTACGACACCATGCCCGGGCTGGACTTCGACTCGACGTGGACCGCCACCAGCAGCTATCCTCGTCTCCAGTGGGAGGGTGTCGACGCACTCACGGTCGATTCACTCGACGCCACAGCGCCGACAGTCGGCGAGAACGAGAGCGGGACCATCACCGTGGCAGCGACGGATAGCGAGGACAGTCCCGCCGAAGGGGTGAGCATCGAGGTTATAAACGCCGACGGGCTCGCGGGACTCTCCGGCGAGGCGGTCACCGACGCGAGCGGCCAGGCGACGTTCTCGTTTACCGGAGACACGACGGGCGATTACGCCCCGGCGTTCGCCTGGAAGTACGACGACGAAGTCGGAGAGACCGTCACGATTTCGTCGGCCGTTACCGTCGTCGACCCACCGGAAGTCGACGCCATCACGCGGGCAGGTACGAGTCCGACCAGCGCAGACAGCATCGACTTCGACGTGACCTTCTCCGAGAGCGTCACCGGCGTCGGCACCGGTGATTTCACCGTGACACAGGCCAGTGGCGACGTGACAGGGGCCGTCTCCGGGGTCAGCGGCTCCGGGAGCAGTTACACCGTCACCGTCGACGCCATCACCGGCGGGGGCGACCTCCGACTCGACCTCGTCGACGACGACGGCATCACTGCCGCGGACAGCGGCGTCTCGCTCGGCGGTGTCGGCACCAGCGGCGAGAGCGACGGGAGTGTGAACGGCGATAGCTACACCATCGACAACGAAGCGCCGATAGCCGACGCCGGCACCGACCGGACGGTAGCGGATAGCAGGCCGGTCGCGTTCGACGCGAGCGGTTCGAGCGGCGACATCGCCGCCTACGAATGGGACGTCGACGGCGACGGTACGACGGAGGCCACCGGCATCGCGCCGTCGTACACCTTCCGGGCGCCCGGGACCTACGACGTCGCACTCACCGTCACCGACCCGGCGGGTAACACCGACACGGACACCCTCACGGTCACCGTCACGGACCTGACCGGACCCACCGCCGATGCGAGCAACAGCGACACCGCCGGCGAGGAGGACACCGCGTTCACCCTCGACGGGACCGCATCGACCGACAACGTCGACGTCACCGCCTACGAGTGGGACGTCGACGGCGACGGCAGCTACGACGCCACCGGCGCGAACGTCACCCACACTTATGCCGACCCCGGCACGTACACCGCTGTCCTTCGGGTCACCGACGAGGCCGACAACACTGCGACCGATACGGTCTCTATCAGCGTCGCCGACACGACCAACCCGACCGCCGACGCCGGACCGAACCAGACCGTCGACGAGGATATCCCGGTCGCGCTCGATGCCGGTAACTCGACCGACAACGGCCGAATAGCGAGCTACGCGTGGGACATCGAAGGCAACAGCACGACCGATGTCACCGGCCGGAACGTCACCCACACCTACGCCGACCCCGGGACCGACACGGTCACGCTGACCGTGACCGACACGAGCGGCAACACCGACACGGACACGCTGACCGTGACGGTCGAAAACACCGGCGGTGGCGGCGGTGGCGGCGCCCCGAGCAGTCCGGCCGACGCGCCGACGGCAGAGACCGACACGTATCGCCTCTCGCCGGGGTCGAGCCTGGACGCGTCCGCGAGCACCGGCGTGCTTGGCAACGACGTCCTCGCCGAGGAACTGCGGTTCTACTCCGTATCGGTCGTCGAGGGACCGGCGAACGGCTCGCTCGACCTCCAGCCGGACGGCTCGTTCGCTTACACGCCCACCGACGGCTTCACCGGGACGGACGCGTTCACCTACGAGGTGACCCACGGCGGCCAGACCGACCGCGCGACGGTCACGCTCACCGTCTCCTCGGCCGCCAGCGTCGAACGTACCGTCTTCGAGAGCGCCTCGGCGATTCGCCAGGCCGTCGACCTGCCGGCGGACGCGACGCCGACCTACGCCGAGCGGCTGACCGTCCGGACGAACCAGTCCGGCCCCGTCACGGTCCGGTTCAGCGAGAACGCGACCGTGTCGTCGCTTCGGGTCGGCCCCGAGACCGAACTGCGTGGCACCGTCACCGTGACCGAGTTCGCCGGTAGCGACTCGGTGCCCTCGGGCGTTCCGGGCCAGCCCCTCGCTGCGCTCCAGCTCACCGGCTCGCCGTCGATGACGAACGCCACGGTAACCGCCCGGATGCGGCTTTCGCGGGCCGACCTGCGGGCGTCCGGGACGGACGCGGGCGCGGTCCGCGTCGCACACTACGTCGACGGGTCGTGGGAAGTGCTGGAGACGAGCGTCGTGAACCGGACGGGCGAGCGAGTGACGGTCGAGGCCGTGACCAGCGGCTTCTCGCCGTTCGCGCTGACGGCCGTCGAGTCACCGCAAGCGACTGGGTCGGAGACGCCGTCGACCGACACCGCCGGTGGGAGTACGGCAGGCGGCTCCGGTGGCCGGACTCCGACCGCGACCGGCGCGGGCGGGCCCGGCTTCGGTCCCGTCGTCGCCATCATGGCGATACTGGCAGTCGCCCTCGTCGCCCGACTGCGGCGGTGAACGGGCGGCTACGTCTCACCCATGCCGTCACTGACTGATTGTCCGCCGTCGTATCGCTCCCGGCACCGGTGGGAACAGTCCGGTCATCATCTGGCCCGCAGTGGACGGGACGGCCGCAAGCAGGATGCCAAGCGGTAGCACCATCCCCGTGGCCGTGGACAGCTTCTCGGCCAGCTGCTTGCCGTACTCCATCGGACCCATGTCGCCCACCGTCGGGCGGACATGTCCGTCACCGGTCCAGAAAGTCGGGCCGGTCGACCGCTTCGGTGCTGTCGACGTCCTGTTTGTCGAGCAACTCGCCCGAATCGAGCGCCTCGGGGAGGCTGTCCCGGCCGCGGCTGGGCACGTCGTCCCCGTCGATGACCGTCTTCTCGCCCTCGACCAGTTCGGCCCAGACGGCGTCGGCGTCGTCGCTGTCGGCGTCAGTGGCCGCCTTCGCCTCGTTGCGGCCCTCCTCGTAGGCCAGTTCGACCATGCTCCGGTGGTACGCCGAGTCCATCTCGGTGTAGATGGCTTCGAGCTCCTCGCGATTGAACTCCCCGAGGCGCTCGGCGACGCCGATGGCGTAGGCGCGGTTCGTGGCGTCGTCCTTCCCCAGCGAGTCCCATCCGGTGTCGAACTCGCCCTCGTAGCGGCTCATGTGTCGATTTTCTCGTCGGCGTGGACCTGCAGGCCGCGGTCGGTAAAGGAGATTCTGCGGATGTCACAGTCGATAGCGGTGCCACGCATCTTGATGACCTGGACGCCACGGGTCATGCTCCCGCCCTCCAGGAAGTTGTGGAAGAAGATGACGCCGTGTGCGAGATAGTGCTCGTCGCTGTAGGAGGAGGGGTCGGTCATCTCCGAGATGAGCAGCGTCGTCGTGTCGGTCTGTTTCAGCGCCGAGAGAAAGCCCGTAATCTCGCTGTCGACGTCGTTCATGAAGTGCTGGAGGAGCATGGTCGAGTCGATGACCACCCGCTGGATGTCGTTCTGTTCGATGTAGGAGACTAGCCGGTTGGTCAGTCCGCCCTCTGTGCCGAACTGGGTGATAGTCCGCTTGCCGCTCTCGGTGACGAGGTTGAGAAACTGGACGGCGTCGGACTGCATCGCCCGGTCGAAACCGAAGTCGTAGCCCGCCATGTCCTGCATCAGCTCCTCTTTGGTCTCGTGCATCGTCACGTAGAGGCAGGTCTCGCCTTCCTTGGCGCCCTGTGTCATGAACTGCGAGCAGAAGGTGGTCTTCCCGCTGCCGGGCGGGCCGCTGACGACGTACAGCCGGTCGGGCAGCAACCCCCCCTGGATGAGCTCGTCGAATCCGGGGACCCCGCTGGAGATGCGCATATTGCCAGCATGCGCGCGTCCGGACATATGTGTTCGTGTCTGGTTTTCACCAGTGATAACTCTCCCGGCCCGAGTCACGCGACGACGGCGCGTGGATGCTCGTCGACGAGGTCGAGCAGCGTCGTCGTCCCGGCCTCGTCGAACCGCATCGGCCGGCGCCACCACGGCCCCTTCCCCGAGTCCGAGGAGCGGTCGGTGACCAGCCAGTTGGCGTCGGTGCCGCCAGTTGGCGAAGACAGCGGGACGACCGTCTCGTACAGCCGCGACACCTCGGGGTCCCCCAGCAGGAGCACGCGGGCGTCGAAGTCGGCCCGTTTGACGTGGGCGTTCGAGTCGAAGACGGCCCGTTCCTCGGGGGGGAGCGCCCGGTAGCCCGCACCCGTCACTGGGTCGCGCGCCAGTCGGAAGTGGCCGATGACGTGGGCGCCCCACGTCGGTGGCGCCCAGTCGGGCCGGTCGCCGGTCGTGGACAGGGTCGCGTAGAAAAACAGGTAGTCACCGGCCGACAGCTCCGAGAGCGGCCCGGCCTTGACCCCGTGTTCGTCCCCGTACGTGTACCGCTCCCCACCGGCCTCGGGGAACTCGGGGTCGAGGTGGACCGGCCGGTCGGCCACGCTCCGCACGTCGGTCGCGAGGTCGAGGTCGGCGTAGGTCGACACCGGCTCGCCGGTCGGTTTGGCCTCGGGAATCGGGATATACTCGAAGGACCCGTCGGGGTACAGCGGGCCGCGAAAGCCCGGTTCGTTTGTGTTCGCACCGATGTTGATGGCGACGCTCCGCATGGTCGACGGTCGCGGCGTCCGGACAAAGGGCTACCGGAGGGACTCGGCACAGGCGCTACAGTACCGAATCATCCGATGGGACTCGTTTTCGGTGCCACAGTGTTGGCACGTCACGGTGGCGGCAGCTTCGGCGGCGACCGTTCGGCCGCCGTCCGCCCGCGTGACACGCCCCTCGGTCGTCTCCGGGGACGGGCTCTGTCGGCTGAAATGCCGGTAGAGCACGACCTGCAACAGCCCGAACCCGAGGACGTACGCTGTGAGCCAAACCCACGGTTGCATACACGGGTGTGGGCGGGAACACTACTTTGCTGTTCTGGCCGTGTTATCAGCGCTGATACTCACGCGGCCGACGAGCGGCCTCAGCGGTCCGGCGGCGAGAGGTCCCGCTGGAACTCGTCGAAGACGGTGATGTCGTCGGGGACCTCGTAGTCGAGTTCGCGCTCGGCGCGACGGTCGACGTTCGCGTCCGCGAGCGGTTCGGCGACCGACTCCCAGCCGTCCTTGATGGCGATGGATTTGGCGGGCGTGCCGGCGGCGATGTGGTGGGCGGGGATGTCTTTGCCGGCGATGGACTTCGCCGCGAGGACGGCGTTCTCGCCGACGCGAACGCCGGCCCGGACCATCGAGTCGTAGGTCAGGCGCACGTCGTCCTCGACGATGGTGTGGAAGTTGTCGATGTGGGTCTGGTCGACGGCGTCGTGGTCGTGGCTGTAGATGTGGGTGTCGTCGGAGATAGAGACGCGGTCCCCGATGGTGAGTTTGCCCCGGTCGTCCAGGTGGACGTCGTCGTGGACGACGACGTTGTCGCCGACCTCGATGTTGTGGCCGTAGGTAAAGGAGATGTTCTTGAAAAAGCGGCAGTTGTCGCCACACGACTCGAAGAGGTGGTCGGCGAGCATCCGGCGAAAGCGCAGCGCGAACTCGACGTTGTCGGCCATCGGCGTCGCGTCGAACTGCCGCCAGAGCCACTGGAGGTGTTTCGAGCGCTTGAACTTCGCTTCGTCTTTCTCGGCGTAGTACTCGCTCTCCAGGGTCGTGTTACAGGGGTCGTACCCCTGAAGGCGGACGCGTTCGGCGGGCGAGACGTCCTCGCCGGACTGCCAGCGCTCGTAGGCCTGCCGGTCGCCGTGGAGGTCGATGAGCACGTCCGTGACCACGTCACAGGTGTCCTCCTCGCCGGAGAGTCGCTCGTCTACCTCGCGGATAAAACTCCGGAGCCCCTCCTCGGCGAGCGGCGGTAACGACACGTGGCGCTTCGTCATGTCACAACCGTGGCCTCCGGGGCAAATAGTGGTTTCCGTTACGTCGCCACCAGCGGGTGGCGCCGATGTTACCACTCGGCCGTCGACGAGTCCGGGATCGTTCCCGGCCGTCGGGCCGACAATATAAATCGCCGCCGTCCCTCCCACCGCCATGAGCAGGTCGGACCTCATCACGGAGGTGCGTGGCTACCTCGTCAACCCCGCCGAGAAACGGCTCCGGGCGCCGTGGCGAATCTCCCTCTGGGTCTTCCTCTTTGCCTTCGCGGGGGTCCTCATCACCGCGGTGAATCTGACTTTGCCGATGGCGTCACGGAGCGGTCCGCTGGCCGCGCTGTACGCCATGGCCCGCCAAGTCGGCCTCATCCTCGCGGCGGTGGCGGCCGGCGTCGGAATCGGCTATCTACTCGACCGGCGCTCCCTCGCCGACTACGGGCTCTCTGTCGACGGCCAATGGTGGCGCGACGCCGGGTTCGGCGTCGCGCTGGGGTTCGCCCTCCCGACGGCCGTCCTGCTCGCCCAGCTCGCGGTCGGGTTCACGACGATCACCGGCGCCCTCCCGACAGGCCCCAGCGACACGTTCTACTTCGCCGGAACGGGCGCCGTGCTCCGCCTGGCGTTGCTGGTTCCGTTCTTCGTCGTCCAGGCCAGCACCGAGGAGATTATCGTCCGCGGCTATCTCCTGACGAACCTCGCGGAGGGGGCGGCCGGCCTCATCGGAAAGGCGGCCTCGACCGTCGCCGCGACCGTCCTGACCGGCGCGCTGTTTGGCGTCCTCCACTGGACCAACCCCAACGCCACGCTGCTTTCCGTCGGGAACATTACGCTCTACGGCCTCCTACTCGGGGCCTGCTACGTCCTCACCGGCCGGCTCGGTATCGCCTGTGGCTTCCACGTCGCGTGGAACTACACCCTCGCGCTGTGGGACTTCCCGGTCAGCGGACTCGACGTCGGCGTCGCGCTCGTCGGGACCCGGACGACGGGCCCCGAACTGGTGACCGGCGGCGGGTTCGGCCCGGAGGGCGGGCTCGTCGCGCTGCCGATACTGGCCCTCGGGTCGGGCGCGCTCTACTGGTGGGTCCGCCGGGAGTACGGCCGCGTCGAGATTCTGGACGCCATCGCCGTCCCCGACCTGCGGATTCCGACGCGCGGCGGGGAGTGACGAACCCCGGAGCGGCTGTGTGAGACGGGCGAACCACGACCGATAAGTGCGCACCGTCCTAACACGCCCCCATGAAGTACGATACGCTCGGGTCGACCGGAATCGAGGTCTCGGAAGTCGGCTTCGGCGCCTGGGTCGTCGGGACGGACTGGTGGGGCGACCGGACGCGGGACCAGGCCATCGAGATGGTGCAACACGCCGTCGACCGGGACGTGACCTTCTTCGACACCGGCGACGTCTACGGCCACGGCGACAGCGAGGAACTCGTCGGCGAGGCGCTGGCCGAGGTGCGAGACGAGGTCACCGTCTCGACCAAGGTGGGCTACGACTTCTACAACAACCCACAGGCCGGCCACGGCGAACTGCCGAAGAAGGTCACGCCCGAGTGGATTCGGACGGCGCTCGACCGCTCGCTCGACCGACTGGACATGGACCACGTCGAACTGTTGATGCTCCACAACGCCAACGTCGACGAAGTCACCCCCGACGTGCTGGAGACGCTCGACGAGCTCCGCGAGGAAGGCAAGGTCGAGGCCATCGGCTGGGCGCTCGGCCCCTCCATCGGCTGGCTGGCCGACGGCGACGCCGCCGTCGCCAACGAGTTCGACGCGCTCCAGACCGTCTTCAACCTCTTCGAGCAGACCCCCGGCCAGCACTTCATCGACACGATCCGCGAGCGGAACGCCGACACGTCGGTGCTCGCGCGGGTCCCCCACTCCTCGGGGCTTCTGAACGAGCAGGTCACGCCCGAGACGGAGTTCGAGGCCGACGACCACCGCGCTCACCGGCCGACCGAGTGGTACGAGACCGGCTTCGAGAAGCTGGAGACGCTGCGGTTCCTCGAACGCGCGGAACGCAGTTCCGCGGACGGTTCGAGCGGTGACGAGCCGCGAGAACGAGACGGCGAGCGCACGATGGGCCAGGCCGCCATCCAGTGGCTGCTGGCCCACGACGAGGTCGCCTCCGTCACTCCCACCTTCCGCACCAACGCCGACATCGACGAGTGGGCCGGCGCGCCCGACACGCCGCCACTCTCCGAGGCGGAGTACGACCGCGTCCAGTCGCTCTACGCCGACAACTTCGGTGTCGACCGCGACGACGGGATGGACGCGCTGCGCTCCTCGGTCGGCGGCGAGGACCTGGACGGGACTGGGATGAAGTCTGCCGGGGACTAGTCACGGAGGCGTTTATCGCCGACGCGTAGTCCACGGCAGACCGGGCGGGGACTAGTCACGGAGGCGTTTATCGCCGACGCGTAGTCCACGGCAGACCGGACGGGTGACCGACCGACGGCCGGCGGACCACCCGAATCTGCAGTCGAGAACATACCCCTCGACGACCAGTCGAATCAGTTCGCCGTCGTATGGTTTTTGCTCACAACCCCCCTATTTCGACAGGAGATGTATCGCCGTCCGGCGATTCGCCCGCGTGAGAATCACTTTCACTCCGGTGTGTCAGACGGACGAAAGACGCCAGACGGCGGCGGGTTCGACACGAAACGAAGGGGTTCGGGGCGTGGGGACACGACACAGGATGTGCCGGCGATGCCGTCGCTCGTCGGCAGCGAAACGCCGAAAAACGGGACCGCTCGTCCGGGGTTACTCGTTTTTGAGGCCGGCACCCTCGACGCGCATGACGCCCTCGCCGTCGGGGAGGTTCGGCGCGTCGACGAGTTTGACGATGCGCTTGTTCCCCTTGGACTTCCGGAGGTAGATACGGAAGGTGGAGGTGTGGCCCAGGATGTTGCCACCGATGGGCTGGGTCGGGTCGCCGAAGAACGAATCGGGGTTCGAGGCGACCTGGTTGGTGACCAGCACAGCGGTGTTGTTGAGGTCGCCCACGCGCATCAGGTCGTGGAGGTGCTTGTTGAGCTTCTGCTGTCGGTCGGCGAGCTGGCCGCGACCGACGTACTCGGCACGGAAGTGAGCCGTCAGCGAGTCCACCGCGAGCAGTCGAACGGGGAACTCGTCGTCCTGCGTGCCGCTCGCGATTTCCTGAGCCTTCTCGGCCAGCAGAATCTGGTGGTTGGAGTTGAACGCCTTCGCGACGTGAATCTTGTCGAGGACGGATTCGACGAGGTCGGCCATCAGCGCGTCGTCGGTCGCGTCGGCGGCCTCGTCCTCGCCGACGATGCCGTGGAGCTGCATCATGTCTTCGAGCGCCTCGTCGTCCTGTCCCTCGACCATCTGCTCGATACGCTCGGGGCGGAACGTGTCCTCGGAGTCGATGAAGATGGCGCTGCCCTCCAGCCCGCCGTGTTCGGCCGGGAGCTGGACGTTGACGGCCAGCTGGTGGGTCACCTGTGACTTACCCGCACCGAACTCGCCGTACACCTCGGTGATGGACTGGGTCTCGACGCCGCCGCCGAGTAGCTCGTCGACCTCGTCGACGCCCCACGAGAGCTTCCCGATCTGTTCGCGCCGCTCCAGTACTGTCGCACCGGTCTCGAAGCCGCCGATGTCGGCGGCGTCGCGGGCGGCGTTGATGATGTCGGAGGCGGAGGACTCGCCGATGTCGGCGGTGTTCGACAGCTCGCTTGGGGAGGCGACCGCGATTCCCTGATAGGAGTCGAAGCCGTTGTCTTTGAGCTTCTCTGCTGTGGCCGGACCGACACCTGGCAGGTCTTCGAGGTCTGCTGCTTCGGACATGAACGTGACTTACGTCCGATGGGATATAAACCCCCGTTAACAGTATGGTGAAAGTGAAATCGCCGGACAGAATCGGGGTGAGCGGCGACGGAATCGGGACGTTTAGAAGGGAAGGGGGGAGTCAGTCGAGGACGATAGCGAGGACGATGCAACCGAAGCCGGCAAAGAGGAGACCGTTGCCGGCAAGCGGCGGTAGCGCCACCAGTCCCACGTTGCCGAGGGTTCCGACCACGGCGAGGAGCACGCCGGCGATTATGAGCGGGCCGCTCGTCCGGAACGCCCAGTAGGCGGCATCTGCCACCGAGCGGAGACGAGTGCCGACCGAGCGGTTCCCGTCGGGATTCTCGGCCGGCTCGAACGAATCCAGCGTCTCGCGGGTGACGACCTCGCCCGTGTGCGCCCGCCGGCCGTCGTCGTCGGAGACACGCAGGAGCGTGACGGTCCCAGTGTCGGTGCCGACGACGCGGTAGACGGCGTCGTCGTCGGGGTCGGTCGAGCGCAGGTGGTCGTAGACGGCGATGTCACGGACTGACATCGGTCACTCCCACGGGTGGTCGCCCGCGCGGTCGGGCCACAGCGGGTACCAGTACGCCTTGTCGTCTTCGAGGCTGAGTTCGCCGCCGAGCTTGCTCTCCAGCTTGAACTCCGCCGCCTGGTCGCGCTCGTGGTCGGTGTCGGGGTCCGGTGCGAACGGGTAGTAGGCCCCCCGGCGGAAGGAGTACACCCAGTAGACGCGGTCGCCAGTCCGCTCGTCCTCGAAGGCAAAGAGCGCCGCCAGCAGCCGCGAGCCATAGCGGCGCTCGATGAGGGTGTCCGCGGCGAAGTGGATAGAGGTGACGAGGTCGTCGAAGTCGTCGTCGTGGAGGACGACCCAGCGATAGCCGTGGCTGTCGCCGGTGAACTCCGCCTCGGTACCGGTCTCGGCCTCGCCCGCGTCGAGGATGGCCTCGACCTCGTCGGTAGCAGCCTGAAAGTCCGTGCTGTCCACGTCGCCGAAACAGAGCGCGGCGTCACCGGTCGGCGCGTAGCCCAGGTCGGCCTCCATCGTCACGTAGGCCGTCGACATGCCAAAGAGGTCGTCCGGGTCGGCGTCCCGCGTCGCGTCGGCCTCCGCGCGCATGCCGAGGACGCTCTTGAGTCCGGAAAGCAGTCCCATAGCGGTGTATCGAGCGCGACGGGTAAGGTGGTTGTCGTTCCAGCAACGTGGCGTCTGCGGGTGGCGCTCGATGAAAACAGCGATACTGGTGGCGGCGGACAGCGCAGCGGTCGCGAGTCGGGCTCAGAGTTCTCGCTCTAGCTGTCGAAGCCGCTCGATGCGCTTCTCGGTCGACGGGTGCGTGCTGAACAGGCGGCCGACGAAGCCCGAGCGGATGGGGATGATGAAGAAGGCGTTCATCTCCGACTGACCCCGAAGGTCGTCCTTGGGGACCTTCTCCATCCCGCTGTCGATTTTCGTCAGCGCCGTCGCGAGCGCCGCGGGGCGACCAGTGATGGAGGCCCCGCCGCGGTCGGCGGCGAACTCGCGGTAGCGCGAGAGCGCACGGATGAGCAGGAACGACAGTATCCACACCACCAGCGACAGCAGGATGGCGACGAAGACGGGCGCCTGCTGCTGGCCGCCACGAGACCGCCCGCCGGAGAACAGCCACCCCCAGCGGACGACGAGAAAAGCGATGGTCGAGAGGAAGGAGGCGATAGTCATCACCATCACGTCGCGGTTCTTGATGTGGGCGAGCTCGTGGGCGAGCACGCCCTCCAGTTCCTCCTCGTCGAGCAGGTCCATGATGCCCGTCGTCACGGCGACGGCGGCGCTGTCCTGCGAGCGCCCCGTCGCGAAGGCGTTCGGCGTCCGTGAGTCGGCGACGGCCACCGTGGGTTTGGGCAGGTCGGCCTGCTGGGCGAGGCGTTCGACGCTGCGGTGTAGTTCCGGGTACTCGTCGGGGTCGACCTTGCGAGCGCCCATCGAGTACAGCGCGAGCTTGTCGCTGAAGAAGAACTGCGCGCCCATGAACAGCGCCATCACGAGGACGACGACTGCGATGCTATCGAAGGACACCGCGAGGACGCCGATGAAGACGATGTACAGCCCGAAGAGGAGGAACATCGTCAGAGCCATCCGCCCTCGGAGGCCCCAGTCGGTTTGCCACTGCATATGTTGCCTAGGTGACCAAGCGGCTAAAACCCCGCTATCGTGTGCCCACACCACACGACCTACGTCGCCCGGCTGTCACGTCGCCCGCACGCATTTGTGGCCGTGGACACAACGCCATCTCATGACCGAGACAGTCGTCGTCACCGGTGGCCTGGGTCGCTCCGGGCGCTGGCTCTGTGACCGCCTCGCCGAGCAGTACCGCGTCGTCTGCGTCGACCTCGACCACCCCGGCTGGGAGGTCCCCGAACGCGAGCGCATCGACTTCCGGGCCGTCGACGTGACCGACGGCGGCGAGGTGCGTGACCTCGTCAGCGAGTGCGACCCCGCGGGCGTCGTCCACTGGGCCGCGCTCCCGTCGCCCGAGCGCCACGCCGGGAGCCGGGTGTTCGAGACCAATATCGAGGCGACGTACACCGTCCTCGACGCCGCCGGCCGCGCCGGCGCCGATGTCGTCTGGGCGTCCTCCGAGAGCGCGTACGGTATGGCCTTCGCCGAGGAGACGCCGCCGCCGGCGTATCTCCCGATGGACGAGGACCATCCGATGGCCCCCGAGGACCCCTACGGCACCTCGAAGGTGGCCGGCGAGGAAGTCGCGAAGATGGTCGCCCGCCGGGACGGCGTCAGCGTCGCCTCGATTCGCCCGTCGTGGATTCAGTACCCCGGCGAGTACAACTGCCGGGACGTGGCCGAGAGCGAGCTGTCGGGCGGCGCGGGCAACTGCTGGTCGTACGTCGACGTGCGGGACGTGGCGGGTATCGTCGCCGCGGCGCTGGACGCCGAGTTCGACGGCCACGAGGCGTTCCACGCCGCCGCGGCCGAGAACTACGTCGGGCGTCCGACCGCCGACCTGGTCGAGGAGTTCTGGGGCGACCTGCCCGCCCGCTGTGCGCTCGACGGCGAGCAGTCGGCGCTCTCGACGGCGAAAGCCGACGGACTGCTGGACTGGTCGCCCGAGTACGGGTGGCGGGAGGCGGCCGCGGAGGAGATCGACGGGCCGAATTTGCTCGCGGAGTGACGCCCGCTGGACAGTCGTCCCAAGCCGGTCAGAGTCTGTAGGCGACCGCCCTCGTATCGTACGTGACGACGGTCCGGTCCGTCCCGGTGCTCGAAGGAATCGCTCGACCGAGTTGCTCCCCGGTGGTGGGTTCGCGCGCCTCCGCGCCGAGGCCATCGGTGATGGCGACTACCAAATCCAGCACGACCGGTGGGAAGGTGGTCGAACCGACGCCCTCCTGCGTCCATCGCACGTCCCCAGTTTCGGCATCGAGCGCGCAGAACGCGTCTGCCAGCCATTGCGGGTAGACGAACACTGCGTCGTCGGTCCCAGTGGTCGAGGGCTCAGTTCGCTCGGCGTTCGCATCGCTCGTCCAGCTCTGTGAACCGCTGTCGAGGTCGGCAGCCGACGGAACGCAATACGTAACCCACTGAACCCAGTACACTCCCCCAATGAGCCGGTCTGGAGCCTTCTGTCCGAAGTGTGGCGACGAGTTCGAGCCACCCGAGGACCGCCCCGAGCTCCCGGGCACACAGCGGGACTCCGAGCGGGTCCTCTGTGACGCCTGTTACTTCGAGGAGTTCGACCTCGTGGACGCCCCCGAGACCATCGAGGTCCGAGTGTGTGCACAGTGTGGGGCGGTCCACAAGGGGAACCGCTGGGTCGACGTGGGCGCCGAAGATTACACCGACATCGCCGTCGAACAGGTCAGCGAGGCGCTGGGCGTCCACGTCGACGCCGAGGCCGTCGAGTGGCAGGTCGCGCCCGAGCAGCTCGACCAGAACAACATCCGGATGCACACGGAGTTCTCGGGCGTCGTCCGGGGCATCCCAATCACCGAGCAGGTCAGCGTCCCCGTGCGCATCGCTCGCGAGACCTGCAAGCGTTGCGGGAAGATCGCCGGAGGGTCGTTCGCCAGCGTCGTGCAGGTCAGAGCCGACGAGCGGGACCCGACCGACGACGAGGTCGACCGGGCGAAGACCATCGCCGAGGAGTACGTCGCCGAGCGCGAGGCCACCGGCGACCGCAACGCCTTCATCACCGAGACCAACGAGGTCGACGACGGGCTGAACATGAAGATATCGACCAACCAGATGGGCCACGGCATCGCCAAGCGCATCACGGCCCAGCTGGGCGGGGGCTACTCCGACTCGAAGCGCCTCATCACCGAGGACGAGGACGGCCAGAAGCTCTACCGGATGACCTACGCGGTCCGCTTGCCGCGGTACCGACAGGGCGAGCTCATCGACCCCGAGGACGGCGACGGCCCCGTCCTCGTCCGCTCGGTCCAGGGGAACCTCAAGGGCGTGCGGCTGGCGACCGGTGAGAAGTACGAGGCCCAGTTCGAGGAGGGCGAGGCCCCCGACGCCGACCGGCTCGGCTTCCGCGACGACGGCGAGCCGACGACGCTCGTCGCCGTCGAGGACGAAAACGCCGTGCAGGTGCTCGACCCGGAGACGTTCGAGAGCAAGACCGTGCCGCGGCCGGACTATCTCGACACCGACGCCGACGAGGTGCCGGTGGTCAAGAGCCGCGCCGGCCTGCACGTGCTGCCGGCGGCCGACGACGCTACCGACGGGGAGTGACGTCCGAGTCGGGGGCAGGGCGCTCGGCGAGGTCGCGTTCGACCCTCGCTACGAGTGTCTCAAGTGCGTCCAGCGAGCGCGGCCGGGTGAGCCGACAGACGTCGACGGCATCGGCCAGCGTCCCGCAGGCGTCGAGGTGTGCCTGCTGTGCCGTCCGGTCCGTGGCCCGATAGATGGCGTAGCTCGCTTTGAGGAGCCCGAAGACCCCCCGCTGGGCCGACAGTCGCTCGATATCGACGTCGGCCCCGTCGGTCAGGAGATACACCGCCGCCAGTGGGTACGTGCCCGCTGCGAAGCGGTCCTCGACCGCCACTTCGGCCGTCGCCTCGCTCGACTGGCCGAGCCCCAGCGCCGCGCTCGCGCGGGCGTCGACGCTGAGAGACGGTGCGCCCGAGGGGACGACTGGCCTCCCGGCCGGGTCACACGGGAGCACGTCGTCCGTCAGCAGGTCGTGCCCGGCGGCGAGGAACGCACCGGCAGTGGTCGACTTCCCGCGTCCGGACGGACCCGCGAAGGCCACGGCGCGGCCGTCGATAACCACTGCGCTCGCGTGCAAGACGACGGCCCCCTGCTGGACGAGTGCCGACCGCAGACCCGGCCCCCGGACGAACCGCCGTCGAGCAGCCGCGGTGCTCTCGGGTACCGGTGACAGCGTCAGCTCCCTGCCGTCACGAATCCGCAGCGTCCCGACGCCGTCGTAGAACCAGTAGAACGTCCCGGAGGCCGTCTCGTGGACGGTGAACTCCCCTTCGGGGTCGGCGTAGACACGAGTCGAGGGGTCGGGAATCTCGGTCGGGTCCGCGGGGAGGGACCCGCGGTCGATGCGTATTTCGGGGCCGACGTGTCCGCTGTCGCCCGGCTCCCGAAGCGACGGGAGCCGTATCGAGGACCGAACCCGCCGGTCGAAAACAGTGTATTCGCGGGGCTGAGCGTCCGTCGGTACCGTGGGTGTCACGCCGCCCGGCAGTTAGTTGCCCAGGCCGCGGCCGTTGTTGCCGGTCGTACCCGAGTTCCCGTCGACGCGGGAGAAGTGCCGTCCTTCAGTGACCGTTTCGATGGGACCGAGCGTCGCGATTTCGGGGGGTTCGTACGCTTTCATATGCTCGTATCTTGGCGGCCGGATACAAGAAGATTACGGCCAGTAGACCCCGGAATATACGCCGCGTTACGAGGGGATTCGCTGTAGCCACCGTTCGAGCGTCGTCGCCATGGCCAGGGTTCTGGCGTCGCTCGCGGTCAGGCCGTTCCGGAGCCGCCCGACGGCGTTCGCGAGCGCGTCGCCGTCGAGATAGCGACCGACTGCCGGCTCGCCGTCGGCCAGCGTCCGCTCGACGAGGTCGGTGTCGTATCGCTGGAGGCCGTAGACGACGTTAGGCGAGAACTCGGCCTTGTCGGTCCGGTCGCGGACAGCCGCGGGCAGGACGTCTGCCAGCGCCCGCCTGACGATGGTCCGGTCGAGGCCGTCGCTGACGGTGTGTCCGGGCGGGAGCGCCACGGCGAACTCGACGAGCCGCTTGTCGAAGTACGGGAACCGCGGTTCGACGCCGTGTGCCGCCCCCGCGATATCGTTGAGTTCGAGGTTGAACGCCGGCTCGTCCGTCGTCAGCGCCCGCCGGCGAATCGCCCGCTGTGTCCGCGGTTGGCCGCGGCGCTGGTCGGCAGCGATGCGGTCGACGAGCCCGGACCGACGGGCGAACCCGCCGTCGAGCGGCGCAAACGCCATGTCGAGGTAGTCCGCCTCGTCGAAGCGCCGGTGGTAGAGCCGCCGGAGCCGGTCGGGCACCAGCGGTCGAGCGATGTCGTCCCACAGCGCGTCCCGGGCGTCGAGCCACGGGTAGTTGTCCAGATACCCCCGGAACTCGCGGGCGAACGTCGGGAGCTGTCCGCGGCCGAGGAGCCCGCGGAGGTAGCCCCGAACGTCGGACCCCATCGTCTGGTCGCCCCCGTAGCCGTTGAGCACGACGCCGGTGTCACACTGCCCGGCGACCTCGAACAGCCGCCAGATGAGCATACACAGCGAGGGGTAGTAGGGCTGGCCGCGGTGGTCGAGATGCCTGTCGAGCCCGACCAGCGGGCCGATTCCGTCGCCGTCGACGTAGTGGGGGTCGAAGGCGCCGCTGCCGAGGACAGCGTCGATGTAGCGCCCCTCGTCGCAGGCCTCGACGGTGTCGAAGACGGCCGAGAACGTCCGCAGCGGCGGCGCTCCGGCCGCGGCTCGCTGTGTGGCGGCGACACCGGCTATCGAGGAGGAGTCCAGCCCGCCGGAGAGCAGCGACCCCACCGGCCCGACGCTGCGGCGGCGGTCGGCGACCGCCCGCTCGAACAGGTCCCGGAACCGCTCGTCGTAGGCGGAGCGGTGGGCCTCGGGCAGCGGGTCGACCTCGGAGAGCGACCAGTACCGCGTGCGGTCGAGCCCGTCGTCGGTCACGACCAGCCGGTGGGCCGGCGGGAGCCGCGAGACGTCCTCGTAGAACGTCCGCGAGGAGTCGGCGAACCGGCCCACCAGGAAGTCGCCGATTCGGTGTTCGTCCGGGGCCGACCGCACGCCGTCGAGTCCCAGCAGTGGCCCCGGCTCCGAGGCGAGCGCGACGCCGCCGTCGGCCGTCTCGGCGTAGTACACCGGCTTGACACCCATGTGGTCCCGGGCACAGACGAGCCGTCGACGCTCGGGGTCCCAGACGACGGCTGCGAACGCGCCGACGAGGTGACGGGGGTAGTCGACCCCCCAGCGGCGGTAGGCGTGGGCGACGAGGTCGGTGTCGGGCACCTCGCTCGCGACGCCGAACGCCGCGCACAGCTCGGCCCGGTTGTCCAGCCGCAGGGCCGCGGTGACGACGACGCCGTCGACCTGTCTCGGGAACGACCGGCCGCGGGCTTCGGGGAGCGTGCAGTTGTGCTGGTGGCCGAGTGCGACGGCGTCGCCACACCAGTACCCCGACCCCTGTGGCCCCCGATGGGACTGGGCCGCCGTCAGCTGCCGAACCGCTGGCGCCGCCGAGGTGCCGTCCCCACACAGCACCGCGCTGATTCCACTCACTGGCACGCAGTTACCGCAGGGCGGCTGAATAATTTTCGGCGGCGCTCGCCACGAACGGAGCGTGACGATAACGGTTTGTCCGTCGAGTCCGTCCACCCGCCAACGTGGAATCACAGGACTGCACCGACCTCGCCGTCGTGGTCGCCAAGCCACGGACCGAATCGGTCATCGACGCGCTCGACACGGAGGGGGTCTACGACGCCGACCGGAGCGTCCAGCCGTGGGACGCGGAGAGCGTCGCCGTCCCCGTGACCGCGCCGCCCGAGACCGTCGAGGTCCGCGAGGTCGTCCGGCAGGTCGGCGAGCGGCGGCTGCGGAACCTGGCGGACCACCTCCGCCAGCGCGGGTGGAGCGAGGCCGAAATCGACGCGGCCCCGTCCTCGTGGGCGGCCATCGGCAGCGTCGTCCTCGTCGAACTGGGCGAGACGCCCCGGCCGGCGGCGGTCGGCGAGGCGCTGCTCGCCCTGCACGGCGAGGCCGACACGGTGCTCGCTCGCAACGGCATCGACGGCGTCCACCGCGAGCCCGACGTGACCGTCATCGCCGGCGAGGGCGACACCGAGACGGTCCACACGGAACACGGGACCGAGTACGCGCTGGACCTCGCCGAGGTGATGTTCTCACCGGGGAACAAGGCCGAGCGGGCCCGGATGGGCGAGCGGGTGCAGGCCGGCGAGCGGGTGCTCGACATGTTCGCCGGCATCGGCTACTTCACGCTCCCGATGGCCCGGGCCGGCGCGGAGGTCACCGCCGTCGAGCACAACCCGACGGCCTTCCGCTATCTCGTCGAGAACACGATGCGCAACGGCGTCGACGGGCTGGTCCACCCCTACCGAGCGGACTGTCGTGACGTCGTCGAGGCGGGCATCGACGGCGGCCCGGTCGACCGCGTGGTGATGGGCCACTACGAGGCGAGCGAGCCGGACGGCGACGGCGGCTACGCGTATCTCGACCACGCCCTCGACGCGCTCGCACCCGGCGGGGTCGTCCACGTCCACGAGACGACCCCGGAGGCGCTGGTGTTCGAGCGCCCCGTCGAGCGCCTGACGGCCGCGGCGGTCGCTGCGGGCCGCTCGGTCGAGGTGCTGGACACCAGACGCGTCAAGAGCCACAGCGAGGGCGTCGCCCACGTCGTCGTGGACGCGAGAATCGAGTAGGGGCTCAAAACAGCGGCTTCAGGTCGCCGTCACCGCTCCACAGCAGGTCCGAGAGGCGGTCGTCGGCCGTCTCGCTGAGCTCGCGCATCGACTGCTGGGTCTCGATGGCGACCGCCTGCAGCTCCTTGACCCGCGGGATGTCGCTCACGCCGGAGAGCAACACCGCCGCCGCGACCTCGTCGGCATCGGGCACCGGGAAGTCCCCGCCCCGGACCTCCATCGTCCCGGTGGCCTCCTCCAGCCACGTTCGGGCCTTCTCGACGCCGCTTCGGGAGAGCATCTCCGGCGGGCCGGCGACGACCACCAGCGCGCGCTCGGCGCTGGTAATCTCACAGGGGAGCGTGAGGCGCCCGAGCGTGGCCTGACGCACCAAAGCGAGGATGCGCGGGGTGGCGTCGCTGACGTCGGCGCGGCCCTTGCCGCCGAAGAGCCCGCGTTTGCGCTCGATTGGCGAACTGGCGTAGCCGAAGGTCGAGACGCCGCCACAGCCCAGCGTGTTGATTATCTCGCTGGCGTCGACCACCTGCTCGGGGACCGCCGTGCCGTCGGTCTCGCCGGCGGCGAAGAGGACGCCAAAGCGGCGGGCCAGTTCCTCGTTCGCTTTCGCGAACCCGCTGGCGAGGCTGTCGGCGCCACTCGCCATCGTGTCGTTGTCGTAGACCACGAGGTTGTCGACTTCGCGGACGAACGTCTGGAACGAGCGGGCGGCGTTGAGCGTGTAGATGCCGCCCTCGTCCTTGCCGGGCAGCAGCCCAAGCCCGTAGACGGGCTCTTCGTAGCGACGGCGCAGTTCCTTCGCGAGATACGGCGCGACGCCCGACCCCGTGCCGCCGCCCAGCCCGGCGACGAGCATGAACGCGTCTATCTCGTGGGTGGGCATCCCCGCGACTGCGTCCATGACCACGTCGCTGTCGTCGGCGGCGATCTCGGCCCCGAGTTCGTTGTCGGCGCCGACGCCGTGGCCCTTGACGCGGTCGGTCCCGATGAGCAGTCGCTTCGAGACGGGAACCCGTTCGAGGCCGAGCAGGTCGGCCTTGGCCGTGTTGACCGCGAGCGCGTCGACGACGATGTCGCTGTCAGTCCGGTCGGCGTACTCTAAGAACGCATCCGTCACCTTGCCGCCGGCCTGTCCGACCCCGAGAAGTGCGAGACGCATGTGGTGACAGTGTGGGACTGTCGGCTTAACAGTATGGAACGATTCGGCCGGAAGTCGGGCGCTTCCGCCGGCTTTCCGGTCGAGATTGGACGAGAGCCCGGCCAGATTCGTGTCAGAGCTCGGGAGATACCCGTCGTATCGAACCCGCTCTGTGCGGCCGATGACGCTGCCGACCGAACCCCGCCCCGCGTTCCCCGGGACGACCGCGGCTCACGCTGGAGTCAGCGGGCGTCGTAACGCCTAATTGGCTGTCGGCGAAAGGGGTGCCATGAACAGACAGCAGATACTCGCCATCATTCTCGTCTTCCTGATGGTCGGTTCGTCGTTTATCTACGGCGCCTCGTTCCTGATCTAGTCCCAGACGTCCGAGAGGGGGTGGGTACCGCTCGACCGGGACCGCGAGCGGTCGTGCCGACGTTTCGAGCCCGCGAGCGCCTGCTCCGGGGAGAACTCCGGAAGCGCCGGCTCGGAGACGCGGTCCACCTGCGCCCCGAACCAGTCGGGCATGTCCGTCCGGGCGCGCTCGAAGAGGTCGAGCAGCGAGCTGTCGGCGAGGTAGGTCGCGCCGTGGTCGTCGGGCGCCCGGACGACTCGCCCACAGGCCTGAATGACGGTTCGGAGCGCGGTCCGGTAGTACCAGCCCCACTGGCCGTCCTCCAGCCGGCGGGCGACCCGTGAGTCCCGGGTGTTGGGATACGGCGCCTTGCACAGCACCTGCCAGCGACAGAGGTCGCCCTCCAAGTCCAGAGCCTCCTCCATCTTCACCGAGAGGAACAGGTCGGGGTTGTCGCTGCGCTTCCAGGCCGAGAGCGCGCCGTCGCGGTCCTCGGTGTCGTGGCTGCGCACGCGCGAGCCGACGCCGAAGTCGGTCAACAGCTCGTCCAGTCGCTCCTGAATCGCGTAGGAGTGACAGTGGACCAGCCCCTTCTCGTCGGGGTGGCGGGCCATCGCCCGGACGATGGCCCGCGCGACTTTCGGAAGGGTGTCGTCACGGTGTTCGAAGGTCATCTTCCCCTGCGTGACGTCGTACAGCGGGCGGTTCTCGACGGGGAAGGTGTGACCGACCTCGACCAGGGCCACGTCGGCGGGGTCGAGGCCGACGTTCCGACAGAACGCGTCCTTGTTGAGGATGGTCGCCGACAGCAGGGCGAACCGGTTGCCCCGGTCCCAGACGGTGTGTTTGAGATACTTCTCGGGGTTCATCGGTTTGACCGTCACCGGCGCGCCCTCGCCGCCGTTCTGGTCGACGACCCACGTGGTCGCGCTCTCGGGGTCCCGGTAGTCCTCCTGAAACCACGAGAGGTCGCTGCGGAGTTTGTTCAGCGAGTCCCGCTCTGCCACCTCGTCGGGCGTGAGTTCGGCGTTGCCCCGCAGCTCTTTGACCCGCCGTTCGGTGACGTGTTCGATGCGCTCGGCGAATCTGACGGCCTCGTCGAGCCCGTCGAGGTCGGGGACGTCGAGTTCGCCCCAGAACGGAATCGTCGAGGGCGACAGCTCGATGGTGGCGTACATCTCGGCCCACTCGCCCAAGCCGTGGGCCTCGTCGACGACGACCACGTCGCGCTTCCCGAACACGTCGCTGCCGGCGGTCTGCATGAAGTACGCGAGCGTCATCGCGGCGATGCGCCGGTTCGAGGCGATAGCGCGGTCCGAGAAGTACGGACACCGGTGTTTCACCTGGCAGTCGAACTCCCGTTCGCGGACACAGGGGGCCTGATTGACCGGCGTGTCCGTCTCCCCCGGGAGGATGCAGTCGTAGTTGTTCTTCCCACGGATGACACAGAGGTCTTCTAACAGACTGTCCTCGGCCACGTCGTCGAGCTGTGAGACCTGCGGCGTCGTGTAGTAGGCGTCGACGACCTGTTCGGGGGCGGCCTCGCCCGCGGTCCGGGCACAGCCGGCGATAGCCCGCGCGAGCAGGGACTTCCCGCTGCCCGTCGGGGCGCGGACGAGGACGACGTCCTTGCCGCGCTCGAAGGCCGCGCGGATGTCGGCGAGCGCCTGCTTCTGGTTCCCCCGATGGCTCGGGGCCGGGAACTCGTCGTGAATCCGCGCGGGGTACACACCGGAGCGAACGGCCGGGTGGGCCTAAACCTTTCCAGTCGCCACAGCTCGAACAGCGCCGTCTCCGCCCGCTCGCCGACTCGGCCGTGGCCCCATCGTGTGCCGTGTTGACACTCTCGGCGTGAGACCGTCACCCTTCGCTCGCGAAAATCGGCCGACGGTGGCGTGGACGGCGCGCAAGCCCGTCGTGTCGTGCCCCGTGGTCACATACACACGGTCGTGATAATGGCACCCTCGCAACTCTTATACATATACCCCCTGTACATTTGATTGCAATGGCAAACGGAAAGGTTGATTTCTTCAACGACACTGGCGGCTACGGTTTCATCTCGACTGAGGACGCGGACGAGGACGTTTTCTTCCACATGGAGGACGTTGGCGGTCCGGACCTCGAAGAAGGCGAGGAGATCGAATTCGACATCGAACAGGCCGACAAGGGCCCCCGCGCGACGAACGTCGTCCGCAACTAATACTGCCGGCTGTAAGTTCGCAGAGATATTCGCCACCCCGATGGGTGGCGAATTACTTTCGTTCGTTACAGCCACCAGTATACTCGGATCTCCGGTCGCTTCGGCGACCACATCTGATACTTTGTTTTATCGACGCTCACCGACGAGCGGTCGCCGTGCCGGACCGGCGCTCGCCGAGCGACTGTATATAAAAGCCGGGGCCGAACTGCTGGGCCTGCAACGCTGGGGTGGGATATAGGGGAACCCGCACCGAACCCGAAAGTGCCGGCGGTGTCCCCGCCACCGGCCCTCTTTGCCCTCACAGCGGTCCCCCCTCCGCTGTGACACCCCCCATCTCCCCAGTGTTAATTAGTTGACAGCTCGTAGCTGTCGGTACCGATGGCAGACACGACCAGTCACGAGACGGAGCTGACCAGAGCGGAGACCGCACAGTTCCTGCGCTCGATCGCCGACGAGCTGGACGCTGACAAGGACCGCATCCGCGTCGCTATCGGGAACAAGCGCGTTCGGCTCTCGCCGCCCGAGCGCATCGCGACGGAGGCGACGGTGACAGAGCGGTCCCGACGCCTTCGGAAGGACGTCGAGGAACTGGAGCTGCGGTTCAGATGGACGCCCACGAAGGCGACCGCGGAAGCGACGACCGGCGGGGGCACCACGGGAGGCGCGGAGCGGGAGTGATGTCCGGCGCACTGGCGGGGCCGGTGCTGCAGGCGAGCGTCGAGACGGCGGCCGTCGTCAGTGGCGTCCTCGTCTTCCTCGTGAGCTTCCTCGTCGGAACCGTGGCGATAGCGCTTGGGGCACAGGTGCTCGTCGACCGGGACACGGGGTTCCGGCGCGCGGCCGTCACGGCCCTGATCGGCGCGCTCGTCTACGCGCTGGTGGGCGTGTTTCTGGGCTGGATTCCGCTGCTCGGCCCGGTGCTGATGCTCCTCGCATGGGTCGCCGTCATCAACTGGCAGTACCCCGGCGGCTGGGGGACGGCGCTGGGCATCGCCTTCCTCGCCTGGCTCGTCGCGGTGCTGATCCTCTACGGGCTCGCACTGCTGGGTATCGCGACCGACGCCTTCGGCATCCCGGGGGTGTAGAGGGGCACCGCCGGGTTGCGAACATTTTTATGCGAAAAATCAGCCATGGATTTTATGCTCAGGAGACGACGAAACGTGCTTCGAGTCGTCGGCGGAGTCTTGGCAGGGAGTCTCGCCGGCTGTCTCGGTTCGGAGTCGGAATCGACGCCCACGAACGAGCCCAGCGAGACACCGGGTAGTACCGACGGGCTACAGCGCAGCGGTATCCCCGAGTGGACCTCGTGGGCGCCGAGCCCCGCCGCGCTGGGCCTCGACGGCGGATACGAAGTGGTGTCGTTCGAGCCGGCCGAGGTCGCGTCCTACAGCGAGATCCTCCCGTCGAGCGCGACGAACTTGTCCACGACCGACCTCGGGATAGACGGCCTCGGGCCGATTACCGACCAGCGGCGAGGGATACTGCTATCGGACGGCATCGCGGCGCTGTTTGGGCCCCACGAGACCGACAACGTCCGGGCCTACCTGACCGACTGGGGGCTGGAACGCCAGCGAACCGTCAACGGCGTGGAGATATACGCGTTCGAGAGTCAGGACCTGCAGGACGCCTTCGGCGTCGCGTCGGACGTCTTCATCCGTGCGGGGACACGCTCGAAGCTGGGTGTCGACACCGTCGAAGCGGTCGCAGCCATGGCCCGGGACGACGAGCGGCTCCCGGCAGCCGTCCCCGATATCGGGACGGTACTGGCGCTCGTTGCGCCGGGCGAATCGGTCGCAGTCCGGTCGAACACCCCCGATATCGCCTCCGTCGACGGCGCGAGCGCCGAAGGGTACAGCTGGCGGCTCGGAACGGACCGCACGACTGTGTCGGCCGCGTTCGTCGGCGACGCCGTGGGAGCCGACGCAGTGCGGTCGTGGGCCAGCGAGAGCGAGCGCTTCGACTCCGCGTCGGTGGCGGCTCCCGCGGACGGGTCGGCCGTCACCGCGACCGCATCTGTCCAGACTGGGGATGTAGGCTCCCTGGACCCGAACTGGGCGACGGAGTCGACCGAACCGGCCCCACAGGTCCAGTGGCGAGCGACGTACGACGCGGACGCCGGTCACGTGACGATCGAGCACCGCGGCGGCGACAATATCGACGCAAGCGACCTCTACGTCCGTGGAAGCGGGTTCGCCGACGCCGGTGGGGCCGACCAGACCGCGGCGGGCCCGTGGCAGGGAGAGACAAGCGACAACGACGGCATCGGCGCCGGCAACACGGTCGCTGTCGGCGTCACGTCATCGTACGATATCCGTCTCGTCTACGAATTCCCGGACAGCGACCGCACGGCGACGCTGTTCAGCGACCGAGGCCCCGATGCCTGATTACGCCAGATCCTCGACATCCGCCGCCCGCACCTCGCGGTCGTCGGGCAGCCGGTCGATGCAGTCGTAACAGAGCAGGTGCTCGGTGCCGTCGCCCAGTTCCAGAATAATCCCCTCGGTGGGGCGACTCTCCTGTGTCCAGATGTTGGCGATACCGCCGCCGATGGACACCGAGTCGTTACAGCCGTCACAGGTGTCCGAAGCCATACCCGCTGTAGCGGCGACGGGCGTAAGGCCCTTTCTTTTTGTTGTTGGATTGTCTACACTACACCATGGAGGTCGACTGCGAGGGGTGTGCGGGCTGTTGTATCGACTGGCGACCGCTCACCGGCCGCGATATCGACCACGAGCGGACGGGGCCGTTCGACCCGTTCGACGACAGCTACAACCTCGTCCCCCTCGGCCGCGAGGAGATTCGGGGCTTCGTCGAAGCGGGCTACGGCGACGCGCTCCGCCCGCGGCTCTGGCGGGCCACCGACGACCGGTCGGTCACCCTCGACGGCGTGGACGTGGCCGCCATCGACGGCCGGCCCGTCTTCTTCGTCGGCCTCCGGAAGCCGCCCAAACCCGTCGCGCCGTTCGACCGGCCGCCGACGTGGCTCCGAAGCTGCGCCTTCCTGGACCCGACGACGCTGCAGTGTCGCATCCACGACGGCGACCTGTATCCGGACGCCTGCAGCACCTACCCCGGCGAGAACCTGCTGCTCTCGACCGAGACGGAGTGTGAGCGCGTCGAACGCGTCCACGGCGGCCGCCGTCTGCTCGACGACGAGCCCCCTGACGTGACGCCGCGCTTTGGCCCCGACGCGGTCGGCGAGCGGGTGTTCGCCCACCCCGAGCCCGACCGGGTGGCCGGTCGCGTCGAGCGCTTTCGCGACGGTGAGCTGACCCCTGCGGACCGCGCCGAGTTCGTCGCCGTCGCCGCCGCGTCGAGTCCGGGGACGCTCGCGGTCAACGGCGACCGCTACGAGCAGGTGCTGGAGACGGTACTGGAGGCCGATTCGTGGGCCGGCCGTGCCATCGAGACGTGGGAACGGGCGGTCGAAGGCATCGGCGAGCGCGCCACGGACGCTCCCGAGCCCAGTGACGTGGAGGACGCCGACGGCGCACCCCCGACGCCCGGCTGGTGACTCGGTCGCAGCGTTCTGCTCGTGGCTATTCAGACCGCGAGAGCCAGAAAGGCCGGCCAGCTCCGTTGGAGGCCTCCCGGTAGTTCGCAACGCTGTCGACAGCCACTGCTGGCGGGGCTGTCCGGCTGTTCAGCCGCGCCGCGATACCGAGACACACCGCTGCGACGACGGTGCATTTTAACCGCCTGCAGTCCTCTCTGTGGGACATGCACGCACGTCCGGTCCCGAGCGGGGGCGAGCGGTGAGCAACGAGAACCCCCACCCCGACTACGGCGAGACGTGGGTGTACGAGAGCATCGTCGGCGCGCTGCCGGGCATCCGACTGCCGACGTGGGCGGCCCTCGCCATCCAGCTCGTCGTCTTCGAGGTTGCCGTCGTCGGGCTGTCGTGGTACTACGACACGTGGAACGTCGCCATCGCGGCGACGGCGGTCATCTTCGTCGCCACCGTCGGCAGTATCGAGATGCTCCGCATCAGCACGCTCGTCCGCCGTATCGACGTCCCGCCGACCTACCGGGCGCTGCTTTTCTCCTCGAACATGGAGGTGGTGCTGTCGGTGCTCGCGTACATCGCCCTGCTGACCCACATCTTCGTCTTCGACCCGCAGACGGCCAGTTCCCCGTTGCTGAACACGCTATTCGGCCCCGAGCCACCGGTGCTGGTGGTGTATCTCATGTTGCTCATCCTGTGGGACATCTGCTATCGCATCGGCACCGGCTGGTGGGCCAGCGTCACCGGGCTCTGGCGGTCGCTGCGTTTCCGGTTCGACCCCGAGACGGCCCGGGTGTTCCAGCGTGCGGATATCGAGACGTGGGGCTTTGGCGTTCTCCAGCTCGTGCTCGTCCCGTTCGTACTGAACCAGTCGGTGCTGCTCGCGGCGTTGCTCGCTCACGTGGTCGCGGTCACGGTCGTCACTGGCGCCTCCGTCGGGCTGTTAGAGGTCAGGTCGAGAAGCGGCGTCAATCGGAGTTGATCTGCTTGAACTGGTCGAGCAGCTCCTCGGTGGATTCGCCGCTGTCGTAGTCGACCGACCCGTGATACGCTGTCCGGTCGTCGTCCTCCGACAGCACTACCTCGTTGTTCTTGCGCTCACGGCGTTCGTGTTCGTCGTCGTCGTATGCTCCCATCGACATAGGTTACCACACTACAAGTTGTGTGGTAGTCGTTATCAATGTAACGGCGCACTTTTTTCCTTGTCGGCGTTTTCCGCTCGTTTCGGTCACCGCGAGATAAGCGGCGACGACACCACGTCGTGCGGGTGTGAGCCGGTAGCCCACGACCCGTTCCCCGAAAAAGCGCCTTCCCCGCGTCCGGTCTCGATGCCGTGAACACCGCGCGGAGAGCGGGGACGAGGCGACGCTCAGAGTTGTTTCTCTATAACGTACCCCCACTTCTCGTACGCTCTGTTCTCGTAGTATCGATGGGTTCCGTCTTTCGCGAGTGGCGATGCCAGCGCGACGTACTCGCATCCTCGCTCTCTGGCCCACTCCTCGACGAACGCGACGAGCGCAGTTCCGTATCCCTCCTCCCTCCGAGCGTCGTCGACGACGAGATCGTAGAGCCACGCGTGGCGAGCATGGTGGAGCAGACACGTGACGAGGACGCCAGCAGCGCCGACTAGCTCCCCCTCAACGAATCCACCGAACAAGCGGTACTCGTCGTCTCCCGTCCACTCCAGTATCTCGTTTGGCTCGGCGTCACACCACAGTTGACGGAGAACTGGAACGGCCTCACGCCGCTCGCTTTCGTCCCGTAGCTCCCGGATTTCCATGCGTTTAAATCATACAGCTGGCGCTGGAAATATGTTCGCGTGATATCTCCGACCGATCGGCTCACACTCCTACTGAGTGGCTGTTCGGGACAGACGACCGAAGCAGGTGTCCTTCGAGACAGTTGCCCGGCTCCAGCAACGGAACGCACAAGAGCACTGACCGGTTATAACACACCGTGGCTGGCCCGATTCGATTTCGACACTCGACAGAACGCTGGAACGAGGACCGTGTCCGGCGTGACCTTCTCTCACCGCTCGACGACACGTTCGGCGCAGAACTGAACGGCCCGTGGTTCGCCCCGCCCGACGGGTGGGCGGCCCGCCGGCTGGAGATGGACAACGGCGACCTGGCGCTCTTTACGTGGAACGGACAAGAGGCGTACTGGCTCGGCAACACGCAGACGCCCGAGACGCTCTGGCGGACGGACAAGCGGACGTTCGAGCGAAGCCCCCGACCGATCGCCGACTGGGCCCAGCGGGAGCTGCTGGCCCAGCTCGAGGTCGAGGACCCGTGGCTCGCCGAGCACGAGACACTGGCGTACTTTTTCCTCCCGGTCTTTCTCTCGAAGGACGGCCGCGACTCCACCCGGACGTTCTTCCGGGACCACGCCGGGGGCTTCCCCGACGCCGGCCGCGACGAGGGACTCCGGTTCTACGACGACTTCCTCGCGACCGGCGTGCTCGACGACTACCGCTACACGATGGCCAGCAAACTGGGCACCAGTCAGGGCTTCGACCTCTCGCGGATGCAGGCGACGATGGGGGAGTTCAACACCGCCAAGCTGCTCGTCGACTCGGGCAACGACATCGTCCCCGAGGTCGAACTGGACTCGGGCCACTCGGTCGATTTCCGCGTCGAGGACACCCTCGTCGAGGTGACCCGCCCGCGCCCGCCCAGCCGGCGGCAGGTCGACACCGCCATCGGCGCCCTGAAAGCGTCGGGCGACGCCAAGACCCGCGACCAGCTGGCGGCCCACCCCGGCGCCGTGCTCGTCGTGGACTGTACCTCCTTCCACGACGACGAGTGGCGGCGCGTGCTCGCCGAACAGCCGAGCGTCGGCTACGAGCCGCTCGTCGTCTTCCGCTACCGACCCGACGGCCGCCTCGAAGGCTACGCCCGCGGCTCGGTCCCGTTCCCGCTCCCGTTCTGACGGCCCCGGCGACGCCGCGCCGATTTTTTCGTTCACGTTACAGTAAATACACCCATCAACAGGACAAACGTTTCATACTCCCGTAGCGAACGCCGCGGTAGCGGCCGACAACTCGGCCGAGATTCAGTATGGACATAGACAAATTCATCAGCGAGAACCGACCGGACGAGGGTGGCGACACCTTCCAGCTCGAAAACAGCAAACTCCTCGACATCGCCGTCGACGGGAAGGTCGTGACCAAGGCCGGGGCGATGGTCGCCTACGAGGGTGACCTCACCTTTACCGGCTCGTCGAACGCCGAAGGCGGTATCAAGGGGTTCATCAAATCCAAGGCGACCAGCGAGGGGACACCCGTGATGAACGTCGAGGGGACCGGCCACCTCTACGTCGCCGACGACGCCAAAGAGATCCAGGTTATGGACCTCGACGCCGGCGAGTCCATCTCCGTCAACGGCAACGACGTGCTGGCGTTCGAGTCGAGCGTCGACTACAGCATCTCGACCATCGGCAGCATCTCCGGCGCCTCCGCGGGCGGCCTGACCAACGTCTTCCTCGAAGGCCCCGGCAGCATCGCTATCACGACCCACGGGAACCCGCTCGTACTGACGCCGCCGGTCAAGACCGACCCACAGGCCACGGTCGCCTGGAGCGCCAACAACTCGCCGTCCAGCAGCGTCAACCGCAGCCTCTCCGATATGGTCGGCCAGTCGTCCGGCGAGCAGTACCAGCTGGAGTTCTCGAACCCCGACGGGTTCGTCATCGTCCAGCCCTTCGAAGAAGGCAACCCACAGCAGTAGCCCGGCGACGACCGGTTTTTAATCCCGGCCGCTCTACGCGGTGGCATGCCCAACGTCGCCGACACGCATATCGTCAACCGCGAGCGCGTCCAGCCGACCCACGCCAACAACTACGACTCCGCCCACGGCGGTCTCGTGATGAAGTGGATGGACGAAATCGGCGCGATGTCCGCCATGCGGGCCGCCGAACAGTCCTGTGTCACCGCCCAGATGTCCCGCGTCGACTTCGAGCGGCCCATCCCCATCGGTGACAACGCCCTCGTCGAGTCCTACGCCTACGCCACCGGCCGCACGAGCGTCCGCGTGCGAATAGAAGTCAGCGCCGAGAACCCCCACACCGGCGAGACCGAGCCGACCACCTCGGCTTACGCCACCT
This sequence comes from Halomicroarcula saliterrae, assembly GCF_031624395.1. NCBI lineage: Archaea > Methanobacteriati > Methanobacteriota > Halobacteria > Halobacteriales > Haloarculaceae > Haloarcula > Haloarcula saliterrae. Next base: position 70,116 of record NZ_JAMQON010000003.1, read on the forward strand.
TCGTCGCCGTCGAGGACGGCAAACCGACGCCGGTTCCGGACCTCGAAGTCGAGGGCGAGAAATGCAAGGAACTCCAGGAGAAGGCACTGGCCGAGGAGCCGAGTCGGGAGTGACAGCACGAGAGCGGTCGTGCGTAGCTTGAGGTGTTGCTATAGCGCCCGTCGCAGAGCGGAGCCACCGACACCGCCGAGACCCCCAAGCACCGCGCCGACGACGAACCCAAGTCCCGCACCGAGTGGCGCCCAAGAGCGCGCGAGCCCCGAGAACGTCGGGGTTTCGACGGTGTGTGCCGGTGTCATACCCAGCAGGAGGACGACGAGTCCGAGCGCGAACAGGACACCGACAACCGCGGTTCCGAGGGCGGCCGCGACGCCGGCAAGTAGCATGTCGACCCGCCGCCCAGCCCCGTGCAAGAATCCGGTAAGCGCGCCCCCGACGACGGGACAGACCAGCAGCGGGAGCGCGAACAGCCAGACCGGAAGCGAGTCGCCGACGACGTTGGCCGTCCCGAGGCCGACCAGCGGGAGCAGCACCGCCACGAGAACGGTCGACACGACAGTCGTCGTTGTTCCGACAGCCACACGCACGGCCGCCCAGAGCGCCATACGTCCGCGATAGGCCAGTAGCTAATTAAATGTCAATGGCCCCGGTAGGCGTTCAGGCAACTCCCGGGCCGGACCGCGAATCCGGAGGAGGCGGTTGCTCACGTCGTTCGCACCGACAGACTACCTTCTGAAGGGAAGCAAAACACGCGACCATTCGAGCATATGGATGTTGACCGATGACCGTGCAGTTGCTCACTATCAGCCGTTCGCAGCAAAACAGCCGATTACTTTTCAGCCGTCTTTTTCGTGACTGCAGGAGAGAGTGTCATCGCCTAAAGCTGAGTCAAGTACTGTGACAATATCTGCTATTTCCTGTGTGTATTCTCCCTCTGCGCCGGCTTGTTCGAGCTCTCGCGCGTAGTCGCGGAGGTAATCGGCGGCCGAGGCGGCGGTGATACGCGGGACGGTGACAGTGTTCGATTGCGCCATATGCCGATCTATATCTGGACGAACTTCTTGCTGTGCCCGTCGGACACCGCTTCGACGTCCGGCAACACGGTGAGCCACTGCGCGACAGTACTCGCTCGGCGTGAAACGCTCGTTTCAGCGAGCGTCGTTTCCACAGACAGCTTCTCTTTCAGTGCATCGTAGGTCAATTCCCCCTCACGTTCGATCAGTTCGTACATACGCCGGATGATTTCCACCTCCCGAACTGCATCGACCAGTAACGACTCAGCAGCCTCTGTGTCACCCCGTTCGTGGAGTCTGAGGTACTTTACACCATCACTCGTGAGTCCCCACCGACGTACGTCACGGCCGTCCACCGACTTCGGCGTGTCCTTGTGAACGAACCCCAGTAACCATCCTGCAGTACCATACAGATCAGCGTGTCTCGGGTCGAAATCGGAAACTTCGCCGTGAATCGCTCTCTTGGAGCCATCCGTCTTTTCGATAGCCTTCAGAAAGAGCCGGAGTGTCTCGAAACTGTTCGCGAGCGGGACCTCAGTTGATGGAACAGTATCTTGCTGTTCCGGCTCTTTTAGCGCCTCCCAGAACTCCCCGTCCACCTCGTACCCATCTCGAATTTCGTTCACGCCGATCCGGTGCTGTACCATCGTCATCGCGAGACGTTCACCATCAACGAGATGTATCTGCAGATCTTTGGCCGCCTCTACGGCAGGCGCTGTGAACGAACTGGACGTGATATACGTCCCAGTTTGATAGTTCGCCTGAGTCAAAGCACCGCTAAACCGCTGGACGTGGTTGTTCCCGACGGTGTTACCCTCGGTATAGCGTTTGACCTGTGCCCCGAACAACGCGGTAAAAACGTCCTCGTCGATGTAACCCTCAATATCGATGCCCTCATCTTGGCGGAAAGCCGTCACGTGTAGCGAATCTGTATTCAACCGACGGGCAAGAACCATCTTACACAGAATCTCGAACATCTCCGGAGTAGTTTCGTACATACGATCACGGAGATATTCTCGCATAGAAACCGCTTGCATGAGTTGAGTCTGCGTCTAAGGACATATAAACGTGTGCGCCGAACTCAGAGACCGTCACGAAGCCTCAGTCCGCGATATTAGCTGTTCGCTCGACTCCGTTGCGCGCGACTGGCAGGAATTCAAATTCCGGTGTCGGCTTGCCGACTTCAGCAGTCGCTCGGCGATATGACGCCTCGCGTCCGTTCGTCGCAGAAAGCCTAGGCCGGAATTTGAATCCGGGGTCTCGTCCTTACCAAGGACGCGCTTTACCGCTAAGCTACCCAGGCACGCACTTCCTTCTATCCCGCAATTGTCTTTAGGCGTTTCGATTCCGACCGACGACGGAGCGGTCAGTGGTCGGCGGCGGCTTCGGTCCCCGGGTCGGAGTCCGTTTCGGCCGCCAGAGCCGCGGCCACGTCGCCGTCGACGAGGGCGACGCTCTCCGGGAGCCCGTCCGCGGCGAGGTCGGCCCCGAGCGCGCGCAGGTCGGGGGTGAGCTCGTGGTCGGCGGCGGTCACGCCGGCGACGACGGCGAGCTCGCAGATGTCGACCTCCAGCGCGTCGTCGAGGGCGGTGTCGCCGGTGCTCCGGAGTTCGGTCTGGTCCCGACCGAAGGCCCGGACCACGTCGACGGCGGCCTCGGCGGCGTCGGTGCGGGCCAGCAGGTAAAAGCCGCGGGAGACGAGGATGTCGGCGATGAGGATATCCAGGTCGGCGGCGTCGCGGTCGCCGGTGGTCCAGGGGTCGTCGTGGGCGAGCCGGCGAGTGAGTGTGAGCCCCTCGTAGATGAGCTGGACGCCGGCGGCGATATCCTCGTCGCCGTCGACCGACCGGCCCCGTACCGCTGTCGCGGTGACGAGCGTCAGCACGCCCGGGGCGAACGAGGCATCGTCGAGTCGGGCGGTGATACGTTCACGGAGCCGGTCGGGCTCGATGTCGTCGACGCTCGCCAGTGCTGCCTGGCGGACCGCCGCCACTTCCTCCATTGGTGTGACCTTTCGGAGGCAAGGCCAAAGACCTTTGGAAACACCGATATCAGCGGAACCATGCTCCGGACGACCGTCGACGGCGACGTGCGCGTGCTGACACTCGACCGACCCGCGCGGCGCAACGCGCTCGACCGCGCCGCCCTGCGTGCGCTTTCGGAGGCAATCGCGGACGCGACCGAGCCGGTCGTCTATCTCCGCGGCGCGGGCGAGGCGTTCTGTGCCGGCGCGGACCTCGACGTGGTGCAGGCGCTCGACGCGGCGGGCGCCGCAGACTTCGCCGCGCTGGGCCAGCGGGTCGCGAACGCGTTCGAGGGGTACGACGGCGCGGTCGTGGCCGGTGTCGACGGGCCGGCCCGCGGCGGCGGCGTCGAACTGGCGCTCGCCTGTGACCTGCGGGTGGCGACCCCGGCGGCGACGTTCGCGGAGACTGGCGTGAAACTCGGCCTCTTTGGCGCGTGGGGCGGGACGACTCGTCTCCCGCGAATCGTCGGTGCGGGCACGGCGATGGACCTGGCGCTGTCGGGCCGGACCGTCGACGCCGAGACGGCGCTGCGGATGGGGCTCGTCTCCCGGGTGACCGACACCCCCCGCGACGTGGCCGACGAACTGGCCGCCGTCGACCACCGGGCGCTCCGGACGCTGAAGCGACGGCTCAGAGACGACAGCGACCAGCAGACCGGCGACGAACGCGAGCGAGAGGCCTTCGCAGAGCTGGTAGAGTCGGGGTAGCAATACGTTCAAAACCCCCGCCCGCATACGGTGGCCCAATGGTTGACTGCGACTACTGTGGGGCGTCGTTCGACGGCGAGGAAGCCTATCTCGACCACCTCGCCGACAGTCACGAGGGGGAACTCGGCGCTATCGACCAGCGACGGGTCGACAGCCGCGGGAGTGACGACGACGACGGCGTCTCGCTGAGCGTGGTGGCGGCCGGCGTCGGCCTCGTCCTGGTCGTCGGTGCGGTCCTCTACGTCACACAGCTGAGCGGCGGCGGCGGTGCCGAGGGTATCGAGGGGGCCGCGCTGAACGAGTCGGGCGACAGCGAGCGCCTCTCGTCGGTCGAGCGGTTCCCCAGCGAGGGGAACCAGCACGTCGACAGCGGCACTGATATCAGCTACGCGCAGTCGCCACCGCTGTCCGGCACTCACTACTCCACGGCGGCCCGGGGCGGCTTCTACGAGGAGCCACAGCCGGCGGGTAACATCGTCCACGGGCTGGAACACGGCGCGGTCGTCATCTACTACGACGAGGACGCGATGAACGAGTCGACCCGAACCAGCCTGCAGGCGTTCGCCGACACCCACACCGGCCAGTGGCGCAGCGTCATCGTCGTCCCGAACCCCGACGCCGAGCCCGAGTCCGACTTCGTCCTGACGGCCTGGCGCCACCGCATGTACATGGACAGCTACGACGCCCGGACCGTCTTCGCGTTTCTCTCCGAGTTCCTCGGCCGCGGCCCCGAGAACCCGGTTCGGTAACCGATATTTGTTCTCGAATTAGTCATTGTGCCGAGCTGTTTCCCAGCTCGAACACTGCTGTGAACAGCCAGAAAGCCCCCGAGTTTAGCCAGTCGGGGCTTTTTGGCTGTCCGCAGTGCTGCCGTTGTCCACTGATTCCGTGGCTGTCTGGCCCTCAGCAGTAGCCACCGCCACACAAACCACGAACGCTAGACGCGGAACGAACTTTATGTTTCCTGACGCCCTAGCTGTCCCCGTGAACCGTACGGCAGCGCTCGACGCCGTCATCTTCGGGGTAGACATCCAGAGCGGCGACGTCCGCGGGGACGCCCCCTCCTACGCGCTGGTGGTGTTCGACGGCGACGAGCTCCAGCGAGACGTCGTCTCGCGGCGGAAACTCAGGCGGCGCATCGACGGCGAGGAGCCCGCCATCGTGGCGACGGACAACATGTACGAACTGGCCGCCGACAAGGACCAGCTGGTCCACTTTCTGGGCTCGCTGCCCGACGAGACGATGCTGGTGCAGGTGACCGGCGACGAGCGACCGGAACCGCTCTCTCGGGTGGCCAAGCGCCACGGCGTCCCCTACGGCAAAAAGCCGATGAAGGAAGCGGAGGCGGCGGCCAGACTCGCGGCCGCGAACGTCGGTCAGGAGGTGTCGGCCTTCACCGATACCACGGAGGTGAAGGTCGCCCGGGGCCGCTCGACCGGGAAAGGCGGCTGGTCCGAGGACCGCTACACGCGGCGCATCCACGGCGCTGTCAAGACACAGGCCCGGGAGGTCGAGTCCGAACTCGACGCCGCCGGACTGGCCTACGAGCGCGACGTGACCGAGAAGTACGGCGGTTTCGCCAACGCCGTCTTCCGCGTCGAGGGGCGGCCGCGGGACATCCCGGTCTCGACGCACCGCTCGGGCGATACGCGAATCGAAATCGAGCGCGTGCGCCGTGACGGCATCGAGTTCCGCCCGCTGGCCAAGCGCCGGGACCACGTCGTCGTCGGCGTCGACCCCGGGACCACGACGGCGGTGGCCATCGTCGGCCTCGACGGCGAGGTACTGGACGTCTACTCCTCCCGGACCAGCGACCAGGCCGACGTCATCGAGTGGATTATCGAGCGCGGCCGACCGGTCGTCGTCGCCGCCGACGTGACGCCGATGCCCGAGACCGTCGAGAAGTTCCGCCGGTCGTTCGACGCCGCCGGCTGGAAGCCCGAGCGCGACCTGCCGGTCGACGAGAAGAAACACCGGACCCGCCACGAGAGCTACGACAACGACCACGAGCGGGACGCGATGGCCGCGGCGCTCTATGCCTTCGACCACCACGAGAGCCAGTTCGAGCGCGTCGCCGAGAAGGTGCCGCCCCGCCACGAGGTCGGCCCCGTCGTGGCCCGCGTCGTCGCCGGCGAGGAGTCAGTCGAGAGCGTGCTGCGTGACATCGAGGGCGAGGACGACCCGGAGGAGGAGAGCGCCGGCCACCAGCCCCGGGAGCTCACCGCCGACGAGAAGGAGATAAAGCGCCTGAACGCCCGCATCGACCGTCTCGAAGACCACGTCGAGGAGCTGAAAGGCACAATCCAGCGGAAAGACGAGCAGCTCACGGAGAAGGACAAACAGCTGGAGAAGGCCAGACAGGACGGGCGCCGTGAGGTCCGCAAGGACCGCGAGGTCACCCGGCTGGAGCGGCGCAACGACGCGCTGGAACGCAAAGTCGAGGACGAACAGGCGAAACGCGAGGAGCTGGCCGAGAAGCTCGACCGCCTGAAAGACCTCTGGCGGCTCGACCACTCGAACTTCGCCGACGTCTCCGAGCACGAGGAGGGGCTGGTCCCGGTGAAGGTCGTCGAGCAGTTCACCCGCGACGCCATCGACGAGGCCGACGAGCAGTTCGGGCTCGTAGCGGGCGACATCGTCATGTTCCGGGACGCCTCCGGCGCGGGGAAATCCACGGCCCAGCGGCTGGCCGACGTCGACCCGCGGCTGGTGCTTCGCAACGAGAACCTCTCCGACGCCGCCGACGAGGTGCTGTTCGACCACGAGATTCCCGTCGCTCCCGCCGAGGTGGTCCCCGTTCAAGAGGTCGACGAACTCGCCATCGCCCGCGAGGAGGCCGTCGAGGACGCCATCGACGACTGGCACGACCGGGCCGAGGAGCGCCGGCAGGAGCGGAAAACCGAGATGGTCGACCAGATTATCAGCGAGCATCGGGCCGACAGGCCAGTGAGCGGCGAGTAGCGAGGGTCGCAGGGAAGACCCTCGACGGAACGGCGACCGAAGGGCGCCGTGGAGTAGGAGATACCGAGCGGGGTGAGGTGTCCACGAACGGGCGAGCGGTGACTGGAAGGAATCGCGAGCAGTAGCGAGGTCGCGAAACGCACACGGCGGCTCCCTTCGGTCACCGCGTCGCTTTCGAGGAATCTCCCTGCGGTCGATTCCTCGCGAAGCGGGGGATACTTGACGCCCCCTCGCGTACGCTCGCCCGACACGATGGACGCCCCGCTGTGGACCGAGACGCACGCGCCGGCACTCGAAGATATCCCGCAGCCGGAGGCCCGCGAGCACCTGCAGGGAGCCATCGAGGAGCCGATGAACCTCCTCGTGCACGGGCCGAAGGGGTCGGGCAAGACCGCCGCCGTGCGGGCCTACGCCCGCGAGGTCCACGCGAACCCGGACGCCGATTTCACCGAACTCAACGTCGCCGACGTGTTCGACATGACGAAAAAGGAGGTGTCGAACGACCCCCGTTTTTCCTCCTTTATCGACAGCAAGCGCCGCCGGGAGTCCTCGAAGGCGGACCTCATCAACCACGTCCTGAAGGAGTCGGCGAGCTACACGCCGATGTCGGGCAGCTACAAGACCATCCTGCTGGACAACGCCGAGGGGATTCGCGAGGACTTCCAGCAGGCGCTGCGCCGGGTGATGGAGCAGTACTACGAGGCGACGCAGTTCGTCATCGCGACCCGCCAGCCCTCGGCGCTCATCCCACCGATTCGCTCGCGCTGTTTCCCGGTCGTGATGCGGGCACCGACCCACGCCGAGACCGTCGGCGTGCTCGCCGATATCGTCGAAAGCGAGGGCGTCGAGCACGACGACGACGGGCTGGAGTACGTCGCCGGCTACGCGGAGGGGGACGTCCGGTCGGCGATTCTCGCCGCCCAGACCACCTACGAGGAGACCGGCGAGGTGACCATGGAGACGGCCTACGAGACCCTGACCGGGCTGGAGGCCGACGACGCCGTCGAGTCGATGGTCGAGGCCGCCGAGGAGGGCCGTTTTACCGACGCCCGGTCCGAGCTCGACGACCTGCTCGTCGACGAGGGGTACGGGGCCGACGATGTCGTCGAGGAGCTGCTCGACGTGGCCCGCTCGCGCTACTCCGGACAGCGGCTGGCGACGGTCCACGAACTCGCGGGCGAGACCGACATGGCGCTGACGGAGGCCGCCAACGAGCGGATTCAGCTCTCGCGGCTGCTTGCCGATATCGGCCAGCTGTGACGGCACAGCACGAGGCGGCCGCCGGTGCGTGTCTCAGCGAAGCGACCCGTTCGTCTCCCGCAGGTCGCGGATGTCCTGGGCGAGGTCGGCGACGACGTGGACGTACAGCGTCACGGCGGCCAGTACGGCGAGCGCCGGCGCGGGGACCCAGAGCGCGGCGACCAGCGGTCCGCCGATGAGCATGTGACTGAGGAGGCGGTCGAGCTTGCTTATCTCGTAGGGCTCGAAGATGGACCCCTGGTCGGTAAACACCGCACGCGGGTGTCGCAGGCAGTAGCGAATCGCCCGCGGGTCGCCCGTGTTGTACCAGGCGACGAGGAAGTGGTCGAAGTCGATGCCGACGCCGACGGCAGCGGCGAACGCGACCCAGCCGAGTCCGGTCAGGAGGTCCAGCCCGGCGTACAGCCCGGCGGCCAGCCCGACGGCGACCGAGAGCAGGAAGTGGTCTCGCGAGTAGATAGGAATCCCTCGACAGCCGGTTCGCGCAGCCGGCACTTATGGGTTCAGTTCGGCCGCTGACCGCCGCGGGGTGCAGGGGCTGTCCCCACCCGTGATAGCACGGAGCGTGCGACCGCGAGTTGTGCCTTCGAAATCCTTTTAGGCGCTTCGACGGGAATCTATGGACAACGAACCATGGATATCGACATCATCGAGGAAGACGAAAATCCCATGTTGCACCGAACGGACGTCCGTTTCGAGGTCGTCCACGACGAGGCCACCCCCTCCCGTCTCTCTGTCCGGGACTCGCTCGCGGCGACGCTGAACAAGGACGCCGAAGAGGTCGTCATCCACAAGCTCGACACGAAGTTCGGCATGCGAAAGACCGTCGGCTACGCGAAGGTCTACGACAGCTCCGAGTACGCCCGCGACGTCGAGCAGGACCACATGCTCGAGCGCAACAAGATCGTCGCCGACGGCGAAGAGGAGGCCGAGGAGGCATAATGCCCCGTTCAGACTACTACGAAGACGGCGAACTGACCAAGGAGATGTGCCCGCGCTGCGGTGACACGGTGCTTGCCGACCACGACGACCGGCAACACTGTGGCAAGTGCGGCTACACCGAGTGGAAATAGGGCGCGATGCGGATTCTCGGTATCGAAGGCACCGCCTGGGCAGCCAGTGCTGCGCTCTACGAGACGGAAACCCCTGACAGCGCCGGCGACGACCACGTGCGCATCGAGACCGACGCGTACCAGCCCGACAGCGGCGGCATCCACCCGCGCGAGGCCGCCGAACACATGGGCGAGGCGATTCCACAGGTCGTCGAGACGGCCGTCGGCCACGCACGGGAGCGGGCGGCGGCGGACGGCGACCCGGTGTTCGACGCGGTTGCCTTCTCCCGGGGGCCGGGGCTGGGCCCCTGTCTCCGCATCGTCGCCACCGCAGCGCGGGCCGTCGCCCAGCGGTTCGACGTGCCCCTCGTCGGCGTCAACCACATGGTCGCACACCTGGAGGTGGGTCGACAGCGTTCGGGCTTTGACTCCCCCGTCTGCCTGAACGCCTCCGGCGCGAACGCCCACGTGCTCGGCTACCGAAACGGTCGCTACCGGGTGCTGGGCGAGACGATGGACACCGGCGCGGGCAACGCCATCGACAAGTTCACGCGTCACATCGGCTGGCAACACCCCGGCGGACCGAAGGTCGAACAACACGCCCGCGACGGGGATTACCACCCGCTGCCCTACGTGGTCAAGGGGATGGACTTCTCCTTCTCTGGCGTCATGAGCGCGGCCAAGCAGGCCGTCGACGGCGCGAGCGGCGGTTCGGCAGGCGAGCGCGGCGAGTCCGACGGTGTCCCGGTCGACGACGTCTGTCGCGGGCTGGAGGAGACTATCTTCGGGATGCTGACCGAGGTCTCCGAGCGGGCGCTGTCGCTGACCGGCGCGGACGAACTGGTGCTTGGCGGCGGCGTCGGCCAGAACGAGCGCCTCCAGGGGATGCTCGGGGAGATGTGCGAGCAACGCGGCGCGCAGTTCTACGCCCCCGAGAACCGCTTCCTGCGGGACAACGCCGGAATGATCGCGATGCTGGGCGCGAAGATGTACGCCGCCGGCGACACCGTCGCCATCGAGGACTCCGCCATCGACTCGAACTTCCGGCCCGACGAGGTGGCAGTGACGTGGCGCGGGCGGGACCCCGTGGGTCCCGCCGGACGAGCGAGCGGGCACAGCCCGCGAGCCGACGAGAGCGTCGACCGGCCGGCCGGAGACGGGGCCGAACTGCAGGGCGCCGAGGCGACGGTCACCATCGAGTCCGACCGCGTCCGCAAGGACCGCACGCCGCGGAGTTACCGCCACCCGGAACTCGACGAGCGGCTGCGGACCGAACGCACCAGACAGGAGGTGCGGCTGACGAGCGAGGCCCGCCGCCACGGCGTCCCGACGCCGCTGGTGCTCGACGTGGACCCCGACGAGGCCCGAATCGTGTTCCAGCGCGTCGGCGAGGCGGACCTGCGGGAGTCGCTGTCCGCCGAGACCGTGGCCGCCGTCGGCGGGCACCTCGCCCGTATCCACGACGCCGGCTTCGTCCACGGGGACCCGACGACGCGGAACGCACGCGTCGCGCCGCGAACCGGAGCGAACCGCGAGCGACGCGTCTACCTCATCGACTTCGGGCTGGGGTACCACACCAGCGAGCCCGAAGACCACGCGATGGACCTCCACGTGCTGGCCCAGTCGCTGGCCGGGACCGCCGACGACCCCGACGGGTTGTTCGCCGCGGCCCGTGAGGCCTACCGCGCCGAGAGCGACCACGCCGACGCGGTGGTTGCCAGTCTGGCCGACATCGAGGGCCGCGGGCGCTACCAGTAATCCGGAACGCACACTTTGCTCGCGTGCCTACGGCAGGGAGATGCGCTATCTAATCTGGGCTGTCGTCGCACTGCTTGGCTACACACTCGTCCCGCCGCTGGTGAAGCTGGCCACCGCCGACATCCCCAACGAGGTCGTCCTGCTCATCTCGAACGGGATGCTCGTCGTCGCCGGCATCGCCATCGTCGTCGCCTCCGACATCTCTGTCACGCCGTATCTCACCCACGAGCGGGCTATCTACGCTTACGGCGCCGGTATCGCCCTCACCGTGGGTATCGTCTCGTACTACCGGGCGCTGGCCGCCGGCCCGGTCAGCGTCGTCGTCCCCATCTTCGGGATGTTCATCGCCACCAGCTCTATCCTCGGCATCGCCGTCCTCGACGAACCGCTCACCGGGCGAAAGGTGGCCGGTATCGGGCTGGCCGTCGCCGCGGTCTACCTCACGTCTGTCGAATAGCGGTCGCGGTGGCCGGGAGCGAAGGGTGCGACGACCGTCGCACCCGAGCGACCCGGGGAAGGGCAGGTCGTCCCGAGTGAGCATCCGGCGAGCGCGATGCCCCGGGCGAAAAAAGGTCGGGTGGCAAAGTTGTTTAACGGATGCGTGAGTAACGCCCGATATGGTAGACAAACCCCAGTCAGGGGAACTGTTCGGCGTCCCGTACAACTTCGAGCGGCCCAGTCTGAAGCGGCTCCTCTCCTCGTACTGGCAGCCCGGCGACGGGATGCTCGTCGAGAAGCCCTTCGGCATCGGGTACACGCTGAACCTGGCGAACTGGCGCGCGTGGGTCGTGCTGGCCGTCGCCGGTGCGATGCTGTATCAGGAACGCAGCGGCGGGAGCGACGAGTTCGAGGACGAGGAAGCCGACGAGCCGGTCGAAGTCGTCGTCGACTGAGACGAGCCCCGACCCAGTCGGAAGCGGTTTCGACGCCTCTTTTGCGGCGGTCGGCGGAGTATCGCTATGCTCAACTTCGTGACCACGAACCCCGGCAAGGTCCGGGAAGCGACGGCGTATCTGGACGACGAGGTAGTTCAGTTCGACTTCGACTACCCGGAGGTTCAGGCGGACGACCTCGGCGCGGTGGCGGCCCACGGCGCCCGCGAGGCGTACCGGGCGGCCGACGGGCCGGTCATCGTCGACGACGCCGGGCTCTTCATCGACGCGTTCGACGGGTTCCCGGGGCCCTACTCGTCCTACGTCGAGGACAGGGTCGGCATCGACCGGGTCTGGCGCATGACCGAGCCCGAGAGCGACCACGGCGCGGCGTTCAAGACGGTCATCGCCTACTGCGACGGCGAGGGGTTCACCGCGACGCCGGAGCCCGGCGGTGTCGACCGCGGGGAGACACCAAGCGAGCCCCGCGGGCAGGACCTCGCGGGGGAAGCGAGCCGCGGCGGAGCGACCACCGACGAGCAGGTCGCCGGCGGCGAGGGCGCGCTGCCGGTGAAGCTGTTCGAGGGGCGTGTCCCCGGCGAACTCGTGGCCCCCCGCGGCGAGGGCGGGTTCGGCTTCGACCCCATCTTCGAGCACGACGGCACCACGTTCGCGGAGATGAGCACCGACGAGAAAAACGCCGTCTCCCACCGCGGGCGGGCGCTGGCGAAGTTCGCCGAATGGTATGTCACACGCTGAGCCCGGAACCGCGCTCATCACGGGCGCGTCCGCCGGTATCGGCGAAGCGCTGGCCCGCGAGTTCGCCGCCCACGGCCACGACGTGGTGCTCGTCGCGCGCCGGGCAGAGCGCCTGCGATTACTCGCCGCCGACCTCGAATCGCAGGGCGTGACGGCGACGCCTATCGTTCGGGACCTCGACAGCGCGTCGGCCGCCGTGGAGTTACACGGCGAGGTCACCGACCGCGGGCTCGGCGTCGATATCCTCGTCAACAACGTCGGCGTCGGTACGTACGGCCCCTTCGCCGAGAGCGACCTCGACGAGGAGCGGACCCAGTTACGGCTGAACGTCGTGCTCCCGGTCGAACTCACGCGGCTCTTTCTCGACGAGTTTCAGGGTGGTGGCAAGGTGCTCAATCTCGGCTCGATGGCCGGACGGGCCCCCGGACCGGGGCTGTCGGGCTACTACGCGAGCAAGGCCTACGTCAACAGCTTCACCGAAGCCATCGCCGAGGAGCTGCGCGGCGAGGTAGACGTGACGCTGGTCTGTCCGGGCCCGGTGGACACGGAGTTCACCGAGCGGGCCGGGATGAGCGACTCGTCGATCGGGTCGGTCAGCTCGAACACGCCGGAGGCGGTGGCCAGCGCGGCCTACACCGGACTGATGAACGGGGAGACCGTGGTCGTCCCGAGCCGGGCGATGCGTGTCGTCGACGTGCTGGGCCGGATTGCGCCGCGGTCGGTCGTCCGCCGCGTCACCCAGTGGGTAAACAGCGGCCGCTGACGGCTCCCCGGGCCACGTCGCATGTATTTTCAAGTCGTGGGAACGACGACCGTAGTTGAAGTACCGGAATCCGAGATATGCAGGTATGTCGCGACAGCTCATCGAACAGTACAAGCGGTTAATACGGCGTTCGCTGGACCTCGTCGGCGTGTCAGGCTCTATCGAGCGGAAGGTGCTCGCGGCCGTCGGCCTCCAGTTCGGTGTGTCCGTCGCGCTCGCCGTCGTCGCCGTCCGCTTCAGCGGCCTCGTCCAGTTCGCGCTGACGGCGCTCCTGCTGGCCGGCGCGACGGTCGCGTTCGCCAACACCGTCTTCATCACCCGCGAGGACCTCGTCAACCCGGTCGTGACGCTCTCGGCACGGGCCGACCGCATCGCGGCCGGCGAGATAGCCGTCGCCGTCCCCGACAGCGACCGCGAAGACGAGGTGGCGAGCCTGCTCGACTCGTTCGACGCCATGCAGGCCACGCTGTCGACGGTGGCCGAGCAGGCCGACGCGCTCGCACAGCAGGAGTTCGACGACCCGGTGCTGGAGGAGGAGGTGCCGGGCACCTTCGGCGAGTCGCTGGACCGGATGGCGACCAGCCTCGACACGTACACGACCGAACTACGGGAGACGACCGAGAACCTCGAACAGCAGTCGGCGGCCCTCTCCGAACTGGTGGCGGCCTTCGGCGAGGCGACCCAGCGGGCGAAAGCCGGCGACCTGACGGCGACCATCGACGCCGAGTTCGACGAGGTGGACGAGCAGTTCCAGCGGGTCGTCACCGACTACAACGACCTCCTTCGGACGCTCGCGGACACCGTGGGCGAGGTGACCGACTTCGCCGACGAGGTGGCCGAGTCGAGCCACCGCGTCACCGAGAGCGTCGGCGAAATCGACCGGGCGAGCGACGAGATCGCGCGCTCGGTCCAGGACATCTCGACGGACGCGAGTCGGCAGGCCGACCGCCACGAGGCGGTCGCCCGGGACATGAACACGCTGTCGGCCACCGTCGAGGAGATAGCCGCGACGGCCACCGACGCCGCAGAGACCGCGGAGCGAGCGGCCGAGCGGGGTCGCGAGGGGCGGGCAGAAGCCGCGACGGCCATCGACGAACTGGAGCTGATGACCGCCCGTATCGACGAGATCGCCGACTCGGTCGAGGGGCTCGTAGCGGAGATTGCCGAGATAGACGAGGTGGTCGACCTCATCACCGAAGTGGCCGAACAGACCAACATGCTGGCGCTGAACGCCTCCATCGAGGCGGCGCGGGCCGACGCGGACGGCGACGGCTTCGCGGTCGTCGCTCGGGAGGTGAAATCGCTGGCCGAGGAGACTCGGGACGCCGCCGCGGAGATATCCGAGCGCATCGACGCCGTACAGGACACGGCCGGCGAGACGGTCAGCGACGTGGAGGCGACCAGCGAGCGCGTGGCGGACAGCACCGACAGCATCGAGGCGACGCTGCGTGACTTCGAGGACATCGTCGGCGTGGTCGGCGAGGTCAACACCGCCATTCAGGAGATATCCGACGCGACCGGCGAGCAGGCCGAGACGACTCAGGAAGTCGTGTCGGCCGTCGACGAGGTCGCGACGGTCAGCGACCGGACGAAGGCCGAGGCCGAATCCGTCGCCGCCGCCACGGAGGAACAGACCGCCACCATCTCCGAGGTGACCGGGGAGGTCGAATCGGTCGCGATGCGCACCGACGACCTGCACGACCTCCTCCAGCAGTTCGACGTGACCGAGTCGCGGACGACCGCCACCGAGGTGTTCGCCACCGGCGCGGACGACTAGCCCCGCGGGTCGCGGTCCGGACCGGGGTACGCGCCGCCCTCGACGAACCCGTACAGCGACTCGGCGTCGAACAGCGCGGCGAAGGCGTCCGGCGTCCGGACGCTGACCTGCATGTGCTCTTTGAGCGCCATCCCGGTCTTCGCGCTGCGGAGCGTCTCGTCGTAGCTGAGCACGTGCGCGGCGTCGCCCCGATAGGCCGAGGCGAGCGCCGGGTGGTCGCCGTCGGGGTGGTCGACCGGTTCGCGCTCGGCCTCGATACGCTCGCGCCAGTCGGCCGCCAGCGCGTCGTCGGCCAGCGCCGCGACGACGGCCTCGGCGTCGGCCAGAAGCTGGTCGCTGGCGACGAGCGTGACCCAGGAGTGTCGGCGGACGTGGTCGAGCGCCTCGCGGGCGTCACCGCCACACAGCAGGTCCGCGGCGAGCACGTCGGCGTCGGCGACGACGCGAGCGGCGACCTCAGACATCGTCGGCCTCCTCGCGCCGCGCGGCGAGAGCGTCCCGGACGTCGTCGACGGTGGTTCGGTGCTCCGTGGCGCGCTCGAACAGGTCGGCCCAGTCCATACCCGAGCGTACGAAGCGGGGACAAAAATCGGTGCCGTCTGCCACCTGTCTGACGGGAGTTTATGTCGGGGCCACCCTTCCCACCGATACGGGCGCGCACTGGCAGCTACGTTCGCTACCCATGCTATCGGTAGCACGTCCCATCCTCCTGTCACGCGCCCGGATACTTGCACCCCCTTTTGCCGCCGTCGACCCGACAGCCACACCGCCGGCTGTCCGTTCGCGGGGTCGTTCACGTCCCGGACCGCCGGACCCGTTCGAGGCGGAGCAGCCGGGGTATCAGGCCTCGCTACGCAGCGCCGAGCGGACCTCGTCGAGCCCGTCGTGTGTCGTCATCACGGCGAGGCTGTCCCCGGCCTCGATGGTCGTCTGTGGCAGCGGAATCGTCATCGACTCGTGGGCCCGGCCGTGGGCGTAGATATGTGCGTCGCCGGGTAGTGACACCTCGACGACGCGCTTGCCGATAGCCGAGGAGCCCTCGGGCACGTCGACCGAGGCGATGGAGAGCTGTTCGGTCAGGTCGGCGAGCACGTTGAAGTCACCGCCCAGCAGCGCGGTCTTGGCGCCGGCAGCGCCCAGCCGCTCGGGGTAGATGATGTCGTCGACGTCGGCGGCGTACTTCTCGTATATCTCCTCGCGGTAGTCGGCGTCGATGCGCAAGACGGTGCGACAGCCGTGTTCCTTGGCTATCATGCAGGCGGTGAAGTTGGTGTTCAGGTCGCCCGTGAGCGCACCGATGGCGTCCGCCTCGTCGATGTCCGCCTCCAGTAACGTGGACTCCTCGCTCCCGTCACCGTGGACGACCCGGAACCCGGCCTCAGTCGCGCGGTCGACCTTCCCCCTCGCGCGCTCGACGATGACGACCTCGTGGCCTTCGCTCTGGAGGATGTGGGCTGTCCGGGTCCCGACACGGCCGTAGCCGACGATGACGAACTTCATGCACCGGGATACGACAGCCAGCACCAAAAATGTGAACGTGTGTCAGGGTCGGGTCGCCCGCGACCGTCGCGCCGAGACACAGCGCCACACCGGTATCTCCTAGCCCGGCGTGAGAGAGGTGGTGTCCCGTCTGGCGGCTGCCGGCAACTGACCAGCCTGTCGAGACGGGTCACCGGAACGAGAAGTGTCGTCTTACCGCATCAGGACCGGGTTCACGGAGTTCCAGTGGGCGTCTCCGTTCCGGCCTCGGTTTCGGTCGGAGTTTCGGTCTCAGTCGGGGTTTCAGTCTCAGTCGGGGTTTCGGTCTCAGTCGGGGTTTCGGTCTCGTTCGCAGTCGTTTCGTTCGCAGTCGTCTCGTTGACGACAGTCACGTTCGCGGTGTCCGTGACCGGGGTGTCGTTGACCAGCACCGGGTCGTCGAGCAGCCCCGAGGTCTCGACGTAGTCGAGCGTCTGGTTCCCGGAGTTCTCGAGGTGGAGCATCGCGGTGAGCTCCTGTCCCGTCGCCAGTTGCAGTTGCGTCTCGTTCGTCTCGTTGCCCATCTCGGCGGGCGTTTCAGTCGGCGTCTCGTTGCCCATCTCGGCGGGCGTTTCAGTCGGCGTCTCGTTGCCCGTCTCGGCGGGCGTTTCAGTCGGCGTCTCGGTCGGCGCTTCAGTCGTCGTCTCGTTGTCCGTCGCGTTCTCTATCAGGGAGTCCTGGGCGTCGTAGTTGGCTCCGGGCACGTCGAACAGCGTGATGGTCACGTCGCTGTACGTCCCGGCGGGTAGATACTCAGAAGCGCCGACGACGCTGCCGACAGTCTGTTCGCTGGCGAGGCTCTCGTCGTGGATGACGACGTAGCCGGGTTCGGTCAGCGTCACCTCGGAGACCGTCACCGTCTGGCCGTCGGTCTCCTGGTCGTCGAACGTCACCGACGGTGTCTCGGTCGTTTCGTTGTCCGTCGGCGTTCCGACGCCGTCGTCCGGCGTCGGCGTCTCATCGGTCGGCGTCTCGTCAGTTGGCGTCTCGCCGTCGGGGGTCGGCGTCTCGTTGGTCGGTGTCTCCTGCTGTGCTACCGGACCGGATACGGCACCGGCCTGTGCTGTGAGGGCCGCGACTGCGACCACGGCAGCGATGGCGACGAGTGTTTTGTTCCGTGTCATGTCTTTTCCTTGTAACGCAGGCGAGGGGACAAAAGGCGGATAGATAAACGGAACCGACAGTTCAGAACCGAAGAGACTGGCATCCGTCACGGACAGACCGGTCGGTGAGCGAAGGGACATCTTATCCGACCGGCTTTCGACACGCGTTTACGCCGGGGCGGCCGACAACTGGCAATATGCGAGTGACGTTCCTCGGGACGAGTGGGGCCATCCCGACGACCCAGCGCAACACAAGCAGTGTCTTTTGCAACCGGGACGGCGACTATCTCCTCTTTGACTGTGGCGAAGGCACCCAGCGCCAGATGATGCGCTACGGGACCGGCTTCGCCATCGACCACCTGTTCGTGACCCACCTCCACGGCGACCACGTGCTGGGGATTCCGGGCCTGCTACAGACCTTCGATTTCAACGACCGCGAGGCGCCGGTGGCGATTCACACGCCCGCGGGCACCCGCGGCAACGTCAAGCAACTCATCGAGGCCAACGGCACCACGCCGTCCTATCCGGTCCGCATCAACGAGGTGTCGGCGGGCGACACCGTGCTGGACCGGTCGGAGTACGAGGTCCGGGCGATAGCCACCGAGCACCGCTGTACGTCGGTCGGCTACGTCGTCGCCGAGGACGACCGCAAGGGCGAGTTCGACCGCGAGAAAGCCGAGGAAGAGCTTGGCATCCCGCCGGGGCCGAAATACTCGAAGCTCCACCGCGGCGAGGCGATAGAACACGACGGCCGCACCGTCGAGCCCGAGGAAGTGGTCGGGCCGCCCCGGCCCGGACGCACCGTGGTCTACACCGGCGACACCCTGCCGACCGAGAGCGTCGTCGCGGCGAGCGAGGGAGCGGACCTGCTGGTCCACGACGCGACCTTCGCCCAGGACCGGGCGGACCGCGCGGCGGCGACGGCTCACTCCACCGCGGCGGAAGCCGCCGACGTGGCTCGCCGCGCCGGTGTCCGAACGCTCGCCCTGACACACCTCTCGACGCGCTACGCCGGTCAGGCCGACACGCTCGGCGCCGAGGCCCGCGAGGTCTTCGACGGCGAGGTCGTCGTCGCCGAGGACGGGATGGAGCGCCACGTCCAGTTCCCCGACTAGCGAGGTCACGACCGACGGGAACCGCGAGCAGCGGCGCGAAAGCGGACTCCGGGCGGCTTCGCGGAATAAGGCGGGACCGCGGCCCGATAGTGTGAGCTTTACGTTTCCACGCGCATCGATACGCATGGCATACCGGATGGTACACGTCGGTCTCGGCGGGCAGGGCGAAACGTGGCTCACTGAGGCGATTCCACCGAACGTCGAAGCGGACCGAATCGAAGTCGTCGCCGCAGTCGACACCGACCCCGAGCGACACGAGCTCGCCCAGGAGAAACTCGACCTCTCACCCGAGCGCTGTTACACCGACCTCGACACCGCTCTCTTCGAGCACGAGGCAGACTTCTGTTCCGTGGTCACGCCGCCGGCGGCCCACGAACCGGTCGTCGACATCGCCCTCAACCACGGGCTCGACATCCTCTCGGAGAAGCCGATCGCCGACACGCTCGAAAGCTCGGTCCGAATCGCGCGGGCCGTCGAGGCCGCCGGCGCGAAGATGGGGCTGACGATGACCCACCGCTTCGACCGGGACAAGACGACGTTCCGGAAGGCCGTCAATCAGGCGAGCCCCGTGGACTACCTCACGGCGCGGTTCACCGGCAACGTCCGCGAGCGTGGCCACTACTCCACGTACGTCCACGAGATGGAGAACATGCTCCTGCTGGACGGGGCCATCCACCATCTGGACATGCTCGCAGACTTCGCCGACGCCCCCTGTGAGCGGGTGTACGCCGAGACGTGGGTGCCCGAGGAAGCAGATTACGAGGGCGACTGCGCCGGGTTCGTGACGCTCACCTTCGCCGACGGCACTCGCGCCCACTACGAGGGGAGCTACGCGAACGCGGCCACGCTCAACGGCTGGGGCCACGAGCAGTTCCGCGCCGAGTGCGGCGACGAGACCGTCGTCCTCGACAACCGCGGGGTCGAGCGGTTCCCCCGCGACCCCGACCGGGTCGGCGAGAGCGCGCGCCGCGACGAGGGCGAGTGGGTCGACCCCGTCGAGCGTCCCACGTGGACCAACGCCTGGCTCATCGAGCAGTTCTGTGACTGGCTCGACGGCGACGAGCGGATGGCGACCGACGTGGAATCGACGCTGGAGTCGATGGCCATCGTCTTCGCCGCGATAGAGAGCAGCGAGACCGGAGAGGCGGTTGAGGTGCCGCGGCTCCTCGACGAGGCGCGAGCCATCGCCTGAATTCGGACGACGCGGTACCTGAGCTGAAGACGCCGTATCCGTCGCCTTCTGGAGCCGAAAGACCGGGTTACCGAGTCCGCTCGGCCCGAAAGCTGACCATACTTAACAGACGGAGCGACGCAGCCACGGCGTATGCACGTGGCCGTCATCGGGTTCGGGAACGCCGGCGGAAAGATCGCGGACGCCATACTGGAGTTCGAGGCCGACACCGGCCGCGCGCTCTGCAAGGACGTCCTCGCCGTCAACGCCGCCGAAATCGACCTGTCGAAACTCCAGCGTATCCCCGAGGAACGGCGGCTGCTCGTCGGGCAGACCCACGAGCGTGTCAAGGGCCGCGGCGTCGGTGCCGACCCCGAATTGGGCGCCGAGGTGACGCGTCGCGACCTCGGCGAGATAGACCGGGCGCTCGACAGCGTCCCGATGTACGAGGTCGACGCGTTCCTCGTCGTCGCCGGCCTCGGCGGCGGCACCGGCAGCGGCGGTGCCCCCGTTCTCAGCGAACACCTCCGGGAGATGTACGCCGAGCCGGTGTACGGCCTGGGTGTCCTCCCCAGCACTGACGAGGGCGGGCGGGCGTCACTGAACGCTGCCCGCTCGCTGCAGTCCTTCACCGACGCGACGGACAGCCTCGTCCTCTTCGACAACGACGCCTGGCGACAGGCCGGCGAATCGATGGAGAGCGGCTACGACCACGCCAACACCGAACTCGCTCGCCGGGTGACGACACTGCTCGGTGCCGGCGCGCTCGACGACTCGATGGTCTCGGAGACCGCGATGGACGCGAGCGACATCAACCGGACGCTGTCGACCGACGGCGTGAGTACCATCGCCTACGCGAGCGCCGAACTGGACCGCACCACCAGGTCCGGCCTGCTCGACCAGTTCCGGGAGAACGGCCACGCGGAGAGCGACACCGACTACGCACAGAAGGTCCACGGGCTCGTCCGGCGGGCCGTCAGAGCGCGCCTGACCTGTCCCGCCGAGGTCGACTCCGCGGAGCGCTCGCTCGTCGTCGTCTCCGGCCCGCCCGAAGAGCTCTCCCGGAAGGGGCTCCAGCACGCCCGCCAGTGGCTCGAATCGGAGACCGACAGCGTGGAAGTGCTGGCCGGTGACGACCCGCGTGAGAACGCGACCGAGCTCTCCGCAGCCGTGCTCCTCTCGAACGTGACGACCGTTCCGCGCGTCGACGAACTCCAGAAGCGGGCCGTCGACGCCCAGTCGAGAATCGAGGCCGACGAGGCGGCCCGCGACGACGAGGTCGCCGAGCTGATCACGGACGAGAACGACCAGCTCGACCCGCTCTGACGTGGTCCCGTGGGCCGTCTCCGGGGTCGGTGTCAGCCGGTGCGGTGAACCGATCCCCGCGGCTCGTACTCCATCTCCGTAGTCACGGCGTCGGCGACCGACGGCCCCCACTCGCGCTCGACCACGTGAACGGCCAGGTCCAGTCCGGCGGTGACGCCGCCGGCGGTCAACACGTCGCCGTCGTCGACGACCCGGGCGTCGACCACCTCGGCGCCGCTCGCCCGCAGGTCCCTCATCGCATCGCCGTGGGTGACCGCTGGCCGGCCGTCCAGCAGGCCGGCGCGTTCGAGCAACATTCCGCCGGTGCAGACGCCGGCGACGGTCGTCCCGGCGTCGTGAGCCGAGGCGAGCGCGTCGGGAAGCCGACCGCGTTCGGCCTCGGCGCGGGCTCCCGCGTCGGCCCCGTCGGCCCAGCCGCCCCCGGGAACCACGAGCAGGTCCGGCGCGGAATCAGCCAGCCGCCCTTCGGCCCCGATACTGAGGCCGTGGCTGGCTGTGACCGTCGGCTGGTCTCGAAGGGTACGAAGTGACACGTCCCACGGCGCCCCGGCCAGCGCAGCGGTCTCGAACACCTCGTACGGCCCGATGGCGTCGAGTTCGTCGAACCCGTCGAAGCAGGCGATAGCGACGGTGTCCATACCGTTGCCACTCGCAGAGTCCACAAATAGATATGGAATGGCACAACACGCTCGCGACAGCTTTTTTCGCCGCTCCGCCGATGCTCTCGACGTGTCCCACCCCCTCCACATCCTCGACGTGTTCGCCCGCGAACCGTACACCGGAAACCAGCTCGCGGTCGTCACGGACGCCGGCGACCTCACCGACGAGCGGATGCAGGCCGTCGCCGCCGAGATGGACTACTCCGAGACCACGTTCGTCACCGGCCCGCCCGACGAGGGCGCGTGGCCGGTCCGCATCTTCACGCCGACCGCCGAGATACCCTTCGCCGGCCATCCGACCCTCGGGACCGCGGCGGTGGTTCGTGACCATCTCGCCGACGGTCAGCCGGAGACGGTCACGCTGGACCTCGACGTGGGCGAGATACCGGTCTCGGTCGACGCCACCGACGGTCGCGAGCGGTTCTGGATGCGCCAGCGGCCCCCGGCGTTCGGCGACCGACTCGACCACGACGCCCTCGCGGAGGTGCTGGGGCTGCCGGCGGACGCGCTCGACAGCGCCTGGCCCGTCCAGGTGGTCTCGACCGGGCTCCCCACTATCGTCGTCCCGCTCGGCGACCGCGACGCGCTGGCGGCCATCGACCTCGACCGCGCGGCCTACGACCGCGTGACCGGCGGCCGCGACGCCAAGAACGTGCTCGCGTTCTGTCCGGACCCGCGCGAGGCCGACAACGACCTCGCTGCGCGGGTGTTCGCCCCGTTCTACGACGTTCCGGAGGACCCGGCGACCGGCTCCTCGAACGGCTGTCTGGCGGCGTATCTCGCCCGGTACGAGTACTTCGGCGGCCCGAGCGTGGCCGCTCGCGTCGAACAGGGCCACGAGATGGGGCGTCCGTCGCTGCTCCATCTCGACGCCGACGCTACCGGCGACCCCGTCGACGTCGAGGTCGGCGGCGGCGTCGTCCCCGTCGTTCGCGGTGCGTTGCTGTAGCCAGTTCTACGCAGCGTCGCCTGTGGCCGTTGCACGGTCGGGAGACCCCTGACCCCGGCATCGGTAGAGAGTGGAAAGCATACGTGAGTTCGATTCGAAACGAGAGTATGGCTCGGCGACCGACTCGCTCGGCGCTGCTGCTGGTAGCAGGGGTGAGCGGTATCGCAGTCGGTGTGTATCTCCCGTGGGTCCAGACAAACCCGAGTTTCCCATCTACCGCGGAGGTCCCGACAGTTCTACTCGACGGGATGCTTCCGGGGATTAGGGGACTCGATTTTGTGCTGCTCGGCGGGGCTGGTCTCGTGGCTGTGTTGTACGTGGCCAGCGTCGGGGAAGGGGCGCGGTCAGTACTGACGGTGCTGTCCGGTCTCGGAACCGTACTCCTGTGTCTGTATCGTCTGTTCGCTACTCCGATTACCGGGTTCGACGCCGCGATCGGATTCGATGCGACGTTCGTCCCCGCCGAGGGATGGTATCTCACAGTTCTCGGCGGGTTGCTACTGGCCGTCGCGGGGGCGGTCCAGCGACCCGATAACCCGGTGCGTAAAACCCTCAGAACTGCGCTGACGGGTTAGAGACGGCGGCTTATTCGTGCCCGTACACCGGAACGGGCTCGTAGGGCTCCTCCAGATACGCCACGTCCGACGCCGAGAGAGAGATATCGAGCGCCCTGACGGCGGCTTCCAGATGCTCGATGCTGGACGTGCCGACGATTGGAGCGGTGACGTTGTCGTTTTCGAACTGCCACGCCAGCGCGATCTGGGCCATCGTCACGCCGTAGTCGGCGGCGAGTTCCTGGACGCGCTCGTTTATCTCCCGACTGCCCGGTCCCTCGGCGTAGGGCACTTCGGCGTTCTCCGTCTCGTGGACGCCCCGCGTCGTCGACGTGAACTCCTCGTGGGGCCGCGTCAGGTAGCCCGCACCCAGCGGGCTCCACGGAATCGTCCCGACGTTCTCGCGGTCACAGAGCGGGTACATCTCGCGTTCCTCCTCGCGGTAGGCCAGGTGATAGAGGTCCTGCATCGTCTCGAAGCGGGCCAGTCCCTCGCGGTCGCTGACGTGGAGCGCGCGCTGGAACTGGTGGGCCCACATCGACGACGCGCCGATGTGACGGACCTGCCCGCGGGAAACGGCGTCGTCGAGCGCCCGCAGCGTCGTCTCGATGGGCGTGTCCTCGTCCCAGCGGTGAATCTGATAGAGGTCGACGGTGTCCATCCCCAGTCGGGAAAGCGAGTTCGACAGCTCCTGCTCGACGGTCTTTCGGGAGAGCCCGGTGGCGTTCCGGTGGTCGCTCGCGCCGGGGAACCGGACTTTCGTGGCGACGACCTGCTCGTCGCGGTCGTAATCGGCCAGCACGTCGCCCAGAATCGCCTCGCTCTCGCCGGCCGAGTAGACGTTCGCCGTGTCGAAGAAGTTCACCCCGAGTTCGATGGCGCGGTCGATGAGGTCGCGGCTCTCGCCCTCGTCGAGCATCCACTCGCGGCCGCTCCCGAAGCTCATACAGCCCAGACATATCTTGCTGACCTCGATACCCGTCGATCCCAGCGTCGTGTACTCCATAGATACCACATCCGTTGTAAATACATATGCGTTCGGACCGGTACAGTCATTCCCCGGCCGGACACACCGGCCGGTATGGAACTGGCACACGTCGCCGTCTGTGTCTCGGACCTGGACCGCGCGCTCGATTTCTACGGGGAGCTCGGCTTCGAGGAGACCCACCGCTTCACGCTCGGCGGCGTGGAGAACGTCTACGTGGGAAAACCGGGGAGCGACGCCGACCTCCAGCTTCGCTACGACCCCGACCGAACGACGCCCATCGCGCCCTCGCGAGCCGACACCGACCATATCGCGTTCACCGTCGACGACGTCGAGGCGACCTTCGAGAGCGCTATCGAGGCCGGCGCGGCGACAGTGCTGGAACCGACCGAAATCGAGCCGGCCGACGCCTACGCCGCCTTCGTCGAGGACCCCGAGGGGTACACTCTGGAGTTCTACCGCGGGCTGTAGCCCCGAGGAGCTACCCCTGTGGGGACCGAAGCCCTGGCATGGTCACGGGCGGCGAGCTATACCTCCTCGCGGTGACCGTGCTGGCCCTCGTCGCGCTCGCTGTGGCGGTTCCCGTGCTGCTCGACATCGCGCGCGAAGGCCGCGAGCGACTGCGAGCGGGCGGACCGACGCGGCCGGCGGACGACGCGGACAGCGACGGGGCGGACGGCGTACGCTGTCCCCACTGCGAGACCGAGAACGAGCCGGGCTACGCGTACTGCGAGGAGTGTTCTCGGGCGTTATAACCCGTCAGAGCAGGCTGAGCGCCCAGCGGACGAGCTCCGAACCGGCGAAGAGGCCGCCCTCGGCGCGGGAGAGCTCGCGGCCGGTCCAAAGGGCGGCGACGACCAGGGTCGAGACGACGACGAGCCACCAGAGCGTCGACAGCGCCGTCTGGCTCACCGAAAGCGGCCGGACGAGCGCCGCCAGCCCCAGGACGCCGAGGAGGTTGAAGATATTGCTCCCGACGATGTTGCCCACCGAGACGCCGAGACTCCCCCGGCGGACGGCCACGAGCGAGACCGCGAACTCCGGGGTCGAGGTCCCGGCCGCGACGATTGTCCCCCCGATGACCCACTCGGAGATGCCCGCACTGCGTGCGAGTGTCGAGGCCGCGCCGATGAGCAGGTCACCGCTCACGAGCACCACCGCCAAGCCGGCGACCAGAAGGCCGATATCCCGCCCGGGGACCGAGAGCCGCTCGGGCAGCCCCCGCGTAACGTCCGGCTGGTCGGTCGGCGGCTCCTCGTTCGAGGACGACCCCCCGCGCCGGAGCAGATACACCGTGTAGGCGACTAACAGCCCCGCCAGCACGGCCCCGTCGAGACGGCCGACGGTGCGGTCGAGCAGGACTGCGGCGCCGACGGCCGTACTGGCGAGCAGCGCGACGCCGTCCCGTCTGACGAGCGACGACTCGACGGGGATAGCCCCGAACAGCGAGACCACGCCGAGGATAAAGGCGAGGTTGTAGATGTTCGACCCGAGGACGTTGGAGACGGCGATGTCACTGAAACCTTTGAACGCCGCGTCGAGCGAGACGGCGAGCTCGGGTGTCGACGTGCCGACAGCGACGACCGTCAGCCCGATAACGAGCTCCGAGAGCCCGGCGCGCCGGGCCAGTCGCACCGCCGAATCCACGAGGAGTCGCGCGCCGACCCACAGCCCGACGACCGTCAGCGCTACGACGACCAGCTGGACGACTGGCCCGCCTCCTATCATTACGTGGACCGAGCAGCGGCGCAGTTATGAAGGTTCGTGAGGGCTCCAGACGGTACCAGGGTCTGAATCACCACGCCAAATTCCAGTCGTTGCGGTGCTGTAGCATACGGCGGCCGCAGGCCGCCGTTTCACCGGAATCGAGGCCGAAGGCCGAGATTCCGGCCTTTTTCGCCCACGTTTTTCAAGGAGCCCTCTCCGCAGCGAGCCGCAGGCTCGCGAGGAAGGGCGACGCTGAAAAAGGTGGTACGTCAGGACTGGGAGTGAGCGAACCCTCCGGGTTCGCGAACGCCGAGAGACGAGCGGCGCTCGTCTCTCGGAATTTGAACAGATGGGAGACGTTCCGGGGTGCTCGCTTCGCTCCCGGGGCTGCGACTCCCGTGCTCAAATCCCAGCCGGCCGCTTCGCTCCCGGGGCTGCGACTCCCGTGCTCAAATCCCAGCCGGCCGCTTCGCTCCCGGGGCTGCGACTCCCGTGCTCAAATCCCAGCCGGCCGCTTCGCTCCTCGCGTATTGCTCGGGGCAGAAGACGCCAGGACTGGGATTTGAACCCAGAATCCCGAAAGGGAACACGCTTTCCAGGCGTGCGCCTTACCGTTCGGCCATCCTGGCTCATCGGAGTGTCCGAGGGCGGTCGGTTAAGGGCTTTCGTTTCCGGGCAGACGGCCGTGGGCCGCGTAGGTGAGCGCTGTGGCACCGACCAGCACGACGATCGTGACACCGGCTTTCGCGCCGAGCGTGACCCGCAGGTCGGCAAGCAGCTCGTACCCCTGCAGCAAGACGAGGAAGGCCAGCGCGGCGACGACGCCCCACAGCAGGCTCGACTTGGTGCGAAGGTCCATCAGCGGACGGCGACGGCCTCGATCTCGACGGCGACGCCCTTCGGGAGCGCGTCGACCCCGACGGCCGAGCGGGCGGGCGGTTCCTCGTCGAAGAAGTCGGCGTAGGTGTCGTTCATGGCGTCGAAATCGTCGATGTCGTCGAGGAAGACAGTGACTTTCAACACGTCGTCCATCCCCGCGCCGGCCTCGTCGAGGACGGCCGCGACGTTTGCGAGCGCCTGCTCGGTCTGGGTGGCGACCGGTGCGTCGTCGAGCAGCTCACCGTCGGGAGTCAGCGGAATCTGGCCGGCGGTAAAGACGAGGTCGTCGGTCGCCGTCGCCTGGCTGTACGCGCCGACGGCGGCGGGCGCGTCGTCGGTGTGGACGATGTCTTTCATGCCTGAGAGGGGGCCCGCGAAGCCTATAAAACCGCCGTCAGACCAGCACTTCGACGGGGTAGCCGCGGTCGCGCAGCGCGGCGAGCAACTGGTCGACGTGGTCGGGACCGCGGGTTTCGAGGTCCAGTTCGACCTCGGCGTCGTTCATCGCCACGTCGCGGTTGGTGCGGTCGTGCTCGATGGCGTAGATGTTGACCTGCTGGGCCGAGAGCACGCCGACGAGTTCCTCCAGCGCACCGGGGCGGTCCTTCAGTACCGTCTTGATGCGGAGATAGCGGCCGGTCTCGACGAGTCCGCGGACGATGACGTTCGTGAGCGTGTTCAGGTCGATGTTGCCCCCACACAGCGCCGGGACGATGACTTCGTCGTCGTCGTAGTCGAACTTCGACTCCACGACGGCGGCGAGCGCGACGGCGCCGGCCCCCTCGGCGAGGGTCTTCGAGCGTTCCAGCAGGGTGGTGAGCGCCACGGCTATCTCCGAGTCCGAGACGGTCACCACGCTGTCGACGCGGTCGCGGATGACCTCGAAGGTGTGCTCGCCCACGGTCCGGGTGGCGATGCCGTCGGCGATGGTCTCGACGCTGTCGCGTTCGATTCGCTCGCCCTTGCGCAGCGACTCCGCCACGCTGGAGGCCCCCTCGGCCTGGACGCCGACGACGCGAATCGAGGGGTCCATCCCCTTCAGCGCGGTGGCGATGCCGCTGATGAGCCCCCCGCCGCCGATGGGGACCACGACGGTATCGACCTCGGGGAGTTCGTCGTAGATTTCCAGCCCGATGGTCCCCTGGCCGGCCATCACGTAGTCGTCGTCGAAGGCGTGGACGTAGGTCCGGCCCTCCTCGCGCTCTATCTCGTGGGCGCGTTCAGCGGCCTCGTCGTAGTCCTCGCCGTACAGCACCACGTTCCCCCCGTAGCTCCGGGTCGCCTTCACCTTCGAGATGGGCGCGTGTTCGGGCATCACGATGGTCGAGTCGACGCCGATTCGGGTGGCCGCCAGCGCGACGCCCTGGGCGTGGTTGCCGGCGCTCGCGGTGACGACGCCGTTCTCGCGCTGTTCGTCCGACAGCGTCGCGATGCGGTTGGTGGCACCACGCAGCTTGAACGAGCCGGTGCGCTGGAACAGTTCGAGTTTCAGATGGACCTCGGCACCGGTCATCGCGGAGAAGGTGTGAGAGTACTCCAGCGGCGTCTGCCGTGTGGTCTCGGCGACCCGGTCCCTGGCCGCCTGCACGTCCTCTACAGAGAGCATAGCACCGGCTACTGGGCGTGGCGAGTTATACATAGTGCACGGTGAGTCCCTACCCTTTCGGGAGTGAAACGAAGCCGTCCGCTTCGTGCAACAACCCCAGAAGAACGGGAAGAGAGGCTCGAAACCCACGGTCACCAGTTCGCACGTCGTCTCCGACGAACGCATTACGACGACTACATCTCCCTCCTAGAACCGACGGTCGCATGGAAGGCGACCAGATCCTGCACGACGGGGACACGATATCATTGCTGTGGCGACGCACTGTCCTCCGAACTGACAAATGAAAATCAAAAGCTATAAACATGATGGCTGATATTAATCTAGTGGAGTTCACTTAATGGCAAACGTTGATTTCCGAGCCGACCTGAAGCACCGCGTTGATATGCTCAACGACTCAGCAGTTCCGCCGCTGAGGGCAAGCTGCCACACCCCCGACGACGTCGGAGACTGGTTCTAGGGTCAGTCGCAGTGATCGATCGGTGAGTGTCGACACCGCGTCGGCGGTATCCCGAACCATCTTTTGGGTCCGCGAGTTCCCGTACGTGACGAGTGAGCCGAGGTGCTGTCGGTATTGCGGAGTGAACAGGGCAGGAGCGTACGTCTACTCCCCCCGGAAACAGTCAGCACAGACCCACAGTGTGTAGGAGCGCTCCAGCCAGTGACTCAGAGACGGAGACACTCCGTTCGACTGGCCGGTCACCACTGGAATGGCGTGGTCAACCACCAATGGCGACGGCGCTCTGCAAATCCCGACAACGGGTGTGAGCGGACCCGAAACGGGAACCGCGAGGTCAACCCCCACGGAGAGCGCCGCAATGGGAAACTGCGGGGCGATGACTCGGGTGGTGGATGGCAGCCGCGCCGGTGACGGCGCGAATGACGTCACTCGCTCGGTTGTCGGGCCACACGTTCGGAATCGACGTCTGCAGAGCAACGACCGGATGGTCCAGTCGACACAGGCTAGTAATGACCCATAATTCCGCGTCGTTTTGTCACCTTCATCGCGTATCCGAAGACACCGTACCCGACCACCAGATATCCTATCGTCACCGCGCTCACCCCGCCAAGGTCGGTCAGCGGGAGTTGCCAGAGTGACGTTCCCTGGGAGATTACCACCACGATGAGGTCGGTTCCCCACGCGAGCGGAAGCAGGTTCGTAAACAGGGTGGCGGGGGAACTGATGGCGCCCAGAAGCAGCACCTGCACTATCATGAAGATACTGCTGACACGTTTGTACACCAGCGCCAAACCCCCGAAGGCGTAGCCGAGTCCAGTGGCAGACAACATCGTGACGACGGCCAGCGGGACGACACTGAGGGGGTCTATCCAGACCCATGTCCCCGTGGGAATCATCATGAAGAGGAGCATGATATGGCCGATGACAAGCGTGTAACTCAGTTGTACGGTGATTCGCGTCGAAATTACAGTAAACAGCCCGAATGGACTCATGTACGTCTGTTCCAGCGTTCCCCATCTCGCTTCCCGGGAGAGTGTCTGGGCAGAGGTCTGAAACGAGCTCCAGGACATCGTCCAGATGAAAAAGCCGACGATGATTCCAGTCAGGTTCTCGGTGACGAGCGTCGGTGTCACCGTCCGACCGCCGAAGAAGATCAACAGGAACATGACGTAGGTCGCGCCGATACCGCCGACAGTATTGAACCAGTATCGTCGAAGAATGATGGATTCTTTCTCGAACGTGACGCGAACCAGCGCCCGCAGGCTCGTCTCGTTCGCTGTCGATGACCCCGACTGCTCGACCTGGTTGCTCACGAGTCGACACCCTGTTGGCCCGTGACGAACCCGGACTGTCCATCCGTGGCCGGTGTCTCCTGTCTCTGGACATCGGCTTCTTCCTCGAGTATCGAGACGAACACGTTCTCGAGGTCGGCCGTGATCGGCTCTATCCGGTCCAGACTTGCATCGGATGCTTCGAGCACGTCGGTGAAGTTGTAGAAGTCAGTCTCGTCGCGGAGGGTCACACTGAACGACCTTCGGTCTCCCGCCCAGTCGGGGTCGTACCCCTCGAGTGATTGCTCGGCGGGAAATCTCTCGCTGAGATGGACCCGATAGGCCTGGGTCGAAAACGCCCCGAGCAGTGACTCCAGGCGGTCTTCGACGGCGAGTTCCCCGTCGTCGAACAAGAGCACCCTATCACAGACGGACTCGATCACGTCCATGTCGTGACTGGAGATGATTACCGTCCGGTCTTCCTCTGTCGCCAACCGACGGAGTTCCGACTGGAGGTCGCGGCTCCCTTCGACGTCGAGCCCGAGGGTCGGTTCATCGAGGAAAACAATCGGCGTCGAGCGGGCCAGGACGCAGGCGAGACAGGCCTTCTGTTTCATGCCCCGAGAGAGCGACCGAACCTGTTCGTCAGCCTTCGATTCGAGGTTGACCAGCGAGAGCAGTCGTTCGTGTCGCTCGGTTTCTCTGTCCGGATGTCGACCCTGCAGCCCGGTGAAATACCGGAGGTTCTCCCGGACGGTAAGCCGCCAGTAGAGATTGCGTGCCCCTTCGAGCATGCCACTCACGCGGTTGTACACCTGTTTGGTCTCGACAGTGGGGTCGAGGCCGTCTATCAACGCTGTTCCGTCGGTCGGTTCGATGATGCCGAGGATGGATTTGATCGTCGTGGTCTTTCCGGCACCGTTCGGACCGAGAAAGCCGACGATTTCACCTTCGTTTATATCGAACGACACACCGTCGACAGCAGTTATCTCGCCTTCAGGGCCGGAAAATCGCTTTGTGAGTCCCCGGACCTCGATTATCGGGTGGGAACTCCCGGCAACTCCTGTCGAATGATTTCTCATTATATTTTTATATTTTATGAGCGATAATAAACGTACACCCTGAAAGTTCAGACGGAGTGACAACCCACGCTAGCGAAAGCCGCTTCTGGACATCGTGGCGACCATCAGTGGACCGTCATGAGAGGGGTGTGTGCGTGCAGCCGTTGTCACGGTGGCCGCTGGTTACACCGTCCAGTTTACAACATAAAATTAATAAATATTATTGTAGATATATAGGTATGGAGACAGATGGAGGTAACAGTCTTGAGGGCTCCGGAGACTATCTTCAGGAGTTCTACGAGCAAAAACTAATCCAGGTTCAGACACTTCTAGAAGAGGAGTTCGGGTCCGATGAGACCCGACAGTACGTCTATCGGCTCGCGTTTAAAGGAAACGACGTGTTACCGAAGCGTGATCGGCGTCCGAAACCCACGACCGCGTTTCAGGCAGACCAGATTCACCGTATCCACGGCGGTGACGAGGAGACCCGCCAGACACTGCTGCAGTTCGCTATCATCGTTGCAGAGTACTACGATATCGTCGACGATGTGATAGATGGCGATGTGAAACCGGGTCACGAGCGGGAAGCCATAGTGGCCCTCCAGTTCCTCATGCCGGTACTCGTCCGACTCCTCCACCGGCTCGGTGACGATGCCGTGGAGTACTGGACGTGGGAAGCGACGGAACTGGTCGAGTGCTGTGTCCACGAGCCGACTGCGGACGAGAAACAGACCGAAGCGGGGTATCTCGACCTGCTCGAAGAACAGGCACTCTTGCGGAGTTCGATAACTGGACTCGCCGCCATCGTGGCCGGTGCCGACGACGAGGAGATCGCCCGCGCGGAGGAGGTCGGACGGACGGTTCATAAACTCATGCAGTTCACGACCGATCTCAACCAGTACGGCTCCGACGACGACCCGTCGAATGCTGTTGCACTATTCGATAAGGAAGCGTTTTCGGGACAGTATCAGCAGTTCAAAGACGAACTCGACGAGACACTCGCTGCCTATCCCGAAGACTATGCCTCTCAGATGCGGGCGCCGTGGCAGGGCGGACACATGTCGAAATATCCCGACGAATCAAAGGATAATTGATATTTTAGCTGGTGTTGTCCGAGTTGGCTGCACCGCTCTCGGCTCACCGAAGGCAGGGTCGCCTGTCCGCCCGTGGCGGCCCAGCGGGCGTATCTCGTCGACCGTGGGACGCTGACACCCGAGGAAACCGAGGCGTGATACGACCGCCAAGAGTCGATGGAACGGTCAGACGTTCTGGTCGCGTCGCAGAACCGTTCAGCGTCGCAGTGTCGAACACAGTTCAGTGGCGTGATTGAACATTACCCGTCCAGACGACCGAGCGGGCGAGGAGTCCGAGGGTCTGAACTGTCGGTGCGAATATCATCCTGAATCCCACGACGACAGTCGTGCGTAGCTCCAACTGCTGGGATCGGCGAAAACGGATAGGGTGGAGCGTGTGACTGCAGTCGAAGCGAACAGGCGAGAGTACTTAAACCCAGCCGAAGCGGAGTGAAAGTGTAATCACGGGACGAGGAGACCGTGCAGACAGCCATCACTGCGGTGTCAGGACCGGGGAACGCGATAAATAACTGACGGCCGACTCGCTTGGCAGAACTGTTTTAGGCGGCCTCGGCAAGATATGGAGTAGATGGATACGTGGCAGCGGCGGACGCTGATATACATCGTCGGGCTGGCCGGCGTCATTCTGGGTTTTGCAGCCGTCTACGACTACGGGATGTCGGCCTTCGAGAACGACCCTCGCAGCTTCCTCCGGTCGCTCCAGTTCGTCGTCGAGACGTTCACGACCACCGGCTACGGCTCCGACTCACCGTGGCAGAGCGCGGAGATGCTCGTCCTCGTGATGGTGATAGACATCACCGGCGTCATCCTCATCTTCCTCGCGCTGCCGGTCCTCCTCTTCCCACTGTTCGAGGAGGCAATAGAGACGAACGCCCCGACCACCGTCGAGCGCGACCTGGAAGACCACGTCGTTATCTGCCAGTTCACCCCCCGTGGCGAGACGCTCGTCACCGAACTCGAATCGTGGGATGTGGACTACATCGTGGTCGAACCGGACAGCGACCGGGCCGACGACCTTTACGAGGAGGGATACCACGTCATCCACGCCGACCCCCAGTCCGTCGAGGGGTTAGAGCAAGCCCGCCTCTCCAGCGCCCGCGCACTCGTCGCCGACGCCTCCGATCAGGTCAACACGAGTATCGTTCTCACCGCCCGCGAAGTCGACGAAGACGTGCGGCGGGTCAGCGTCGTCGAGGAGCCCGACCGGGCGAAGTACCACGACCTCGCCGGCGCCGACGCCGTCCTCTCGCCGCGCCGGCTGTTGGGCGAGAGCCTCGCCAGCAAGGTCACGACCGGCGTCTCGACGACGCTGGGCGACTCCATCGAGGTCGGCGAGGACTTCGACATCGCGGAGCTGCCGATCCACCGGGGGAGCGGCCTCGTCGGGACGACCCTCGCCGAGAGCCAAATCCGCGAACAGACCGGCGTCAACATCATCGGGGCGTGGTTCCGCGGCCAGTTCGTCAGCCCGCCCTCGCCCGACGCCGAACTCGACGGCTCGACCGTCCTGCTGGCCTCCGGGACCGCCGACCAGCTCGAATCGCTGAAGTCGATGACCCTCTCCAGCGTGCGGGGCTTTCGCCGCGGCGAGACGGTCATCGTCGGCTACGGCGAGGTCGGACAGACCGTCGCCGGCCACCTCGAAGAGGCCGCCGTTCCGTACACGGTGCTCGACCGGAAAGCGAATGACGGCGTCGACGTTGTCGGCGACGCCACGGAGCCCGACGACCTGCGAGCGGCCGACGTGCAGAACGCCCGCACGGTCATCCTCGCGCTCTCGGCGGACACCGACACCGAGTTCGCGACGCTCGTAATCCGGGACCTCAACCCCGAGGTCGAAGTCATCGCCCGCGCCGAGGAGACCGAGAACGTCACCAAGATGTACCGCGCGGGGGCCGACTACGTCCTCTCGCTGGCGACCGTCAGCGGCCGGATGCTCGCGTCCACGATTCTGGAAAACGAGAACGTCATCTCCATGGACCAGCAGGTCGAAATCATCCGGGTCGACGCCGGCAAACTCGCCGGGACGAGCCTCGGTGACGCGGACGTCCGCTCCCGGACCGGCTGTACGGTCGTCGTCGTCGAGCGCAACGGGACCGTACTGACCGACCTCGGACCGGACGTGCGCGTCCAGTACGGTGACAGCCTCGTCATCGCCGGAACGGATGCCGGTGTGGCGCAGTTTCAGCGCCTCTTCTAAAGTACCTTTTTCCGGCTCGGGTGTCCTCGCGGCGCTTCGCGCCACTGCGGGCACCACTCGCCGCAAAAATCTACGCTAAAATGGCCGAAAGCGCGCCATCGGCGCGCTTTCGGAGAACCGGCGGCTCCGCCGCCGGACGCACTCAGCGCCAGCCTGCCCTTCCCCGTGTTCGCGCGATGGAACGCGCTCACGGCCACAGACAGTCGTGAAGGCGGCTGTCACAGAACCCATCGCGGTGGGGCTCACGCGCCAAAGCGACTGTAACTTGCGACAGCAAGCATTCCTTTTCACCGGTTGCGAGCGGTATCTCTCGTCGAGCGGTCTCCAGACAGATGTCTTCGGACGACGACACCACCAGCACGGCGGAAATAGAGAATCGAATGCAACAGCTGGGCCGCTACTCTCAGTTCGTAAAGGCCGGGCTCGGTGTCATTCTCGGTGCGTTCCTCCTGGCGGTGGTCGTTCTGTTGCCGGCGAATCTGGACGCTGCCACGGCCGCGGTCGACGCGATTCTCCTCCCCCTGATATTCGTCGGAATGGGGCTCCTGTTGTTCGGTATCGGGATGCATCTGCACCTGCTGCATCTGAATCTGGTGCGGCAGTTGCGGAAGGAGAGGGACTAGGCTATCGCTCGTCCAGCGGCACGAACGTCGTCTCGGCCGGGTCCGGGCCGACGTACCGGGCGCGGGGGCGAATGAGCCGGTTGTCCTCGATGTACTCGATGACGTGGGCGACCCAGCCGCCGACGCGGGACATCGCGAAGATGGGGGTGTAGATGTCGATGGGGATGCCCATCTGGTAGTACGTCGAGGCGGAGTAGAAGTCGACGTTGGGGGCGAGCCCCTTCTCCTCCATGAGGTAGTCCTCGATGGTCGTGGACATCTCGTACCACTTCAGCGAGCCGGCGGCCTCGCCGAGCTCCTTCGAGCGCTCGCCCAGAATCTTCGCGCGGGGGTCCTTGACGTTGTAGACGCGGTGGCCAAAGCCCGACACCCGGCGACCCTCGTCGAGAGCGGTCTTCACCCAGTCGAGGGGGTCCTGTTCGGCGTCGTCGACCTCTTTGAGCATCTCCATGACGTCCTGATTGGCGCCGCCGTGCAGCGGTCCTTTCAGCGTGCCGATAGCGGCGGTGACCGAGCTGTGGAGGTCCGACAGGGTGGAGGCGGTGACCATCGCCGAGAACGTCGAGGCGTTGATACCGTGGTCGGCGTGGAGGACGAGGGCCTGGTCGAAGACGTCCGCGAGGACGTCGTCGGGCACCTCGTCGTTGAGCATGTAGAGGAAGTTCTCGGCGTGGCCCAGGTCCTCGCGGGGCTCGACCGGGTCGTCGCCGCTGCGGATGCGGGTGAAGGCGGCGATGATGGTGGGGACCTTCGCCGTGATTCGGCGACCGGTGGCGAGGTTCACGTCCTCGTCGGTCGGGTCGGCGTCCTCGGGCGCGGGGTCGAACCCGGAGAGCATCGAGACGGCCGTCCGGAGCGCGGCCATCGGGTTCTCGTCGGCCTCGGCCATCTCGCGGACCGTCGCGAGCACGGCGTCGTCCACCTCGCGCTCGCCCGCCATCTCCGAGGCGAACGCGTCGAGTTCGCCGCTGTCGGGCAGGTGGCCGTACCAGAGGAGGTACAGGACCTCCTCGTAGCTGGCACCGTTCGCGAGGTCCTCGATGGTGTACCCCCTGTAGACGAGTTCGCCCGCGTCACCGTCGATCACGCTGAGACCGGATTCGGTGACGAGGACTCCCTCCAGCCCTTTCTTGAGGTCGTCGGACATACCCAAACCGTATCCGACCGGTCGGGAAAAGCATTTTCTTTCCGGGCGTCACTGTCACATGGTCGCCGTCACGAAACTGGACGTTCAGTCACCCGAATGCGGTTGGATTAGGATTTCTCTAACTCCAGACGGCTCGAATAGCGATTCCGTCGCCGAAGCGCGAGAAGAGCTGTCGTGGGAGAAGATGCCATAGAGCGAACCCTTTTCAACAGCGGTGTCAAATCGGGGAGTATGGAGCCCACGGGTACGGTCAAGTACGAGCCGGTGAGTGTCAAAGCGGTGCTTTCGGAGATGAAAGACACCGCCGAGTTGCTCATCGACCTCTCGTACTCGGCCGTGTTGCTGGGAAGCGACGACGTGGCCAGCGAGGTGCTGGAGCTCGAAGCCAAGATGGACGTGCTCCAGCTTCGCGCGCGGATGAGCCTGCTGATGGCCTGCCGGTCGACGGACGACGCCGAGACGCTGGCACCGGTGCTGGGGATGGTCGGGGCCGCCGAGAAGATAAGCGACGCCGCCGGGGATATCGCCAAAGTAGTACTGGAGGATATCGGCCTGCCGGACACGATGCGAGCGGCGCTGCCCGAGGCCGTCGAGACGCTCGTTCGAGCGACGGTCACCGCCGACTCGCCGCTCGCCGGTCAGACGCTCGGTGCGCTGAACCTCGAAACGGAGACCGGCGTACGCGCGCTAGCCATCCGCCGGCAAGGGAACTGGCTGCTCAACCCCACCCGGGAGACGGAGCTGGCAGCCGACGACGTGGTCCTGCTTCGCGGGCCCGAAGACGGCGTCAGCGACGTCTACCACGACGCCACCGGCGAGCGCTACGAGCCGCCCGAACCGCCGGAGGGCGACACGCAGGACCTCGAACGCGCCGTCGACTCCATCGTTCTGATGAAAGACATGGGCGAGCTCGCCGTCGACCTGGCCTACGGCGCCGTGCTCTTCGACAGCGAGGCCGTCGCCGAGGAGGTCGTCGAACTCGAAGCCGAGGTCGACGCCCTCCAGTCCAGATTCGAGGCGTGGACCCTCCGGGCGGCCGCCGACATGGACGACCCCGTCTCGCTGCGCGGGCTGGTCCACCTCGCCCGCTCGACGGAGGTCATCTCCGACGCCGCCCTCGAAATCAGCGAGGGGGTGTTGCGGGGGCTCTCGACACACCCCGTCGTCGCCGAAGCGGTGCGCGAATCCGACGAGATACTCGTCCGCGCGACGGTGACCGACGACAGCGCGCTGGCCGGCCGGACCATCGGCGACGCCGCGGTCAAGACGGAGACTGGGATGCGAATCATCGCTATCCGGCGGGCGACTGGCCAGAGCGACCGCACCGGCCGCGAGGGCGGCGAGTGGGTCGTCTCGCCGGGACCGGAGACACCGCTACGGGCCGGTGACGTGTTGCTCGCGAAGGGGACCCGCACGGGCGCGGAACGGTTCACGACGCTCACGGAGACGAGCGGGCCAGCCTGACCGCCGACACGACGGTGAACACCGCCGTCAGCAGGCCGCCAAGCGAGACGACCAGCACGAAGGCGAGCGCCCCGTAGAGGTACGTCGGGCGCGTGGTCCCGGGGAGGACGAAAAGCGGGGCGAGGACGAAGAAGGCGACCAGCCCCGCCGTCACGAGAGCGGCGAGGCCGAAGCCGTACTTCGCGTTGCGCACCACGTTCAGCGCGGCGACCATCGCCGCCGCGCCACTCTCGGGCTCGGACTCTGACACGGGCCGACGTACGGACTGGGGCAAAAAGACCCCATCGGTGTCGTCGCGGGGCGTGCGGGCGGTTTCGCGCCGCCGAATCCGAACCAGTAAAGTCGGACAACTCCAATGGGCGGGTAATGGTAACTCTCGGTACGGCGAGTGCCGCTCCCGGTGAGATAGACACCGGGCGTCTGGAGGTCGGCGAGAGTCGCGACGGCAGTCCCATCGGTCTGCCGGTCGCGGTCGTCAACGGGTCCAGAGACGGAAAGACGCTCTACATGCAGGCGGCGAGCGACGGCGACGAACTGAACGGCGTGGGCGTCATCCAGCGGGTCGTCCCACAGATAGACCCGACGGAGCTTTCGGGGACGATTCTCGTCTGTGGCATCGTCAACTACCACGCGTTCCAGGTCGCACAACACCGCAACCCCATCGACGACACGAAGATGAACCGGGCCTACCCCGGCGACGCCTCCGGTACCTCCAGCGAGCGGATCGCGGCGGCCACCTACGACGCCGCCGTCAGCGCCGACCTCGTCGTCGACCTCCACCAGGGGTCGACCTCGCGGATGATAGAGGAGGTCCGCGTCCGCTGTGGCTCCCGGCACCGCCTCCACAGCGAGTGCCTCGAACTCGCGAAGGTGTTCGACTGTGGCCACATTCTGGACCAGAAGGGCCCGGACGGCCAGCTCGCGCGGGCCGCGCCGGACGAGGGCGTCCCGACCATCGACCCCGAACTCGGCGGCTGTGTCGGCTGGGACGAACAGTCGATACGGGCCGGCGTCGACGGCGTGTTCAACGTGCTCCGGTACTACGACTTCCTGACCGGCACGTACAGCCCGTCGCCACAGGCCCGCGCCACCGGCTTCGAGCAGTACGGCTCACCGGTCGGCGGGCTCGTCGATTTGCGCCCCGAACTCGGTGACCGCGTCAGTCGCGGGGACACGCTGTTCGAGGTGACCGACGTGTTCGGCGCGACGAAATCCGAGATAACCGCCGACTCGGCCGGCATCTTCTGGCGCTCGCGCCGGCTCCCGCAGGTCGCCACCGGCGAGTACGTCTGTTCGGTCGGGACGAACATCGACACGTACTAGCGCCACAACACCAGCGACACGGGTGTCTCGGCGTCGACCGAGACCCACTGTGAGTCGACCTCGGCCGGGTCCACGTCGGCGGCGTAGCAGATGTATCGCTCCGTCCCGTCCGAGCGACTTCTGACGACCGCCGGGAGGACGCCCTCTTCCGGGTCCGGCGACGGCGTGCGCTCGCCAGCTGACTGGTGTTCAGTACCCATAGACGGTCTCAGACCCGGAAACAGTATTGTTACCAGTCGATTACGTGATAGAAGGCGTCACCGAATGTCGTCGAGGTCGACGAGGAGGGTCTCCGGGGCCGCGAGCCAGTGGGTTGCCAGCTCGACGTCGGGCCTATCTTCCGGGTACAGGAGCGCACGCTGGCCGCCGTCGGCAGTCGGTTCCAGCTCCGCGGTGAGGAGTGCCTCGCTGAACTCGTCCTGTGGAAGTGGCGGTCGTGTCTCGATCTCCGGTTGCGACGACTCACTGCTCATACGGTCGCTACCGGTACGAAACGTATTGTTATAACTTCCATAACCGGGGTCCAGCGAGGGTTTGCCCGGCCTACTGTGTGGCCGCCCCGGTATCGGCGACACTACCGCTCCGGATGTGTCACCCCGTCGAACCCGCCCCGGACCAGCGGCTTGGCGATGTGCCGACGAGCCACCGGCGGGACCTCGTACCAGCCCGGTTCGAGGTCGCGGGCGACGGGTTCCGGGACCTTCCCGTCGGCGCTGGTCCCGCAGTCCCGACAGCGGTAGCCCTGATTCCGCCCGGCCGAGGACATCGTCGCTCCGCAGTCGGGGCAGTCGGGCGTCGCCGGCTCGGTCCGGACCAGCTCGCGGACGGCGAACTTCTCGAGTTTCAGGGTCCCGTCGCTCACCTCGCCACAGACCGTGAGTTCGTCGCCCTCGCGCAGCGCTCGCACGCGGTCGCGAAAGCTCTTCGTGGGCTCGAAGGCGGCACACCGGAGCCGGGCGTCACCGTCGGCGAGCGTCAGGAACACGTGGCCGCCCTCGCGGGTCTCCGGGCCGTCGGCGACGGTGCCGGTGACGCGGTAGGCGCTGTCGTCGGCCACCGAGTCGACGGTCCCCGCCTGCAGATGCACGTCGGTCCCCTGGTTGGTCACGAACGTCGCCCGGCGGTCGACCGGCTCGCTCTCGATGGCGTCGGCGACGGCCCGGCAGGCGTCGGGCTCGTCGCCCCGAATCCCGTAGAGGATCGGACAGGGCGTCCGGGGCACACAGACCGGGTAGCCCGACGCGCTGTCGACGGTGTCCCACACCGTCGGGTAGTGGGCCTCGGCGGCGGCTCGAACGCTCCCGGCGTCGACCTCGCGCTCGGTGCCCCAGCGCGACGCCTCGCGGTAGGCGATGTGTTCGTAGGTCCAGTCGTCGATAGCGGCCCACGCGCCGACGGCCGCGAGCGCGCCGACGAGCCCGCGGCCGTTGCCCCGCTGGGCCCGGGCAAAGCCCGCGGTGTCGGCAAGCAGCGTCGCGGTCGTTCGGTCCTGAATCTCCCTGATCGCGTCGAGGGCGAACTCGGCGACCTGTGCCGGCACCGCGTCGGGCTCGCAGTCGGCGACGACGACGCCGGGGTTCGTCTTCGGGTCGTCGGTCTGAGCGAGGGCGAGCGTCTCGCGGGCCAGCGCGAGCGCGCGGTCGGGGTCGAGGTCGGTGTGTACCGAAAGTGCGGCGTTACCGCGGGTCTTGTGCTCGACGGCCGGGTTGAGACGGACGAGCAGCAGA
The DNA here is from genome assembly GCF_031624395.1 of Halomicroarcula saliterrae. Classification (NCBI taxonomy): domain Archaea; kingdom Methanobacteriati; phylum Methanobacteriota; class Halobacteria; order Halobacteriales; family Haloarculaceae; genus Haloarcula; species Haloarcula saliterrae. The sequence continues at coordinate 111,004 of NZ_JAMQON010000003.1, forward strand.
CGCTCGACGCTGCCGCCGGCGTCGCGTATCCGCTCGGCGAGCCGGGCGGCGGCGTAGGTCGTACACATTCCCGTCTCCCGGGAGTCGGTATCGTCCAGTCCGACGACGGTCACACCCTCGGGTACTGGGTTCTCCGGCATAGCGGTTTCGTCGCTGTTCGAGGTCGGCCAGAAACAGTCGCCCGGTTGTCTGTTTCACCGGACGGGAGAGAGGGCAAGGGCTGTCAGGCGGTGTGGACACAGGGGTACCGTCGGCGTTCAGACGGTGACACCGGTAGCTACGGCGACGTTCAGGCCGCGACTAACCGAGTCTCCAGCGACGGCACAACGCATATATGGGGTGACTGGCTTAGGGCCGAATAGAGAAACGATGTCACGGTCGGCACTGGTAGGCAACGTCACCGCTATGCTCGAGGACGCCGGGTTCCTCGTGAGCGACCGGTGTGCGATTCGACCCAAGAGCTTCGACATCGCGGCCCGCCGCGGCGAGGACGTGTTGCTCGTGAAGATTCTGGGCAACATCGACGCCTTCGACGCCCGAACTGGAGCGGAGATGCGCCGGCTGGGGACCTATCTGAACGCGACCCCGATCGTCGTCGGTCTCCGGACGCGCGACGAGGAGCTGAAACCGGGCGTGGTCTACTTCCGCAACGGCGTCCCGGTGCTCTCGCCCGACACCGCACTGGACCTGTTCGTCGAGGAGGTCCCGCCGCTCATCTACGCCGCACCGGGCGGGCTCTACGTCAACATCGACTCCGAGGTGCTGGCAGACATCCGCGAAGAGAAGGAGTGGTCGCTGGGGAAACTCGCCAAGGAACTGGGGGTGTCCAGACGGACGGTCTCGAAGTACGAGGACGGGATGGACGCCTCCGTCGAGGTCGCCGCCGAGCTGGAGGACCTCTTCGATGCCCCCCTCACGTCACCGGTCAGCGTCCTCGACGGCGCCGAAGAGATCCGGGACGAGGAGCCGACGCCGGAAGACCCCGACGTGGCGCCCGAGGACGAACCCATCGCCACCGTCTTCACCCGCATCGGCTTCGAGGTCCACCCGACCAACCGCGCGCCGTTCAAGACCGTCAACGAGAACGCCCGCCGGCGCGAGCAGGTGCTGACCGGCCACTCGACGTTCACCGAGGCCGCCGAGAAGCGCGCCCGCATCATGTCGTCGGTGGGTGCGGTCACCCGGACCCGCTCGGTGTACGTCGTCGACGAGCTGACCCGTGAGTCCGTCGACGGGACGGCGCTCATCGAGGAGGCGGAGATGGAAGATATCGAGGACGCCGACGACCTCCGGGACCTCATCATGGAGCGCGGCGAGGAGCCCGAAGAAGTGGCCTGAGAAGCGGTCGGTGGTTTCTATTCCCCGTGCCGGCGCCGAAAGAATTAGCGTCGATGCCGTCGAACGGCCGCCAATGGCGACACGACTCACTGAGGGGCTCTGGCATATCGACTGCCAGACCCGCGACAAGCCGAACGTCTACGTCGTCGAGGGGGATGGCGGCCGGACGCTCGTGGATGCCGGGTGGGCGGGGGACGAATCGGGGGTCCGAGACGGGCTCGCCGATGCTGGGGTCGACCCGGAGACTATCGACCGCGTACTGCTGACACACTACGACGCCGACCACGTCGGCACGCTAGCGCGGCTGACGCCCGACCTGGACGCGCCGGTGTTCATCCACCACGAGGACCGCGACTACGTCGCCGGTGAGAGCCTGCCACCGTGGACCGCGCGGTTCGGTCTAGAGGCGCTACACCGGCTGTACTACCGACAGCTCACGCTCCCCGACCTCCCGGTTCGCCCGGTCCGCGACGGCGACGATATCGGCGGGTTCGAGGCCCGCCACACGCCGGGACACACGCCCGGCCACACGGTGTACGTGCACGACGGCGTCGATGCGGCGTTCCTGGGTGACCTCGTCAACGCCAGGGGCGAGCGGCTCCGACCGACCGGGCGGGCGACCAACTACGACAGCGAGCGGCTCGAAGCGAGTATCCGGGAACTGCTCGATGACGTGCCGGAGTTCGAACACGCGTGCCCGGGTCACGGGCCGCCGCTGACCGACGGGTTCAGGCGACTGTCACGAGCGGTCGACGGCTGATACTGCGGCCACAACGGTGTTCGGACAGCGGTGCACCTCGAAAAACGCTCACTCACTCCCTTCGAGAACGGTAACGAGCCGGTTACGGACCTACTTACGCCGCGTTGCCGTACGTCTCTTCGAGGTACTCTACGATGTCGTCTGATTCGGGCATCCCCTCGACGCCGTGGTCGGGGTCCACGAGCACCGGGACGCCCGTCTGGCCGGATACCTCCTCGACCTCGGTGCGCTCGCTGTGGGAGCGCGGAACCATGTGTGAGTCGTAGTCCAGCCCCAGTTCGTCGAGCTTCGTGGTCACCTTCGCGCAGTACGGACACCCCTCCAGTTCGTAGAGTTCGAGATTCGCCATTACGCGAGCTTCTACGGGGTCGACCGGAAAAAGCGCGTCGGTGGTGTGTTCGGACGCCACCAGACGGATGGCAGCGGCTCCGCGAGGCAGTTCGTGCTCGCGGTTCCACCACTCGTTACGCGTCGATATCGTCCGGCGCGTCGGCGAGCAGGTCCGAGGCGGTCACCAGCGATTCCAGTTCGAGGTCGTGGTCGGCGAGGTTCTCGGTGGCGCCTTCCTCGCGGTCGACGACCACGAGGACACGTTCGACGACCGCGCCAGCGTCCCGAAGCGCCTCGGCCGCGTCGACGGCGCTCTGGCCCGTCGTCGCGATGTCTTCGATGATGACGACCTCCTCGCCGTCTTCGAGAGCGCCCTCGACGAGGTTCGCCGTGCCGTACTCCTTCTGTTGCTTGCGGGCGATGACGTAGGGGCGGCCCGTCTCGACGCTGGTGACGGCGACCAGCGGGACCCCGCCCAGCGCGACGCCGCCGAGCTTCGCGTCACCGAGGCGCTCGGCGAAGGCCTCGGCGATGAGTTCGAGACACCGCGGGTTCGTCTCGAAGACGTACTTGTCGACGTAGTAGTTCGAAGTCCCACCGTGGGAGAGCTCGAACTCCCCGTACTTGACCGCGTCCGCGTCCCGGAGCGCCGCGATGAGTTCCTGCTTGGCCATACCCCATCTGGACCGGCGGGTGGCTAATGGCTGTTGGAATCGCGTTCCGCGCCGTGAGACCACACAGTAACGGAGTTTGACAGGATTTCCGGCTGTCGACATTCATAAGCCAATCGGCCACGCAGTCTTCCATGAATGCACGTGTTCGGGTCGAGCGGCGTCCGAGGCGTCGCCGGCGAAGAGCTGACGCCACAGGACGCCATGCAGGTCGCACAGGCCGCGGGGAGCGTGTGGACCACGGACACCGAGCGGGTCGCCGTCGCTCGGGACACCCGGACCACCGGGCGGACCTACGAGAACGCCGTGACGAGCGGGTTCACCGGTGTCGGGTTCGACGTCGACAGGCTGGGTATCGTCCCGACGCCGGGGCTACAGGCGTACTGCGAGTCCGAGGGCGTGCCGGGGCTGATGGTGACGGCGAGTCACAACCCGCCGGCGTACAACGGTATCAAGCTCATCGGCCCCGAGGGCGTCGAACTGACGCGCGAGACGCTGGACGACGTCGAACGGGCGCTGGCGGAGGAGCCGACCCACGCCACGTGGGACCGGATGGGGACCGACCGGCGCGTCGAGAGCGCGCGGCGGGCCTACGAGACCGGCATACTGGCGTCGGTCGACCGTGACCGCATCGCCGGCGCCGACCTGACCGTCGTCGTCGACCCGGGCCACGGCGCGGGGGCGCTCGTCAGCCCCGGCCTGTTCCGGGAGCTGGGCTGTACGGTCCACACCGTCAACGCCCAGCCGGACGGCCACTTCCCGGGCAGGAATCCCGAACCCGTCGCGGCCACGCTGGGGGACCTGCGAAGCTACGTCGCCGCGACCGACGCCGACCTGGGCATCGCGCACGACGGCGACGGCGACCGAGCGATGTTCGTCGACGAACGGGGCGAGCATATCGACGGGAGCGCGATGTTCGCGGCGCTGGCCGCCGCAGAGCTCGAAGACGGCGACGGGGTCGTCAGCGCGGTCAACGCCTCACAGCGCCTCGTCGACGTCGTCGAGGAGGCCGGTGCGACCCTCTCGCTGACCCCCATCGGCTCGACGTACATCGTCAGCCGCATCCGGGAGCGACAGGCGGCGGGGACCCACGTCCCCATCGCCGGCGAGGGCAACGGCGGCGTCCTCTTCCCGAACTACCGCATCGCCCGCGACGGCGCCTACACCGCCGCTCGCTTCTGTGAACTGCTCGCGGACCGGTCGGCCCGCGAGCTGGTGGCGCCCTACGACGACTACTACAACGTCCGGCGGAACCTCCACGTCGACGACGAGAGCGCCCGCGAGTCGATGCTCGCCGGTATCGAGGCCCACGCCACAGACGCCGACGCCGAGCTCGACACGACCGACGGCTGGCGGCTGGACTACGGCGACGGCTGGGTGCTGGCCCGGCCCTCGGGGACGGAGCCGGTCGTCCGCGTCTACGCCGAAGCGCGGGCCCCGGAGCGGGCCGAGGAACTGGCCGGCCAGATGGTCGGCGCGGCCGAGCGGGGCGGATAAGATTCTTGATGCTGTGTTCGACGTAGCGGAGACTGACGTGTCGACAGGGAATCGCCCTGGCATACAACAACCTGGTCTTGGTGACACCCTCAATCGGTGAGAGGTGGTAGCAGCCGTGCTGCATACAGGGCGCATATCTCGCAGGGCACACTCCGAGAGCAGAAAATTGAATGAGCCGATACAGAAGACGAGCGTGGCGGTTAGTTCCGTCTGTAGGCCAACCAATACGAGAGTGGGAGCGTCACCGCTAGAATTAGCAATGTCGATATCACTTGGCTATAGAGGTCCGGAGGCAACACCTGAGCGGCAGTAGCGAATCCGAGTATGATCAGGAGCGATTCGTACACACCGAACTTCAGACGCCGTGATAGAGCCATTAATAAAGTGTGAGTTGATCAGAATATAACCCTGCCGGTAGCGGTGTCACACGTTCAGTCTCAGTGTGTAATTGGTTCAATAATCTCGGTACGACACAGGCGCAGTCATCGTGCTGACTACACCCGCTGTGTTCAGCATCCAGTTCCGCACAGACTACAACGCATCGTACTCTTCGAGCGCGTCCTCGACAGCCGCTTGCTCCTCACGAGCGTCCCGCAGTTCGTTCGCAACGGCCCCGCTCGACAGCCGCTCGCGCTCGCTCTCGTCCAATTCCGCCCGGGCCAGCGCGCTCTCGCGCAGCCGCTCGTAGTCCTCGCGTCGGGCCAGTACTCGGACCTCACGCAGTTTCTCGACCACGCCCTCGCCGGCAAACCCCGAAAGCACCGAGCGGTACTCCCGGACGAGCCACGGGAGGTGGTCGGCCGGCGGCGGCGGCCAGCCCACCGTCAGCGGGTCGGCGTCGAGATTCCGGAGGTAGGTCCGCCGGGTGCCCACGGCCCGCTTGAGCGCCGCGGTGTCGTCGACGTAGTGGTCGAGCTTCGAGGCGGAGTAGTCGGCGTATTCGAGCAGTTTCGGTATCGGTTCGGTGCCGGCCGCGTGGCTGTGGACGTAGTCGAACAGCTCGCTCGGCGGCGACTGGAACGGCACCAGCGGGAACGCGTCGGCCCGGGACACCGCCGACAGCACCTCGCGGGCCGACGCGGTCGACCGGAACTCGTCGAAGGCCGCCCGGACGGCCTCGTCGTAGGTCTTGATGGGGTAACGCAGCTTCTCGACCGGCGCGTCGAGGTCCGCCTCGCCGAGCCGCCGGAGTCGTTCGAGTTCGTCGATGCGGTCGTCCAGCTCACGCAGTCGCTTGCGAGCCACGCGGCGGGCGTCGGCGTAGCGCTCGCGGGCGTCCTCCCACTCGTCCAGCAGCGCCACGCGCTCGCCCACCGGTTCGAGCTTCCGTCGGGCGGTCTCGAAGTCGGACTCGCTGAGGCGGCGCTGCTGGAGGTGGTCGTCGACGGCCTCGAACGTCTCCTTCTCCGGGAGGTCGTCGGCCAGGTCGTCGGTCAGCGTCGCCACCCGTCCCTCGAACTCGGTGAACGCCTGGAAGTTCCCGCTCCCCGTCGCCGTGTCCCCGTAGCGGTCGAGCAGCTCGAGCAGCTCCCGGTAGCGCTCCTGACAGCGTCGCAGCCGGTCCTCGCCGACGTCCTCGACGCGCTCGCGGGCCTGTCGACGCTGCGTGGCAGCGTCCCGAAGCCGTTGGGCAGCGTCGGCCATCAGTAGACGTCGTCGGGGTCGAACACCTGCTCGCCGACCGTCTCGCCGTCGACGGTCCGGTGGAAACAGGACTCGTAGCCGGTGTGACAGGCCCCGCCGGACTGGTCTATCAGGTACAGCAGGGCGTCCCCGTCACAGTCGACCCGCACTTCCTCGATTTGCTGGGTGTGGCCACTCGTCGCGCCCTTCTTCCAGAGCTCGTCGCGGCTCCGGGAGTAGTAGTGGGCGTAGCCCGTCTCGCGCGTCTGTTCGAGGGCTTCCTCGGTGACGTACGCGAGCATCAGCACGTCGCCCGACTCGGCGTCCTGTGCGACCGCCGGGAGGTACTCGTTGTCGTCGAAAGCGAGCGTGACGTCGGTCATGTTCGGACGGTCGCCTGTGGCTAGTATAGGTCTTTTGCACGGTCAGGCGAACCCGAGCGCCGAAAGCAGCGCGTACAGCACGTCGCCGTAGACCAGCGCCGTCACCAGCCCGACGAACATCGGGACGAGGAACGGGATGCCCGGCGACACCCACACCTCGTCGGCGTCGACCACCAGTTCGAGCCCCTCACGGAGCGTTTCGGCGTCAGTGCCGTAGGCGGACCCCTCGATATCGTCGAGGAACCGCTCGGCCCCCCACGGGTCGGCCGTGCCGGCGGTGCCGAACTGGTCGGCGGAGCCCTCCGGCATGGGCATGCCGCCGTCAGAGCGTCCCTCTGACGAGTCTCGCCTCACGTCGTTCGGCTCACCGCCCTCGGACCGTGGCTCCGATGTGCCTCGCCTCGCGTCGTTCGGCTCACCGCCCTCGGACCGTGGCTCCGATGTGCCTCGCCTCGCGTCGTTCGGCTCACCGCCCTCGGACCGTGGCTCCGATGTGCCTCGCCTCACGTCGTTCGGCTCACCGCCCTCGGTGACGAACGAGCCGTCACCCGGCGGGTTCGGCTCGTCCGGCAGCGAGTCGGGGTCGCGGTGGGCCGCGGGGTCGGCCCGCAGCGCCGCCAGCGTGGCGCCGCGCCACTCGAGGTACATCCGGAGCGCGTCGAGGTCGAGTCCGGACCGGGTGAACCCGTCGGGGCACTCCAGCAGCCGGCCGTACTGCTCGGGAATCTCGGGGACAGGGACCGGTTTGCCGAGGAACATGGCCCAGGAGAACCGCCCCCGGGCGAGGTTGCCGGCGGCGACGCCGAGCGGGTAGACCACCCCCGCAAGCACCGTGTTCGAGAGGATGGTCAGGGAGAAGACGCCGATGAGCGACGGCTCCAGCGGGAGCGCCGCCGTCGTGAGGTAGTAGGTCGGGTAGATGGGAAAGAGGACGGAGACGAGCATGAACGCCTTGGCGTCGGCCCCGCCGAAGCCGCCGATGAGCCAGAAGCCGTAGGCGAGCGGCGCCACGAACCCCAGACTGATGGCGACCTGAACGAAGAACAGCGGGTCGGCCGCGGGGTCGGGCGGCCGGCCGAACGCCCCGCCGTTCACGACGGCGTAGGTGTCCCAGACGAGCAACACGACGGCCAGCACGGCCAGCGGGACCCACGTCCTGTTCGGGACCCGTCTGGTCTCGATATCACGGTACGCCGCCCAGCCGAACACGGGGACGGCAAACAGTCGCAACAGGTCCGGTATCGACCCCAGCACGACTCCCCATCCCGCGTGGACGGCCCTAATGGTTCCGGTCGGTTCGGTGCCGAAACCGGACGCTCCGCGCCCCGAGCCGGGACAGTTCGGGGTCGTACATTATCATATATCAATGTTTGCGGTAGATTGATTAGCGTAGCTTGACCTTGAAGGTTGTATGGGCGGGAGACTGGCACGAATTAAACTGGATATCGGTGGGAGCGGTGACGAGAGCAATCAACGGGCGACCGGGACGCTGTCTCGGGAGGTGTGAGTGTGGCACTCGACAGTCCGACGCCGACCCAGCAGTACATCGTCGACTTGGTGGACTCCGAACCGGGGATGTCGAACGCCGACATCGCCGAGGAGACGGGCACACACACCGCGCTGGTCCGTGACCTCCGGAAGACGAAGCAGGCGGCCGCGGAGAGCGACGACGACGCGAGCCCGGGCGCGCTCTCGTCGCAGACACGGGTCCTCGACGACCTCTCGGGGACCCAGGCGGCCGTGCTCCAGCGGGCGGCGGCGGAGCCCGACCTGTCGAACGCACGACTGGCCGAGGCGGTGGGGACACACACGGCGCTCGTCCGCGACCTCCGAAGCGACGTTCAGGCGGAGGTGCTGGCCCACACCCTCCGGAATCCGGACGCGACGAACGCCGACATCGCCGAGGAGCTGGGGACCCACACCGCTATCGTCAGAGACGCCCGAAGTGGGCTCGAAGCGGAGATTCTCGAACGGTCGGTGCGGAACCCCGGACTGTCGAACGCACAGTTGGCCGAGGAGCTGGGGACCCACATCGCCACCGTCAGGGACGCGAGAGCGGCCTACGAGGACGGCATCGGAGACGTCGACCTGACGCCGAGCGACGACGGGGGGACCGAACCGGCCGATTCCACCGCGAGCGAGCCCGCGACGACGGACGGCGGCGACGGAATGAGCGGGACCGTCGTCGCCCTGCTCGTCGGCGTGGTGCTGCTGGTCGCGGTCCTCGTTCTGGTGTCGATGTAGCTATCGAGACAGAGAAAACGGGAACGAGTGCGTCTCATCCCCGAGAAACTGTGCGTTCGGTGAACGCAGAGCCGTTGCTTATATGACGCGGTTCTGCAGGTAGTCGAGGTGCTTGGCGTTGTAGACGATCTTGACCTCGTCGGCGTCGGGACTGCCGATACAGGTCAGTCGGACGTTCTTCTCGTCGACTTCCTCGTCGCTGAGAATCTGCTGCATGTCCATGTCGATTTCGCCTTCGAGGACGATGGCAGCACAGTTCGCACAGGCGCCGGCGCGACACGAGAAGGGCCAGTCGTAGCCCTGTGCCTCCGCCGCCTCGAGGATGTACTCGCCCTCGTTGACGTCCAGCGAGCCGTGGTCCTCGTCGTCGAGGTCCTGGTCCGCGGCTTCCGCGAAGACGTCGTCGTCGTACATGTCCCAGCCGTTGTCGTCCACTACTTCGTAGTTTAGGTACTCTACCGTGGGCATCACTGCCGGGTTCGGACCCCGTCTTGTTAGACTTTGCCCTTCGCACAGACCAGATGTACAATTGTGACAGACGGAGCGGGCTCAAAACACTGGAAGAAAGCGAAAGACGAGGTAAGCGGCGACCGTCGCGACGGAGGGGACGACGTTCTGGAGGAAGATGACGCGAGCGGTCGTCGCCGGTTCGAACAGGTCCGAGGCGCGCGGGATGTCCTCGCGGGACTCGGCGCCGATTGGCTCGGGTTCGTTGGGCTCGGGAGTCCCCTTCGTCCCGCCGACGGTGGGGGCGTCGTCGGCGTCGGCGGTCAGGGCACCCACTGAAACGTCAGGGGCCTCCTGCCCGGTCACCGTGTCCGAGAGCCGGGTCATCCGCGTCGCGCGGCCCCACCCGAGGCCGACGATGCTCATCGTGGCGATGATGACGAAACTGGCGGGAATCCCGAGCGCCGAGAGGAAGGTGACGATGGTCGAGGCGACCGTCGCGACGACGATGGCGGCCACGAGCGGCAGGTCGGTGAGGTCGTTACCGACGGTGTCCATCGTCCGCCGGGCGATGGTAAACGCGCCGAGACCGATGGCGGCCCCGCCCAGCAGGATGGCCGGGTAGAGGTCGAGCGAGCCGTTGCCCACCAGCGGGGCGACGGCGTTGGCGACGTTCGACGCGCCGGCGGAAAAGCCCATGTAACAGCCGATTCCGATGACGACGACGGTGCCGACGAACTCCCGCCGTGTCGTGTTCTCGCCGAGCGAGGGGCGCGGAATCGCCCCCGAGCGGTCGAAATCGAGCAGCGCCCCCTCGCTCTGTGAGACGGCGAACCACGCGACCAGTTTCGGGTAGAAATATCGTCCGATGACGCCGCTGACCCAGAAGGCGAGGATGGGGGAGACGAGCCACCAGATGACGATTTCGAGCATCAGTCCCGCGTTGAGCGTCCCCCGGGCGAGTCCGAGTCCCGCGATGGCGCCGACGGCCGTCATCGAGGTGGAGGCCGGCACGCCGACGACGTTCGAGAGGAACAGCGCGATGCCGATGAAAAAGAGGACGACGATGCTGATGAGCGGCGAGAACTGCGTCGCGACGAGGTCGCTCCCGAGGCTCTGGACGACGGCGGGGCCGACGATGAGCCCGCCGGCCATCGCGAAGACGGTCATCAGCGCCGCGGCCGAGAGCTTCGAGAGCGTGTTGCTCCCGACGGCCGGGCCGAAGGCGACCCCCGTCGACGAACCCCCGATGTTGAAGCCGACGAAGATAGCGACGAGAACCCCGAGTGCGAAGAGAACCTCGACCATACGGGAAGCAGACGGGGTGGGGAGTAAAGGCTACTGTCTGGTGGCGAGGCGTGCTACAGCGCGTACTGGAAGACGAGGTAGGACGCCACGGCCGAGATAGAGGGAGTCAGTATCCACAGCATCACGACCCGGCCCGTCGCCGAGGGGTTGAACAGGTCGCCGGCGGTGGTCGTCGACTCGGGGTCCTCCTCACCGATGCCCGGGACCTCGCCGGGCTGGCCGCCGTCGGGGTCGGCGGGCTCGTGGTCGGCCGCGAGTGCGTTGACGGAGACGCCGCCGCCGTCACCGCTCCTGGCGGCGGAGCCCTTGACGGCCGCCCCGGCGGCGTCGGCCAGCGTCGTCGTCCGCGTGGCCCGGCCCCACCCGAGACCGACGACACACATGGTCGCCGAGACGGCCAGACTCGCCGGAATGCCGGCATAGGAGAGCAGGCTGATGATAGTCGCGCTCACCGTCTCGACGATGAGCGCGGCGAGGATGGGGAGCTCGGTGAGGTCGTTGCCCACCGTATCGAGCGTTCGCCGGGCGATCGTGAAGGCGCCGACTCCGATGGCCGCACCGGCCAGCAGGACGGCCGGATACAGCTCGATAGCGCCGTTGCCCACCAGCGGGGCGACGGCGTTGGCGACGTTCGACGCCCCCGCCGAGAACGCCATGTAACAGCCGATGGCGACCACGAGGAACTGCCCGACCCGCTCGCGCCGGGTCGTCCCCGGCCCCTCGGTCTCGAAGACGATGCGGGCCGCAAGGTGCGGGTAGAGGTAGCGGCCGACGACGGCCGAGAACCAGAAGGCGACGATGGGCGCGACCAGCCACCAGGAGACGATTTCGCCCATGACGGCCCAGTCGAGGGTCCCGCTGGCGACGCCCAGGCCGGCGATGGCGCCGACGGCGGTCATCGACGTGGACGCGGGCACCCCGAAGAGGTTCGAGACCAGCAGGGCGACGCCGACGAAAAACAGGACCGTCACGCTGGCGAGCAGCGTGAACTGGCTGCTGGGGACGATCTGTCCACCCATCGTCTCGATGACGCGGGTGCCGACGGTCGCCCCGCCCAGCAGCGCGAAGCCGGTCATCAGGGCTGCTGCCGAGACCTTCGAGATGGTGTTGCTCCCGACGGCCGGACCGAAGGCGACCCCCGTCGAAGAACCGCCGATGTTGAAACCGACGAAGACGGCCACGAGGAGGCCAAAGACTAAGAGCAGTTCTACCATAGAATCGTCAAGTTCGACGAGTCGGTAAAGGGTTCCGACACCGGGCTCGGGGGCGGCGGCGAACGGTTACTTCTCAGGGTCTTCGCTGTCCTCGGCGTCGGCCAGCCGCTGGCGCTTCTCGGCCGCGGTCTCTTCGACCTCGCTCGCGGTCTCCTTGGCCGCTTCGACCTCCTCGGTGACGGACTCGGCCGTCTGTTTGGCGTCGCTGGTCTTGTCTTTCACTTCGGTCGTCTTGTCCTTGGCCGCCGTGGTCTTGTCTTTCAGTTCGGTGGCCGTGTCCTTGACCTCGGTCGTCTTGTCCTTGACCTCGGTCGTCCGGTCCTTGGCCTCGGTCACCGTCTCGACGGCGTCGTCGTCGCCGGTCTGTGCGGCGGTCTGTTCGACCTCGTCGGCGGTCTGTTCGACCTCGTCGGCGGTCTGTTCGACTTCGTCGGCGGTCTGTTCGACCTCGTCGACGGACTGTTCGACTTCGTCGGCGGTCTGCTCGACGTCCTCGGCGGCCTCGTCGACGACTTCGGCCGCGGTCTCGACCTCGGTCGCGGTCGTTTCGATCTCCTCTGCGGTCTGTTCGAGCTGCTCTGCGGCCTCTTCGAGTTCGGCGGCCTTGGTCGCGACGTCTTGATTCGTCCGTTCGAGGACGTTGGCGAGCACCAGGAACTGGAGAATGCCGACGACGATGAACGCCGAGACGGCGACGCTCGCAGCGGTCGCGACCAGCGACGCGGTGGCGCCCCCGACCGATATGACGCCGACGGCGACGGCACCCCACAGCAACGTGAGGGCGATAGCGGCGGCGGTAATCGCCTGTGCGAACAGTCTGTACTGGCGCTCGTAGCGACCGAACATCGCGGACTCGAGCCGTCGAGCGAGCGGTGTGAGAAACAGGATTCCTGCGGACATGGTAGGGGATTCTTGTCGGGCCGGATAAGGATGTGGGCTGTGGGCCGGGCGACCGGCCCGAGCTGCCGGGGACCGACACGCTTTCGACCGGCGCCGTCCGACCCACAGCCATGTTTCAGGCGTTCGAGGTCGTTCCGGCGGTCGATATGCAGGACGGACAGGTGGTCCAGCTGGTCGGTGGCGAGCGCGGCACCGAGAAGACCTACGGCGACCCGGTCGCGGCGGCGGAGCGGTGGGTCGACGCCGGGGCCCGGACGCTTCACTTGGTCGACCTCGACGGCGCTTTCGAAGGCGAGCGGGCCAACGCAGACGCCATCGACGCGGTGCTGTCCGCCGTCGACGACGACGTGGGCGTCCAGCTGGGCGGGGGCATCCGGACCGCCGACGACGCCGTCGCGCTGCTCGACCGCGGCGTCGACCGCGTGATTCTGGGGACGGCCGCCGTCGAGAACCCCGATATCGTCGCCGAGATAGCCGACGAACACCCCGACGGCGTCCTCGTCAGCCTCGACGCGAAAGGTGGCGAGGTCGTCGTCTCGGGGTGGACCGAGGGGACGGGGCTGGACCCCGCCGAAGCCGCCGGCCGCTACGAGGAGCTCGGTGCGGCGGGCATCCTCTTTACCGATGTGGACGTGGAGGGCCAGCTAGAGGGGGTCCGGACCGACCCCGTCGAGCGGCTCGTCGAGGCCGTCGACATCCCCGTTATCGCCAGCGGCGGCGTCGCGACCGTCGAGGACGTGGTGGCACTCGAAGCCGCGGGCGCGGCGGCCGTCGTCGTCGGCAGCGCGCTGTACGAGGGCGAGTTCACGCTCGAATCGGCGATGGCCGCCGTCGAGGAGTCCTGACCTACGCCAGCGAGACGAACGGCAGCGTCGCTTTCTCCGAATCGGAGTACGCCAGCGCGTCGCGCTGGCTCGCGCCGTCGGGCGTGACGAGGTCCATCACCAGCGGCGCGTTGTCGACCGCGCCGGCTTTCGCCCCGCCGAAGGTGTAGCCGCCGGCGGTCTCCTCGACCGACCGGAGCGAGCCGAAGTCCTCCGACTGGACCATCCCGACGAGCTCGAACTCGGCGGCGTCCCGCCCGTCGAAGGCCTCGCGGTCGACCCCGAGCGTCACCGTGCCGGCGTCCCGGTCGGTCGAGACGTGCGGGACGACGGCGTTCCCGTCGTCGTCGAGCACCGGGCCGCCGCTGGCGTCGACCAGACCGACGTTGAACCCGTCGACCCGGAGGCGGTAGTGCCACTCGTCCTCGAAGGTGACGTTCGCGCCGAGGTCGTCGAGGCTGGCGGTCGACCCGCCGGAGTTCTCGGGGTCCCGGAGCCAGCAGACGAACATTTGCGGCGAGAACCGGCCGCCGAAGGACTCCGTGAGGTTCGCCACCTCGAAGCTGTACCGCTGGAGGGTCGGCGTCTGGCTGACGGTGACCGAGCGCAGGTCGAACGCCCCCGCCTCGAAGTCGTCGGCCGTCGGGTAGGTGTAGGCACCGGGGCCGTCGTCGTCGCCGGCGGGGTCGTCGATGGTCGCGACGGTCGCCGGGGGCTGGACCGCCACCGTCTCGCTCGACAGCACCGTCCCGTCGCCGCGGCGGACGGTCACGTCGTACTCGCCGGGCGAGTCGAGGGTGTACTCGAAGGGGACGGTCACGTCCGTCGCGTTCGGCGGGAGCCGGACGTTCGTCCGCGTCACCACCTCGTCGTCGACGAGCAGTTCGACCGGCGTCCCGCCGACGAAGGCGCTGTCGTTGTCGCCCGTGGCGGTGACGAACGGCTCCTGAACGAACGGCTCCGCGTCGACGGACACGTCGAACGACTGGGTCGGGCGCTCGTACTCGGGGAGGTCGTTGATTTCGCCGCCGCGAGCGCGACGGAACCGCACGGCCGTCCCGCCGCTGCCGACCATCGACGCGAGCAGCGTCGTGCTCGGGTCGACGACGGCCTCCGTGACGCGGACCGCGGTCGGGTCGGTGCCCGCGTCGACGCCGTCGGTGTAGATTTCGGCGACGTACTTCGGTCCCTGCGGGCCGCGACCGTTGCCGTTGCCACGGCCGTTCCCCGGGCTGAGAAAGTCGAGCGACACGTCGATAGCGCGGCCCGCTTCGTCGGTCATCGCGCCGAGGAACCACTCCTCGCCGGACCGTCGGGCCGTGACGGTGTAGTCGCCGATTTCGGCGTCGACGACGGTGGTGTCGTCCCACCCGCCGGCGGGCACCGCTTCGAGGAAGGCGAACTCGGACACCGGGTCGAAGTTCTCGTTCGCGGGCGTGTACCCCTCGTAGTCGGCCGGGACGGGCGAGGGCTCGCCGGTCTCGGTGACGGCGACGGTGTTGAGGTTGAACCCGCCCACGTCGCCCTCGAAGCCCGCCCCCGAGTCGTCGTACTGCAGTTCGACGGCGACGGTGTTGTCGCCGGCCGACAGCGACACCGTCGTCGTGAACACGTCCCACTGGTCCCAGTAGTCGGTGAAGCCGGGCTCGATGGTCGTCGCTTCCCCGTTCACCCGGAGCGTCGCCTGCGGGCCGCCGTTGTCGATGACTCGCTGGGCGTTCTCCCCGGGCGCGCTGCCGTAGCGCAGGTGGAGGTCGTACTCGCCCGTCGCCGGCACGTCGGTCACGGTGAACGAGACCGAGGCGCCCGACGCCTCGCGGTTCGGGTCGACGGGGACGTAGTGGGCGCCGAAGGCGTTGCGCCAGTCGTCGGCCGTAATCATCCCGTCCAGCTCGCCCGACTGGGCCTGCAGGCACTGGCCGACCTCGAACTCGGGGCTGACGTAGGCCTCGATGCGGTCGGCGAGCATCTGGAGCCCGGCGTGGTAGGTCGGGTACATCGCCAGTTGCTTGGCCCGGGTCGTCCGGATGCGCCCGCCCGTCGAGTCGTTGAACGTGATATCGAAGATGCCGGGCTGATAGCTCGTCGGCCCCGCCAGCATACGGGTAAAGGGCAGGGTGACGTGGTGACCCTCCCCGACGTCGGAGCCCAGCGCGCCGAACCCGTCGTACTCCTGGGCCTTGACCACTTCAGTCGCGGCCAGATTGGGGTAGGTGCGCCGTTTGCCGGTCGGTTTGTCCGACTCGTGGCGCTCCAGCAACTGGCGGTTGGCAGCGCCCTCTTTGGCGACCAGCTCGTGGTGGTTGACCGCCAGCTGGCTGTGGTGGTTGTGCGACGCGGTGGTGCCGTCGCCCTCGAAGCCGAGGCCGGGGTTGGAGACGTAGCCCGTCTTGATAGAGCGAATGTCCTCGGCCTCGTAGCCGGCGAAGATGCCCGCCGATATCTGTGACTCGTAGTTGACGATGTTGCCGGCCGTCTCGTTGTGCATCGTCATCTCGGCGGCGGGGGAGAGCGACTGCCCGAAGTCGGTCACCTCCGAGACGTCGAAGTCGGGCGTCGAGCCGTCGACCCCGAACTCGAAGGCGGCACCGCCCGGCCCGGGGAACGTGTCCCAGCCCTCGTCCCACCCCTCGACGAGGACGCTGTCGACGGCGTTGTCGCTGGCGAACCGGAGGTAGCGTTTCATCCGTTCGGTGCGCGCGCCGTGGATGTACGTCGCGGGGTTGTCGCCGCTGGCCGCGACCGCGCTGTCGCTCTTGTACTCCCAGTTGGCGCTGCCGGCTATCATCGTCCACCAGATGCCGACGTACTTCTTGGGCGTTATCCACTCCGTGTCCGGCTCCCCGTCGACCGTCGGGAGGACCGACTCGTCGACCTCGTCGTTGAGCAGCGGGATGAGCGACGACTCCAGCAGCTCCCCCGGGGAGTCCCCGACCTGTACCGTCCGCCACGGCGTGACGTGGGGGACCTGTGCCGACACCTTCGTCCCGTCGGGGAGCGGCGCCAGTTCGGCCGAGAAGTCGGTGCCGCCGTCGCTGTCGGGGGACAGCGAGAGCGTCGCGTAATCGGTCAGGGCCGCCTCGTGGACGCTCAGATACACGTCGTCGGCGTCGACGGTAAACGGCGTGTGGACGCCCTCGCGGGTCGACGCGCCGCCCGGGGTCTGGGACTCGGTGCCCGAGGGGACCTCGCTCAGGGCGGTCTCGCTGTACTCGGCCTCGAAGCGGCCGGGCTCGTTCTCGGGCTGGGCGAAGCGGTTCTCGATCCACCAGCAGGTGTAGTCCTCGGCGAAGTCGAAGGCGGTGTTCTCCGAGGCGACGACGAACCGGTCGTCGCCGTCGCCGAAGTCCTCGGAGAAGACGAAGCGAAAGCCCAGCCCGTCGTCGAACACGCGGAGTTCGAGGGTCGCCGCCCGCCCCGGTTCGGCGTCCTCGGCGAGGCCGACGCGGAGCGAACGGTAGTCGGCACGGACGCTGTCGTACTGGCCCCAGAGCGGGTCCCACGCTTCGGTCGCCGTCTCGCGCTCGGTGCCGGTGACACTGAGGGGGGCGCCGTCGCCGTCGCTGCCGGCCCCGAAGGGCTGCTGTTTCTGGAAGTCGAAACCGAGCGCGGAAGAATCGAGGTAAGTCGTGTCGTCGACGGCGACGCTGTACGTCGGGGCGCCGTCGCTCACGTCGACGGTGACCGCAATGTGACCGTCCGGCGACGTGACGGTCTGTGTGTCGGAGTCGTCGCCCGAGTCGACCTGGGCCGCCGTCGCCGGCTCGACCGCCCGGGAGAACGCCGCGGCAGCGAGCAGGGAGCTGACGCCGCCGAGGAACGAGCGACGTTTGTACTCTGAACTGGGGGAAAGTTTCTCGTCGGACATCGACCGTCACGACGCGTGAACGTTACTTATTAATTGGCATATATTTGATGCGACACGCTCAAAAGTTAACGCCAGTTACGTGCAAAAATAAAGTTTGCCTGACATTTCAGGGACGGTGACCGTCCCGGAGACCAGGTGGTCCCGTTTCAGGGTGGCTCCGCTCGCGGTGCGACTGTTCCACGGCTCACCGCGTTCCCTCGTTTCGCCTCGCTACCCCTCGTACAGCGTGACCGACCGCGCCCCGTACCCCTCGTAGAACGGCCCGATACCGCCGCCGGCGTTGCCCGCGGCGAGTCGGCCCTCCGGCGTCTCGAAGACGAGGCTGTTCTCCATCGGGAAGTCGTTCGTGGGGTCGCCGACGAGGTTCTGGCGGACCTCGACCACGGGGACCCGTTCGTAGCGGCGCTCGGTGTCGGCATCGAGGTCTTCGAGCGTCACGTCGGCGAGCAGGTCCCGGCCCGCGTCCCGGTGGAGCGCGGCGTTGGTGGCGGCGGTCCGCAGGTGGTCGTACGTCGCCGGGAGCCCGTCGGGCTCGGTGACGTGACACACCTCGCCCATCGGCCAGAAGTTGGCGACGGCGTTGCCGAAAAAGCCGCTTGCCACCTCGCGCTGGGAGAACGAGAGCGCGTACTCGCGCCCGTGGCGGCCGGCGAGGATGTCGTGGGCGCCCAGCAGTCCGGTACGCTCGTCGACGAGGACGTGCACCGGCGGGGCGGCGTCCCACGTCCGGACCACGTCGGCACACCCGCTCCAGTCGACGGCGTCCGCCGAGAGCGGCGAGACGGCCAGGAGATAGACGAACACGCCCCGCTCTCTGGCCGCCGCGAGCGCGCCTTCGAGGCGGGCCAGCTCAGGTTCGGGCAGCACGAGCAGCGCCTCCCGTCGGGCGTCGGCGAGATACCGCTCGGTGCGCTTGCGGACCGTCGCCCGGGAGTGGACGACCTCGACCGCCGGGCCGTCGTCGTCGGGCGTCGTGTAGAGACGCTCGACGCTGTCCCGTAGCTCGTCTAGCCGCGTGGTGAACGAGCCCAGCGCCTCCCCGGGCGGGCGCGCTCGGATGACAGTCGGACTGGCCGTCTCGTCTATCGTCACCAGCCCCCGCTCCCTGAGCTCCTCGGCGAGCTCGTAGACGTACCCCTGTGAGACGTCGGCCGCCCGCGAGACCTCGCCGGTCGTCGCCGCGCCGGCCCGGAGGACAGCCAGATACGCGTCTATCTCTTTCCCGGAGAGTCCGAAGGCCCCCAGATGGTCACGTACGGTGTCCGCAGACATGGTCGAATATTGTGTGACTACATACAAAATATTTTTCCACTAGCGCGCAGATGCCCACGTATGAGCGAGTCCTCCGCCACGCGCCCGCCGGAACGGCAGGTCAGCGAGGAGACAACGACTGACCGGTCCGGTCGGCGGTGGTGGACGGTGGCCATCTTCGCCTACATCACGCTGGAGGGTGCCGGCCTGCAGATGCGTGGCGCGGTCATCCCGGCGCTGCGGCGGAGCTTCGAGGTGCCCGAGTGGCAGCTGGGGCTGGTCGCGCCCGCCGGGACCGTCGGCTACGTGCTCGCCGTGGTGGTCGTCGGGGCCGTCGCGGGCCGGCTCGACACGAGACGGCTCCTGCTGGTCGGCATCGTCGGCACCGGCGCGGGCATTCTGGTGATGGGCGTCGCCCCCTCCTTCGCCCTCTTCCTCGCGGCGCTGCTGGGCCGGGGCCTGTTTACCGGCGTCGGCCGGGGGACCGACCGGCCGCTGCTCTCCCACCTCTACCCCACCCAGCGCGGCCGGATCTTCGGCTTCTACGACATGATGTGGGCGGTCGGTGCGACGGCCGGGCCGCTGCTCGTGGCCGCCGCGGTCGCCGCGGGGAACTGGCGGCTGGCCTACTACGCACTCGGGCTCGCCTTCGTCCCGGTCGTCGCGCTCGCCCTCTGGCTGCCGACGCCGGAGATCGAGAGCGGCGACGACCCGCTGGACTGGGCCGAACTGCGCCGCATCACGCGCCAGCCGGCGGTGCTGACGATGGCGGTCGCGCTCTTCCTCTCGACGGGGTTCGAGGGCGGGCTGTTCACCTGGGTGACCACCTACGCGCAGGGGCGCCTGCCCGGCTCGCTCGCGACGGCGTCGCTGTCGGTGATGCTGGCGGCCTACATCCCGGGACGGTTCGCCTCGGGCTGGCTCTCCGAACGCCTGGGCTACGTCCGTCTGGCCGTCGGGCTGGTCGGGCTGACCGTCCCCGCCTTCGTCTACACCTTCTTCCTCGCGGAGGGGTACGGCCTGCTCGTCGGCCTCTTCGCCATCGGGCTGGCGCTCTCGGGGATGTACCCGACGCTGCTGGCGTACGCGACGGAGGCGGTGCCCGAACACAGCGCGCCGGTCAACGCGACCGCCGCCGTCACGAGCGCCGCCGGTATCGCCGTCGTCCCCGCGATGATGGGATTCGTCATCAGCGACACCGGCGTCGCCGGGGCGATGCGGCTGCTCGCGCTCCCGCTCGCCATGCTCGCACTCGTGCTCTCGTTCGCGCTGTACCGACGGGTGCGGTGAGTGACTGCTGCGGACTGTGCACTGCTCAGGCTGTCAGATGTAGTCGCTACTCGGGCCGGTGTGCTGTACACAGTGCGCATTTCTCGCAAGGTACTATCCTTAGCTCAAGCCGGTCAGTACAGAGCTTGAGTCTATCGTGGAGTGAAACACCGGAGAATCTGCGTCTGAGTTCCTCTGTTACACGTGGTTACGGTTAGCCAGATGAGACGACGTACATCCCGAGAAGTGTAGCGGAGATTCCCACCAGTGCAGCAGGAATTTGGAGTCCGTCAATCCAGAGCATTGCACCGACCAAATACCCGAGCATCACGGCGAACGTTGCCGACCACTGCCATGACCACCATCCCTGCCCTGCCGCCGGACTTTTGCTCATACTACGCAGATTATCGTGTCGGTACGAAATAATATTTCCATTGAGACACCGGACACGCTATGGTATACCATTTATAGAAAGTGCGAGGCGAAAACCCACGGCTTTAGCCGTGGGTAGCTCAAACTCGCCCCACGCTGAGCAGCTGATACAGCGAAACACGTCTGGAGCAAACGAAATCACTACGCTGACTACACTCTCTGTATCGGTAACGCCGGTACTGACGGCGGTCGAGTAGTTGGTGTGGGAACTGCAGCAAACAGGGGCGTGTACGTCACGCCAGCGTTGGCAACCGTTCGAGCCGAGACCTCCGGAAGCTCGCACGCCGGATAGGTCGCTCGATAGCTCGGTCGAGCACGGCCGTCGAGAGGGAGGCCCGTGGCCCCAGCGAGTCACTCCCGGGGTTCGTGTCCGGTCGGGCTGTCGGGTTCGAGATGTTCGGTGAGCCACCCGAGGTCCGCGCCGTCTGTCGCGGGGCCGCCCTCGATAGCCGTGATGAGTTCGTCCGATGCCATCGCCGTCGTGTAGAGGTCACAGACCAGTCGCTTCAGTACGTCCGGGTCGTCGGGTAGGTCCTCCGGGTGGAGTTCCGCCGGGAGTTCGTCGCTCATGTGCCCAGAGACGGATGGACAGGGCAAAAGGTTGGCGTCGACCGCGCCGTCGCTCGTGGTCACCGTCCACGAGCGGCTCAGAGGAGGAACGAGCCGTTGCTCGAACCATAGTAGCCATTAAAAACCGGCGCACACCCGACCGCACTGTCGTCGTGCGGTCGGTGTGTAACTCGTTTCAACTGGTAGTATAGCCGCTCCCACTGGTACCCACATCGTGTGCCCGCTCGACGGCCGCCAGCAGTTCCGCGCGGTCGTCACAGCCGACGAGATGCGACCGACAGCTGCAGTCGGAACAGCCAAAGTCAGAAACGGCACCGCCCACAGCGTCGGCCAGCCGCCGGGCGACGGCACACTCGATGTCGGCGGTGGTCGTCACGACGCTGTCGACGCTGGTCGCGTCGTCGCCCAAGAGGTAGTCGATATGCCAGTGGCGGGCGTCGTTCTCGCCGCTCGCGACGGCGCGGTGGCGCTCGACGCGCGAAAAGCCGCCGGTGCCGAGTGCGCTCCCGGTGTAGGCGTACCAGCCCGCGGGGAAGCCGATTTCGCCCAGCGCGCCGACCTGGATGTGGCCGTCGCTTTCGCGTTCGATGACGAGCGTGTACGTCCCGCCGTCCATGCGACAGCCTCAGCCAGTGATAGTGGGGTCGGCGCCGAACGGTCCGAAGCCCTCGATGCGGAACTCCCGGGAGTCCGTGCAGTCCTCGTTGCCGGCCGCCAGATCGCCCACGAGCCAGTCGAACGCGCGGCGGAAGTCGGCGTAGGGGGCGTCCTCGAACCGATCGAGGACGGCCGCCGCGGTGAGGTCCTCGTCGTACTGTTCGGCGAAGGCCTGGACGTTCTCCGCGGCGGTCTGTGCGAGGGCGGCGTCGGTCTCCTCGCCGAAGGCCTCGGCGAGTTCGTCGGTGAGGTCGGACATACGCGAGAGCACGCGCCGAAGCCACGTATGCGTTCTGGAACCGGGAAAGCGGGGTCCCCCGCCCGAGTCAGCGAGCCCCAGCCACGCCTCGAAGAGCGTCGTTTCCCAACGCTTTTGCACCGATTTGGCCTACCGAGAGCACACGGAGATGCGACGCACGTGGTGACCGAGCTGTCGAGTGCGCTGGATACGGTCGTCGACCGTGTCCGCGGCCAGCACGTCGTCGTGTGGGCCGTCATCACTAGCACGTTCTTCATCGGTTTCGGGGGCGGCGTGGTCTACCCTATCTTGCCCAACCTCGGCGCGGTCCTGGGCATCTCCCCGTTTCTCGTGGGGCTGATCCTCTCCGCCAACCGGTTTTCGCGGCTGGTCGCCAACGCGCCGGCGGGTAACCTCGTCGACCGGCTCGGAACGAGAACGCCGTTCGTCGTCGGAATGGTCGTGCAGGCGTTTGCCACCGCCGGCTACGTGGTCGCGATGCTCGCGCCCGCCCCCGAGGCGTGGTTCATGCTCGCCCGGATCGGCTGGGGGGTCGGGAGCGCGCTCGTCTTCGCCACGGCCTACACTATCGCCTCGGACGTCAGCGACGGCGACTCGCGGGGCGCGAACATGGGCCTCATCAGGGGCGGCATCGTCTTTGGCTTCCCGGCGGGCGTGGTCGTCGGCGGCGTCGTCAGCGAGCTGAGTGGCACCGTCACGGCCTTTGCCGTCGCCACTGTCTTCGCCTTCGTCGCGAGCGCCATCGCGTACTGGGCCGTGCCGGAGACACACGTCAGCGACGACCGGAACCAGTCGGTCAGGCCGTGGGACATCAACACCAGTCTGCCGGCACTCACGGTCGGGGTAGTGAACTTCGCCGTCTTCTTCGTCTACATCGGCGCGTTCTTCGCCACGCTCGTCCTCTTTCTGGACCAGACACAGCTGCGCGTGTTCGGGTTCGACGCGCAGGGCTCGTCGGGCATCTTCATGGGCGTCACCGTCGTCGCCGCCGGCCTCTCGATGTACACCGGCGGCTACGTCAGCGACCGCCAGGGGTCCCGCGTCCCGACGCTACTGTTCTTTCTGGCCACCACGTCGCTGGGTTTCCTCCTCCTCGCCGTCGTCGAAAGCACCGCCGTCCTCGTCGTCGCCTGCGTGTGTATCGGCGTCGGGCAGGGCGGGACGAGCGGGCCGCTGATGGCGCTGCTCGCCGACCTCGTCCCCGACGCCCAGATGGGACGGGCCGTCGGGACGAACAACGTGCTCGGTGATCTGGGCGGCGGGTTCGGCCCCATCGTCACGCTGCCGCTGGTCGACACGCTCGGGTTCGACCCCATCTACGTCGCCTGTGCGACCCTGCCGCTGCTGGGCGGCGTCTGCCTGCTCGGCGGCGTCCGCCGGGAGACCGGCCGGTTCGCCCCGCGTGTGAGCGGTGGCGAGGACGTCGGCTAGGGAGACGGAGAGTCGGCGTCCGAACAGCCGGACCGTCCCCGACTTCGGCCCGACCTTCTTGTACGCTGGCTGCCAACACTGGCGTATGCGCGCCCTCCGACGCAGTCCGACGGTCGTGACGCTGACCGTCATCGTCGCCGTCTTCGCCTGCCAGCAGGTCGCCGGACTCCTCGGATGGCGGGGCCTGTTCGCGCTGTCGAACCCCCTGCTGGTGCGCCCGTGGACGCTGCTCACGAGCGTCTACGCCCACGCCGACGTCTCGCACCTGGTCGCCAACGCCCTCGCGCTCGCCTTTGCCGGCCTGCTGGTCGAGCGGCTGACGACCAGCGCCCGCTTTCACGGCTTCTTCGCCGCCGTCGGGTCGCTGGCCGGGGTGACACAGGTCGCCGTCGTCGGGTTCGTCGGCCCGCTCGTCCCGGGGATGCCCGCGAGCGTGACCGTACTGGGCGCGAGCGGGGCTATCCTCGGGCTCTTTGGCTACCTGCTCGGGGCGAACCGCCTCACCGAGTTGCTCGTGGCCGGCGTCGAACTCGCCCCGCGGCTCCAGCTCGCGCTCGGCGTGGCGCTGGCAGCGGTGATAACGCTCCTGACAGCTAATCCAGGTGCCGCGCTCGTCGCGCATTTCACCGGCCTGCTGCTCGGCTTTCTCGCCGGTCGCGCGCACCTGCTCGCGCCGGGTGAGCGGTCACAGGAGCGACGGCCGACGGCGGAGTGACGCAGTCGTCGCTTCGAGGAATCTCGCTACGCCCGCTAGGCTCCGCGGGTCGCTACCCTCCCCGCGTCGATTCGAGGAATCTCGCTACGCTCGATTCCTCGCACGCTACGCTCGATTCCTCGCACGCTACGCTCGATTCCTCGCACGCTACGCTCGATTCCTCGCACGCTACGCTCGATTCCTCGCACGCTACGCTCGATTCCTCGCACGCTACGCTCGATTCCTCGCTAGATGAATACTTGCTCGTCCAGCCGCGTCGTCACCGTCTCGGCAAGTGTCTGCAGATTGACGGTGTCCTCGCGGTTGTAGGAGATGAGCGTTTCGAGCGACCCGTCCTGTCCCCGCTCGTGTTCGCGCCAGAGCCGCACCGCGTCCCGTCCCGAGATGTCGGGTCGGTCGCGCTCGATGCCGATATCCTGTTCGACCTGCTTCAACCCGCCGGAGAGGCCGATCTTCTTGCAGGTGTACATGAGGTCCAGATGCGGGCGCTGGAGGTCGATATCGAAGTTCGCCTCGATGAAGGGGACGTCGAAGCGCTTGCCGTTGAACGTCACCAGCAGGTCGGCATCGGCGAAGGCCGCCCGGAGGTTGCCGGCGGTGAGGTCGTCGCCGGCGACGAGCGTCTCGGTCTCGCCGGCCTGGTGCAGGGAGACCGTGGTCACCTGATTGCGATGTTCGTCCAGCCCGGTAGTCTCGATATCGAAGAAACACGCCCGGTCCGAGAAAGTCTCGTAGAGGCGCCACTGCTCGCCGCTGGGGAACTGGCGGTCGAAGTACGCCACGTCGGCCGAATCGAGATACGACCGGCCCTCGCGGATGAACTGCTCGATTCGGTCGCCGCGTTTCCCGCCGACGACGCCCGGTTCGAACTCGTCCCAGTGGGTGACGCCCTGCTCCCAGATGGACCGCTCGGTCTTCTCGCCGACGCCGTCGACCCCGATGAAACTGTTCTCGACGCGCACGCTATCCGGTAGTGGTGGGGGTGTATGTAAATTCGTCGGGTAACGAGGAAGCGACCGAAGGGAGCTTCCTCGAAAGCGATGCGGGGCACGAAGTGACCCGCGGAGCACGGCGAACCGGCGAGTAGTAGTGAAGGGCCTCGAAGCGAGCTCGGCGAAGCGTACACGCCTCGACGGGCGCGGCCTACACCGCGTGGCCCCGCCGGCCACCAAGCGTTGAAGTGTTGCCGAACAAACCATTCTGCCATGGCACTGTGCCCGCACTGCGACAGCGACATCACGGACTGGGCCAACAGAGTCGAGCGCGCGCCGGCCGCGAACGCCCCCATGGTCTGGTCGTGTCCGGAGTGTGACGCCGTTCTCGGTGTCACCGACCACGAGTGAGCGGCCAGCGAAACGCGGAACCGGCTGGCGCACACGGACAGTAGTATGACCGAGTATCTCGTCGCCACGGCGTCGGTCCACGTGACGGCCGCCGCGGCGGACTACCTCCATGACCGAATCGACCCCGGCGAGGACAGCGTCGTCGTGGTCGGCGTCCGTGAACCCGACCGCCACGACCGCGACGCCGGCGACGCGGCGAACGTCGCGCGGTCCCGGCTGGCGGCCGCGATGCCCGAGACGGCGCTCCGTGAGGGCGACCCGACCGCGGAGCTGCTGGCGGCCGTCGAGGAACGGGACCCCGACGTCGTCGTCATCGGGGCCAACAGCGGGACTGACGGGGCAACGGGCGTCGGGTCGACGGCGACGGCGCTACTGGCGCGGGCCGACCTGCCCGTCGTGGTGGTTCCGTTGCCCGACCTCTAGCCGAGGCTGTCGAACAGCCCAGACTCCTCGAACGTCAGTTCGAGGTCGACCTCCAGCAAGGCCTCGGTCGCGGCGGCGACGGCGGGGGCGAGCGGTGACTCCGGGTCGAGCGCGGCCGGGCCGACGGGGTCGGCCGCGGGGATGTCGAAATCGGTGTCGCTGACGGCGACCGCCTCCGGCGCGTCGGTTCGGGTGGCGAGGACAGCGTCGGCGGGGGCGTCGAGGTCCCGCAGCCGGCCGCGCTGTCTGGGGAGCAGGTCGACGCCGCGCTGGGTCGCGGGAGCGACGAGCGCGCGGCGCTGGGCCGTCGTGAGGAGGGCGACCGACTGGTTGGCCGCGACCGGCGGGACATCGAGCAGGACGTGGTCGAACCGGTCGGCGGCGTCGGCGACCGCCGTCTCGAACGCCCGCGCCGCGTCGGGCGTCTTCGCGCGGGCGAGGCGCTCGAACGGCGCGTGGGCGGGACAGAACGCGACGCGGCCCGGAACGTCGTAGTCAGCGTCGTACAGCGCGTCCTGGAGGGCGGCGTCGCCGGTGACGACGGCCGTGATATCGTCGGTGAGCCGACCGTCGACGTACGTCGCGAGCCCCTGCGTCCCGAAAGCGGCGTCCACGACGGCGACCGACCGGTCGGCCCGGGCGAGCGTCGCCGCCGTCTCGACAGCCGTTCGGGTCGTCCCGGCGCCGCCAGCGACCCCCACCAGTGCGAGCGTCGATATGACCATACAATACGTGGGTGTCGGCTCGAAATAAAAAGTTCAGTGCGGAACGGGAGTGGAAACGGTTATCTTCCCTATTAATAAGAATACTTATGATATCTTCAGTCGTACGGTACCCTCTACTAAGAGAGTATCATGGCAGATAAACCGAATTTAGGCGCGTGGAATCGACGGCAGTTCCTCCGGGCGGCCGGTGTCACGACCGTGACCGGGATGCTCGCGGGTTGTGGCGGACTGACGAATCAGGAGTTCATCGCCGATAGGGTCGTCCTGCCGGAGGCCGACCAGCAGGCGCTCGACTTCGCGCCGCTGGTCGAGGATACCGAGCGCCGCACGTTCACCCGGTCGGTCGGCGGACAGGACGTGACGGCGACGGTCGAGAGCGCCATTTCGGTGTACGGCCAGACGGACCTCGAGCTCTCGTTTAGCGGCTCCGAAGGGGCGCTGCTGTTCCGATTCGCCGGCGGCGACGCGCCCTTCGAGGGCTCGCCCACCGACCGGCGCGCCGCGCCGGCGTCGGCGTTCGACACCGCCGGCGGCTATCTGCCCTTCCTCGACGGCGACGACACCGTCGACCCGGCCGGTATCGTGCTGTTCGCGCCGACGGACACCGACGGTCCCGTCGACGCGAGCCGGACACTGGCCGTGGCCCACCGTT
The DNA here is from genome assembly GCF_031624395.1 of Halomicroarcula saliterrae. Classification (NCBI taxonomy): domain Archaea; kingdom Methanobacteriati; phylum Methanobacteriota; class Halobacteria; order Halobacteriales; family Haloarculaceae; genus Haloarcula; species Haloarcula saliterrae. Next base: position 138,138 of record NZ_JAMQON010000003.1, read on the forward strand.
CGGCGTTCGAGGGGAACGAGTCGTTCGCCGTCGCCGACGGCGGCGTGCTGTTCCCGGGCGACCAGTTCTTCCCGGGGAGCGACTGGTTCCCGGGGGCCGACTGGTTCCCGAGTGACAACTGGGTGATGCCCGGCGACAACGCGAGCGCGGATGTGGCGTTCTTCCCCGGGCCCGACGTAGACGCCGAATCCGCCGGCCCGTCGGGGACCGGCAAGACGATGTTCGAGGCGGGCCAGAAGGTCGAAGCCGAGTACGTCGCCGCGCCGGCCAGCGTGTTCCTCGACACTGGCGTCTCAATCACCGACCCGGACCGCGTGGCCGACGCGCTCGGGGTGGACCAGCGGCCCGTGGCCGAGCCCGCCGACGCGGGCATCATCGTGTTCTCCGACCGCAAACGGGGCGTGCCGATGGCGTATTTCCCCGGCGACACGCTCTTTCCGGACGGGTACTTCTTCCCGGACGGCTACTTCGCCGGGGACCGGCAGGTGCTGTCGGCCCCGCTCGGCGAACTGTTCCCCGATTCGGCGTTCTTCCCGGACTCCGCGTTCTCGCCGGCCTACACGGAGAAGACACCGGCGCTTTTCTTCCCGGATTCGACCTTCGACGACGTGCCGGAGCCGTTCAGCGTCGTCGAATCGGGTTCGGAACTCCGGCCGGAGGAGGCGCTGCTGTTCTTCGGGGCCGACGGCACTGCGTTCCCGGACTCGACGTTCTTCCCGGACTCGACGTTCTTCCCGGACACGCTGTTTTTCCCCGACTCGGCGTTCTTTCCGGATTCAGCCTTCGCCACGATGGGAGCGACCACCAACCCGGTTGCCGGCGGCGACCTTCCGGAGGCGTTCCCGGACACGCTTTTCTTCCCGGACTCGACGTTCAGTCCCACGGAACTGCTCCACGTCCCCGGCGAGTTCGACCTCTCGGCCGACACCTTCGAGCGCGGAGGGACCACCGTCGCGCTCACCACGGGCTCGTTCGACAACCTCAACGCCGACACCCTCGGCGGCGGGACGATAAGCGTCGGCGCGCTCAGTACGCCCGCGGCGAACGTGGCCGGCCAGTCGCTGAACCCGCTGGCTCGGCTCGGGCTGGCCGACCTCCTGACCAGCGACCAGGCCGAGTCGTTCCTCACCGCTGCCGGCGTCGGCGGCGGCGAGACCGTGAACTGGGAACGCGGGCCCGAAAAGCTCTCCACGGTCGACGGAACGCTGCTGGACCGGGACGTGACCATCGAGACCCACGCCGGCATCGTCAGCGGTGAGACGCCGGACGCCACCTACCTCCACATGGCCCGGGTCGAGACCGACAGCAGCGTGGTCGTCACGACCGGCATCCAGAGCTTCGGCGTCGAGTCCACGGACAGGGCCTTCGCCGGGGCGGACGGCTACCTCACGGAGAGCGAACTCGAAGACGTCCGGTCGACGGTCGCGGGCGTCGTCGAGCGACTGGTCGTCCGCTAGAGCCGGATTTCCGCGGCGATATCGTCCAGTTCGTCGTCGCTCAGGTCGGGGCGGTCGCTGACCAGCGCGTGGATGGGGCGACCGCCGTCGTCCGAAAAGCGCGGGACGATGTGTGCGTGGACGTGGGGGACCTCCTGTCCGGCTTCCTCGCCGTTGTTGAACGCCACGGTACTGGCGGGCGCGTCGACGGCGCTCTCGGCCGCCGGCGTCAGCTCGTGCAGTGCGCTGAAGAGGGCGCGCCCCTCGTCGGCGGGGAGGTCGGCCAGCGACTCGTGGTGGTCTTTCGGGATGACGAGCGTGTGTCCCGGCGCGAGGGGGTTCGCGTCCAGGAAAGCGAGCACGTCGTCGCCCTCGTAGACCGTTCTGCTCGGGATGTCACCCGCGACGATCTGACAGAAGATACAGTCGTCCATGGTCGGCGGTGCGGCCGGCGCGGGCATGAAAGTTTCTCCGGGAGCCACCGGACCGGCGACACATCGCGACGTGTCTCCGCAGAGACGCCGATTAGCGCGGACAGCTCCGAGCGGATAGACGCCGACGCCCCGGGCGGTGTCGGAAATGAAAATTGATTTAACACTCCGAGTGGCCGAATAATCTATGCGAGAGTACATCTATCTCGCCGCTGCCATCGCGGCCGAAGTAACGGGTACTACCGCGCTGAAATTCTCGGACGGGTTCTCGGCACTCGTCCCGACCACTGTCGTACTTGTCGCGTACATCGGCTCGTTTTACTTGCTCAGCCTCACGCTCCAGGAGCTGCCTATCGGGCTGGTGTATGCGACCTGGTCCGCAGTCGGAATCGTCGGGGCCGCCGCGATCGGGTTGGTGCTGTTCGACGAGACGGTCGACGTGGCCGGTGTCGCCGGCATCCTGCTCATCATCGCCGGCGTCGCCGTTCTCAACCTCATGTCGGAGACGTACTCGCCCGCTGCCTGAGGTCGACCCCGGAGGTCCGGTCCTCAGCTCAGAAGCAGCCAGAGACCGGGCACCATCAGGGGGATACCGACGACGGCGTTGATCGTCGGGAACCACCAGTAGGCCCGTTCCACGTCGATGTCCTCGACCATGATGAACAGGTCGATCACCGGATAGAGAAGGAAGACGAGCGCCGCGGCCAGATGCAACTGAGCGAAGACGACGGCCGCGAGCAGCCAGCAGACGCCGGTGTAGACGAGTGATTTCCGTTTGCCCAGCACCGACGCGAGCGTCCGAACACCCGCTTTTCGGTCCGGGCCGATATCCGGGATGGCGGAGAAGGTGTGATACCCCATCGTCCAGAGCCAGAACCCGACGACACCACTCATCGGCGGGAACGAACCGGCGATAGTGATGTACGCCGCGATACCGGGCAGCAGGTAGAGCCCGTTCACGACCGAGTCGACGAAGGGTATCGACTTCAGCCGGAGCGGCGGTGCGCTGTAGGTCACTGTGAGGAACGCCCATCCCCCGAGTGCGAGCAACGCGACGGGTGATGTCGTCAGGAAAAACAGCGGCACCGCGAGGAGACCGCTGAGCACGATCGCCGCCTTCACGCCCGGAGTGTCACGGAACGACTGCTCCTTGCCCTCCTCGGACTTTTTCGGGTTGTGTTCGTCGGTGTCCGTGTCGAAGGCGTCGTTGACCCCGTAGAGGAACAGGTTCCCCGGGACGAGGAAGTACACTGCGAACGCGATCGCGGCCGGTGACGTGAGGTCCGAGGCCGAACTCGCTCCGTAGATGAGTGCGAGCAACACTGGGCTGCCAAGGAAATGCCAGTAGCGGGGTCTGGATAGCCGGAAGAGGTATCCGAGCCGTGACTCCGCGGTCGGGACGATTCGCATCGGCTGTGTCTCTCTGTTTTCGCTCATATCTGTTGTTGGATTTGTAGCTTACACTGCGTGGCTGGTTGGTTCGCTGGCGCGTTCGGTGTGCTGACGACAGCACCACCGAGGCAGGGGAAGCGACTCATAGCGGTAGTATGACCGGGTTCGTCTGGAACGAGAGCCCGACGAAGATGACGGTGAGTGCTGCGAGCGATACCCACTGTGCCTCGGATAGTGGCCCCCAGTTCGGCCGGGCACTCGACATCCTGAAGAAGTCGCTCAGGAACCGGTAACCGGTGTAGCTGAGGAGATACAGCGGCAGCGTCAGTCCGGTGACGCCCACGGCGAGGAGCCGCCACAGGAGGACGCCAAACAGCAGGAAGTTGAACGCCGCTTCGACGATTTGGATGGGGAACACCCGGCAGCCGGGGTTTTCGCCGGAGGAGAACGACTGACAGTTGCCGTCGTGGTCCGTGAAAACCTTGCTCGGGTATCGCACCCCGTACTTCCAGGGAACACCGTAGCAACAGCCGCCGAGGAAACAGCCGACCCGGATGAACCCGAGCAGGACTGGGAGCTGCAAGCCGATGAGGTCCATCGTCGCGCGGAGGTCCACGCCCAGCGCGACGGCCGTTCCGATCCACACTGGTAGGACGTAGGCAAAGAGGTCCTGCAGGTACGACCGGGAGTCGATACCGAACAGAGCGCGCTTCACTCGCAGATATCCCACCTCGAAGGACACCGTCGTGAAGGCGAAGGCGGCGAGAAACCGGAGCCACTGCATCTGAGAGATGGACCCAGAGAACAGTACCGCCATCGCGGCGACCAGGACGAGTCCGCTATCGAACAGGATGTGGTACGGATGTATCCCGAGTGTGTCGCGTGTATACTCGTGGACCGTTCTGAGCGCGTGTTCGATTCTGTTACTCGACGCTCGGCCTCGCTCGGGCGTGGACGATTCCGAGAGTTCATCAGCGGCGTTCATTGTTTCGTCTTTTCGTCAGCTATATTATATTCTCTTCTGTCAGTAATATCTTTTTATCTGTTTTTCTATAGTAAATATTAGCTCAAAATGCTTTTGTTATAACAACCCGACGTGTACGTATGGATGACAGCGCGACCGAACACGCACATCCGTGGTTCGCTGCGGTGTACGACCCAGTGACTGCGTGGGTCGAACGGCTCGTATTCCGGCGACACCGGGCGTATCTGACCGAGAATCTCTCCGGCCCCGTACTGGATATCGGGAGCGGCACGGGAGCCATGTTCTCACACTACGGTGACAAACTCGAATCGGGGGCGACGACGGTCCACGCCGTCGAACCCGATCCGCATATGCTCGAACAGGCCAGAGAGAAGGCCACAGAGTCGGACGTGGACATCGAGTTACAGCGGGCGGCCGCCGAGTCACTGCCGTTTGCCGACGACACCTTCGACACCGTAATCGGCGCGCTGGTGTTCTGTACAATCGGCGACGCGGAACAGGCGCTATCCGAGATTCACCGTGTCCTGTCCCCAGACGGGGAGTTCCGGTTCTTCGAGCACGTCCGTGACACCGGCTGGCGACAGTCGGTACAGACCGCCCTCAACCCGGTCTGGAAGCGGGCTGTCGGTGGCTGTAACCTCGTCCGGGACACACAGCGGCTCTTCGCGTCGGGACCCGAGTTTGAAGTCGCCGAGTGCCAGCAGTTCAGGGACGGACTCGTTCCGGTGAACCCATTTATTCGTGGAGTGCTGTGCCCGACGAACGTGGGCTAGTATTTCGGCTCCGCTCCGGTAATCTCGTAGACGTCGGCCAGTATCTCGTCCCGCTCCGACTGCCAGGCCGGTAATCCCTCGGGATGGGACGGGTAGGAGAGATAGTGGTCTTTGAGCGCCTGGGCCTTCGATCGGACCTGCGAAAGCTCGTACAGTGTGTCCCAGTGCCCGACCGTCCGGAGCAGTATCTTGAGTTTACTCGCCAGACCGACGCTCGCGTCACCGGAGCTGAGGCCGGCCACCAGAGCTTCGCCCGGAATCGCGGAGACGATACCCGAGAGCTCGTCGACCGAGTTGGCACCGCCCCAGATGTTGTACAGGTCCGCCGCCGCGAACCGCGCCCCGAAGTCGGTCATCACCTCGTCGTTGTACTGCCAGAGCCGTTCCTCGCTGACATCGTCGGTGGTAATCGCTTCAATCGCCCTCTCAGTCGCTGCTACGGCCGATTTCGCCGCTGCGACGATACCGCCGCCAGTGGTCGGATTGACGTGTGCCGCCGAGTCACCCGCCGCCACGAACCCGTCCGCGACGGCGGAATCGTACGGCCGCCGGGTCGGGAGCGCCGCGCCGAGCTTGTTTCGGACGGTCGCGTCAGCGAACTCGGGGCGGTTCTGCAGGTCGTCCTTGAGAATGTCGACGAGCGCCATCGGGTCCTTGTTCATCTGGAATCCGAGCCCCGCGTTGATCTCGGTCCCGTCCCGCGGGAAGTACCACAGATACCCGAGACGCTCGGTCGGTTTGAACACGAGCGAGTCCTGCCAGGGGACGGGGTCCGGCACGTCCAGTATCTCCCGGTAGGCCGAACAGAACTGCGAGTAGTCGACGTTCGTATCGAACGTCGACGCCGAGAACTCCCCCTTGTCTTGGAGGACCGAGAGCGCGCCAGCGGCATCGACCGTCACCGTGGCCTCGTATCTGGTCTGGACACCGTCCCGCACCGCGATGACGCCCTCGACGCGGCCGTCGTTCTGCACCAGGTCGTTGACGACCGTGTCGAAGTGGATATCGGCCCCGAGCCGCTCCGCCTCCTCCAGAACGACCTCACCGTACCGTTTCCGGTCGATGACGACGCTGGACTCGTCGAACGGAATCTCCAGTGTCTGACCGTCGATCGGGTTCTCGAACCGCGCGCCGGTGATGGCTCGGTTCGTGAACGATTCCGACCGGAGGTAGTCGAGGTCCATGACGTCCGGCAGGCTGTGTTTGCCCTTTATCGCGTCCCCACAGGCTATCTCGCCCGCCTGATCGCGCGACTTCCGTTCGAGGATTACTACGTCGAGGCCAGCAGCGGCCGCTTTCGCGGCCGCGAAGGCCCCGGCTGTACCACCACCGACGATTACGATGTCGAAGGAGGTCCGTTTCATTCGGTAGGCACCAGTTAGGAAAAAGTAACGTTCAGGGCAGCTAAAAGTCCATCGCAGTGGACCGGAACGGCAGATTATGCCGGTTCACCGGCAAAGAACCGCTGATAGGCGGCCGGAAGGTCGTCAGACGGCGTCGCCGCCTCGGCGCGGGCCGAGATGTCGGTCTCGTTGTACGTGTGGAGATAGAGGACGGTCTGCTGGTCCAGCGCCCGGGCGTTCCGCTCGCCGCGCAGGCCCGCGAGCGTCTTGGCGGTGTACGTGAGGTCGAGTTCGAGCCCACAGTCGGCGGCAGTCCGCTTCGCCCGCCGCGCTTCGGGGGTCACCTCCCCGTACCCGTCTCCGACGTAGCCGTCGACGATAGTTACGTCTTCGGCGGCGAAACTCGGACTGTCGGGGACGCCGTGCTCCGCGAGGAGGTCGGCGGTGCGGTTGGCCAGTCGAGCGATCCGGTAGGAGTTCGCGAGGAGTCGCCCGCTGACCCTGACACCGAGCAGTTCGCTCTGTATCGACGCGAGGCGACAGCCCACTAACAGGCCGGCGAGCGTCCCGCCCGAACCCACGGCGACGACGATGACGTCCGGTTCCGGGAGCTCCCCGGCGTCTATCTGTCGGCGTAGCTCGAAGGCCGCGTTCACGTATCCGAGTTCGCCAACCGGCGAGGCGCCACCGGGGGGGATGTAGTAGAACGAGGGGTTCGGATGCAGCCACCGCGTCGCCTTCAGCCGGACCGCCTCGGCGGCGGCCCGTGGCTCGCTCGAAACGAGTTTCAGGTAGGGGTCGGTCGTGCTCACCGCTCGCAGGTTCTCCCGGACGTGGTCGGTGACCGGTTGCGGGAAGTGGACGATCTGCGGTCGGAGCGACTGCGCTCTCGCGTAGAGACACGTCGCGAGCACGTGGTTACTGCCGATACCACCGCCGGTCCAGACGGTCGTACAGTTCCGCCGTTTGGCGTCACCGAGCAGGAACTCCAGTTTCCGGACCTTGTTGCCGCCGTACAGCTCGCCACTCTGTCCGTCCCGTTTCACGTACAGGTCGGGAACCCCCAGCGTGGCACCCAGTTCGTCGTATCGCTGGACCGGTGTCGGGAACGTCCCGAGGTCGACGTGTGGCAACTCGGCCCGGTCGGGCAGGAACTCGAACAAAGTGGCAGCCATATGCTACGTTTCCCGGCAGCGAGATATAATTGTACTGGACAGACGACCGAAACCGAGTCGCGCCTCGCCGGAGAGCCGACTGGTAACAGCCGTCGACGCCGGTGCTGTGAGCCGTGTCGGCGCCTACTCGTCGGCCAGGTGGCCGGGCGTCCACTCGCCGTCGAACTCCCGGTGGGTAAAGGGCAGCGCGTCCTCCCCGGCGTAGCTGGCGACGAGCTGGCCGTCGCCTTCGAGGTAGTACTTGTAGGTCGTGAGACCTTCGAGGCCGACCGGACCGCGGGCGTGAATCTTGCCCGTGGAGATGCCGACCTCCGCGCCGAGGCCGTAGCGGTAGCCGTCCGCGAAGCGCGTCGAGGCGTTGTGGAAGACGCTGGCGGCGTCGATACCGGTCATGAACGTCTCGGCCGCGTCGGCGTCCTCGGTGACGATGGATTCGGTGTGCTTCGAGCCGTTAGTGTTGATGTGGTCCACGGCCTCGATAGTGTCCGAAACGACCTTGATGGCCAGTTCGAGGTCGCCGTACTCCGCGCGCCAGTCGTCGTCGGTGACGGGGTCGACGTCGACGATATCGCGGGTGGCCGCGTCGCCCCGCAGCGTGACGCCTGCCTCGCGGTAGCGGGCGACGGCGCCCGGCAGGAAGTCGTCGGCGACAGCCTCGTTGACCAGCAGCGTCTCGACGGCGTTACACACCGCGGGGTACTGGACCTTCGCGTCGAGCGCGATGTCCTCGGCCATCCCCAGGTCGGCCGCCTCGTCGACGTAGACGTGACAGACGCCCTCGGTGTGGCCCAGCACCGGAATCTGGGTGTTTTCCTCGATGTAGGAGACGAACTCCGAGGAGCCGCGAGGCATCACGAGGTCCACCATGTCGTCCATCGAAAGCAGGCGGTCGACCTCCTCGTGGGCCTCGATGAGCGTGGCCCACCCCTCGGGGAGGTCGGCGGTCGCCTCGACGACGGTCTCGTACAGCACGCGGTTGGACTCGCTGGCCTCGCTGCCGCCCTTCAGGATGACGGCGTTGCCCGATTTCAGGGCGAGCGCGGCGATCTGCACCAGCGCGTCGGGTCGGGACTCGAAGATGGTCCCGACGACGCCGATGGGGACCGACAGCTTGTACAGTTCGAGGTCCGCGTCGAGTTCGCGCGCGGCGAGTGTCTTCCCCAGCGGGTCCTCCTGTTCCGCGACGGACTCGACCATGCCCGCGATGCTTTCGAGCTTGCCCTCGTCCAGTTTGAGCCGGTCGACCAGCGCCTGCGTGTACTCGCCCTCGGCGAGCATCGCCTCGGCCGCCTCGACGTCCCGGTCGTTGGCCGCGAGAATCGCCTCGCTGTTTGCCCGGATAGCGTCCGCAATCTCGGCGAGGGCGGCGTCCCGCCGTGCTGTCTCGACGTTCGCGAGCCGAAGGGCGGCCGTTCCCGCCCGTTCGACCTGTTCGTGCGTGGCAGTCTCAGTCATCTAGTCCACCGTTGATGGGGACGAATATTGTGCCCACCGATTCGGCGTCAGCGATTCGCGCCAGGACCCGCGGCTCGGCCGACCCCGCGATGACCGCCGGGATGCCGTGTTCGGACACGTCACGGGCGCCACGGACCTTGGTCTGGATACCGCCGAACCCGCCGGTCGAACTCGCGGTGACGACGTCCTCGACCTCGCCGTAGTTGCGACCGACGACCTCGATGCGCTCGGCGGTCGGATCCTCCTTCGGGTTGCCGGTGTAGACGCCGCCCACGTCGGTCAGCGTCACGAGCAGGTCCACGTCGACGCCGATGGCGATAGACGCCGAAATCATGTCGTTGTCGCCGATTCGCAACTCTTCGGTAGCGATAGCGTCGTTCTCGTTGATGATGGGGACGATGCCCCACGAGAGCAGGGTCTCGACGGTGTTTCGGAAGTTCGTAAAGCGCTCGGGGTTGTCGAGGTCGTGTTCGGTGATGAGGATCTGGGCGACCTTGCGGTCGTACCGCTCGAAGCTCTCGGTGTAGCGGCGCATCAGGTGGCTCTGGCCGACCGTCGACAGCGCCTGGGACTCCTCGACGGTCCCGGTGTCGTGGCCGACCCGGCCGATGCCGGCCCCCACGGCACCGGACGAGACCAGCAGCACCTCTTTGCCCCGCGAGAGCAGGGCCTCGATGTCGTCGACCAGCTTGTCCAGCTTGGCGTCGTCGAGGTTCGACTCGTCGTCGGTCAGGGAGTTCGTGCCCGCCTTGACGATGACCCGCTCCGCGTCGGCCGCCAGCTGTCGGGTCGCCGCGAGCGTCTCGTCGGAGACCGGGTCACTCATCGTCGAAGTCGGCCGCCAGCTCCTTCGACCGGCGTTCGGCGGCGGCGACGGCGTCCGTCATGGCCCCGTCGGCGTCGCTGTCCCAGAGGACTTCCATCCCTTCGATAGTCGTCCCGTTGGGCGAACAGACGGCGTCGATGAGCTCGTCGGCGCTGCGGTCGTCCTGCAGCACCGTCTCGGCGGCGCCTTTGAACGTCTGTGCGGAGAGGACCTGAGCCTCTTCGTGGTCCAGCCCGCCGGCGACGCCGGCCTCTGTCATGGCCTCGATGAGATAGAAGACGAAGGCCGGACCGCTGCCGTTGACCGCCGTGGCGATGTCCATCTGGGACTCCTCGATTTCGGCGAACTCGCCGACGTCGTCGAGGAGCTCGCGGACCTCGTCGGTGATGTCGCCGGTCGCGGCGGCGGCCATATCGCGCGTCTCGGCCGCCAGGTTCGGCATGATTCGAACCACGCGAGCGTCGGTTCGGGCCTCGACGAACGCGGTCGGGACGCCAGCGGCGATAGTGACCAGCGTCTGGTCGGCAGAGAGGTCGAGCTCGTCGAGGACGGCCTCGACGATGTCGGGCTTGACCGCGACGAAGACCACGTCGGCCGCTGCCGCCCGCGAGATGTCGTCTGTGGTCTCGTCGGCGTAGTCGGCCACCGCTGCGAGCGCGTCCGGGTCCAGGTCACACGCGATTATCGTGTGGTTCCCGGCCTTCGACAGCCCCGTGACCAGCGCACTGCCCATGTTCCCGCAACCGATGACGCTCGTATGTACCATTGTTCGTAGCTCAATACACGAGCGACGGAAAGTAACTATGTTTTCATTCCCGTTCCGGGGCGCACGAGGCCGGACACCGGTGCCGTGCTCCGACGACCGTCGACGGGACCGCTCAGCGGTCGTTCCAGGCTTCGAGCGCCTCGACGACGGGCATCTCCAGCCACTCGTCGCCGTCGAGGGGGAGTTCGCCGGCCGAGACCAGTCCGCGCTGTGGGTTGTACCGGACGAGGCCCGCAGCGGCCAGGGGCGGGATGTCCGCGTGGTGGAGCCGGACCTTGTTGCGGTCGACCTCGTCCATGGTCACGGTTTCGGCCGGTTTCTCCGCTTCGGCCGCGGCCAGTTCCGCGGCGAGCCAGCCGACGGGAACGGCCTCTGCGGCCCCGCTGACCCGGGCGAGAACGAGCCGGCGACGGTAGCTGCTGAGGAGGTCGAACGCGTCACCGAGGTCCCGGTCGGCGGTGGTCTGTGATATCTTCATCACCAGAGACGAAGCGACGCATCGATATCAACGGTGTACCGGAACAGTCCGGTAGCTGAGTGGTCAGGGTCGGGTCACGTCGGACCGGTCGTACCGGCGTCGAAATAGCCCGCGAACACCTTCGCCGAAGCGACCCGGAGGTGCTGGTGGAGCGTCGAGGTGGCGATATCCAGCGAGTCGGCCAGCTCCTCGCCGGTGGTCCGCCGGCGCGGCCAGTCGAAGTAGCCGGAGAGGTACGCGGCCTCGAGCACTGCGCGCTGGCGGTCGGTCAGCCCGAGGTCGGTTCCGTCGGCGGCCCAGACCGCCGGCGTCGTGCGTTCGACCTCGCGCCTCGCGTGCAGCTCGGCGTCGATACCGCGCTGTTCGAGCCGGTCGAGATAGGTCCGCACGTCGGTATCGAGCGTGACGTCGACGACGAACTGGGCGATACCGTTCTCGATAGTCCCGTCGTGAATCCAGCCGCCGGCGTCGAGCAGTCCGCTGATGGGGGTGTCGTGGTCGACGCGCAGCTCCAGCAGCCGGTCGCTGTCGACCTCGACGGGGCGGAGCGTCTCGATACCGGGCACAGCGTCTACGGTTCGTTCGATATCGGTGACGGGGGTCCCGTCGACGTCGACGTACAGCAGGTACCGGCCCGCTTCGACGGGGACGATACCTTCGAGCCGCCACTGGCCGCCGACACGGTCGTTCAGCGCGGCGAGCGGTTCGACCCGGCTCGACACCGACAGCTCCAGTTCGAGGAACGCGTTCGCGTACAGCAGCCGCTTCGTCTGGATGGCGTCGATGGCCTTTCCCAGGAGCCGGCCGAGCTCGGCGAACACGGCACCGTCACGCCGCCCGAACGCCTCCTCGTGGGTCGAGCCGACGGTCAACACGCCGTAGACGGCGCCGTCGTGCTCGATGGGGATAGCGCCGATGGTCCGAAGGTCGTGGTCGGCCGCGAGTCGGCGAAGCGGGTCGGGGTAGGTCGGGTCGGACTGGAGGTCCGCCAGGACCGTCAGAGCGTTCGTTTCGCTCGTGCGCCGGAGCGCCGATTCGACGCAGGTCGCTCCGTCTCTGCGGAGCGTGTCACGCAGGCGTTTCGAGACGCCGGCGGTGTACTCCACCTGGTGCTCCTCGGCGGCCGTGAGCCGGGTCGTCATCGCGACCGGGTAGCTCTCGGCGGTCACGAGCACGTCACAGACGGCCGTCTCGATAGTCTCCCGGTCCGTCGCGCCGACGATGGCTCGATGGACGCGCCGGATGAGTTCGTTGACCTCGTCGAGCCGCCCGAGCTCGTCGCGCTGGGCCGCCAGCCGCTCCTCGTCGGCCTTGCGCTCGGTGATGTCCCGGAGCGCCGAGAGGTGCAGGCCCGGCGCGATGTTCGACGTGGCCACGAAGTCCGTCACGCGGCGCTCCCCGTCCGACCGCACGAGCGGGAACTCCCCCCTGAGCGTGCCCGTCTCGATGAAGCGCTCCCACGCCGCCGCCACGTCGTATCCCGGCGGGGCGAAGTCCGCGACGTTCCGGCCGACCAGTGCCGTCTCGTCGAGCCCGTAGAGGTCACAGGCGGCCTCGTTGACGTCGAGATACGTCCCCTCGTCGTCGGTGAGCACCAGCGCGTCGAGCGTCCCCTCGAAGACGGCGCGAAAGCGCTGTTCGCTCGCCGTGAGCTCCCGTTCGTACCGTTTGCGCTCGGTTATCTCCTCGAAGGTGACGATGACCCGTTCGATGTCGCCGTCCGTGTCCAACAGCGGCGCGGCGCTGACCGAGAGCCAGAGCCGGGTTCCGTCAGCCCGCCGGAGCGACATCTCCGTCCCGAACGTCGCCGTGCCGGTACGCAGGACGACGTTGAGCGGGAACGCCTCGTCGGGAAACGCCTCGCCGTCGGGGCCGTAGGCGTCCCACATCGGTTCGTCCAGTATCTCGCCGACCAGCTCCTCGCGGTCGACGCCGAGTATCTCCTCGGCACGCTCGTTGAGCCGGACGAACCGGCCGTCGGGCGCGTGGACGGCGATGCCAATCGGGCTCACCCGGAGGAGCTGCTCGGTCAGGTCCCGTTCCTGCCGGAGGTCGGTCTCCTGGGCCAGCCGGTCGGTGATGTCCCGGAAGTAGACCGAGAGCCCGGTCGGCGAGGGGAAACACCGGACCTCTAGTTGCTGGTCGGCCGGCTCCCAGTACCACTCCAGGGTCTCCGGCTCCTGTGTCGCCAGCGCCCGCTCGAACGTCCGCTGGATCTGGGTCCCCTGCAACGCGGGAAACACCTCCCAGATGACCTCGCCGAGCAGGGCCGCCCGCGGCGTGTCGAGCAGCGCCAGGGCGGCGTCGTTGGCGTAGCTGTATCGCCAGTCCGTGGTCAGCGCGACGACGGCGTCGGTCACGCGGGAGAGCACAGTCCACAGCCCGAGCTGCTCGTCGTCGACACGCTGACAGCGGTAGGTCGTCACGTCCGGGCCGGGAACGGTCTCGGCGGTGACGTCGAGCAGGCGGGGCTCGCCCTCGGCTGTGGTCGTCGTCAGGCGCTGGCTGACGGGCACGGTCCCGACCGGCGGCGGGTCGGGAACGGTCGGGCCGAACAGCGACTCGACGGTGGTGAGGTCCATGGGTTGCCGCCCCAGCACGTCACTGGGAGCGGACGCCCAGGCGATGTCCCCGCGGGAGTCGGTCAGCAGCACACACTCCGGAACGGCGTGGTCGACGGTTGGCGTATCGATATCTGAATGCATTGTCTCGCGACGGCGCGCGGGCGAACGCGCCGATCATCGTTGGTACAGGTTCAGTGCACCAGCCGCTATACTATCACTGGTATTACACAGTATCCGACACGTAGCCGGACACCGACCCGGGAGTAGCTGCCTCCGGAGCGGCCGTGTGCCGGTGCAACGGCGACAGCACGGTCGGCGGGGCAACCGAGTCCCCTTTAATCCCGGCGGCGAATGTCCCCGGTATGGAACGGTTCGCCGCGGTCGACGACCAGTACGACCCCGAGGCGGTCGAGTCCGGGGTCTTCGATTTCTGGGACGCCGTCGACGCCTACGAGCAGACCAAGCAGCACCGTGCCGACGGGGAGGACTTCTTCTTCGTCGACGGGCCGCCCTACACCTCCGGGGCCGCCCATATGGGGACGACGTGGAACAAGACGCTGAAGGACTGCTACATCCGCTATCTCCGGATGCAGGGGTACGACGTCACCGACCGGCCGGGCTACGACATGCACGGCCTGCCCATCGAGACCAAGGTCGAGGAACGGCTGGACTTCGAGAACAAGAAGGACATCGAGCGCTTCGGCGAGGAGAACTTCATCGAGGAGTGCAAGGCCTTCGCCAACGAGCAACTCGACGGACTACAGAGCGACTTCCAGGACTTCGGCGTCTGGATGGACTGGGACGACCCCTACAAGACGCTCAGCCCGGAGTACATGGAGGCCGCCTGGTGGGGGTTCCAGCAGGCCCACGAGCGCGGGCTGGTCGAACAGGGGCAACGCTCCATCAACCAGTGTCCCCGCTGTGAGACCGGTATCGCCAACAACGAGGTCGAGTACCACGACGTCGGCAAGCCCTCGATCTACGTGAAATTCCCCCTGAGCGACCGCGAGGGGAGCCTCGTCATCTGGACGACCACCCCGTGGACCATCGTCGCCAACACCTTCGTCGCCGCCGACGGCGACCTCGACTACGTCGGGGTCGACGCCACGAAAGACGGCGAGACGGAGCGCCTCTACGTCGCCGAGCCGTGCATCGAGGGCGTACTGAAAGCCGGCCGCTACGACGACTACGAGGTCGTCGAGGAACTGACCGGCGAGGATCTGGTCGGCTGGCAGTACGACCATCCGCTCGCCGAGGAAGTCCCCGACCACGCCCAGGGGGAGGGCGCCGGGCAGGTGTACACCGCGGAGTACGTCGAAGCCGATAGAACGGGGCTCGTCCACTCCGCGCCGGGCCACGGTGAGGAGGACTTCGAGCGCGGGCAGGAGCTGGGGCTGGACATCTTCTGTCCCGTCGGCGGCGACGGCGTCTACACCGACGCGGCCGGCAAGTACGCGGGCACCTTCGTCCGCGACGCCAACGACGAGGTCATCGCCGACCTCGACGCGAACGGCCACCTGCTCTCCAGCGAACAGGGCCATACGGTTCGAGAGGGGCAGTGCTGGCGCTGTGACACGGACATCGTCCGCATCGTCACCGACCAGTGGTTCATCACGGTCACCGACATCAAGGACGAGCTACTTGCGAACATCGAGGACAGCGAGTGGCATCCCCAGTGGGCCCGTGACAACCGCTTCCGGGACTTCGTCGAGGACGCGCCGGACTGGAACGTCTCCCGGCAGCGCTACTGGGGCATCCCCATCCCCATCTGGCTTCCCGAGGACTGGAGCGGCGATATGACCGACGCTATCGTCGTCGGCGACCGCGAGGAGCTGGCCGAGCGCGTCGACCAGGACATCGACCCCGAGTCCGTCGACATCCACAAGGGGACCGTCGACGAGCTGACGATTACCGAGGACGGTACGACCTACAGCCGCGTCGGCGACGTCTTCGACGTGTGGCTCGACTCCTCGGTCGCGACGTGGGGCACGGTCGACTATCCCCAGGAGACGGACGCCTTCGAGGAGCTCTGGCCCGCCGACCTCATCATGGAGGCCCACGACCAGACGCGTGGCTGGTTCTGGTCACAGCTCGGGATGAGCACCGCGGCGACCGGCGAGATTCCCTACAAGGAGGTGCTGATGCACGGCTACGCCAACATGCCCGACGGCCGCGGGATGTCCAAGTCGAAGGGCATCCTCGTCGACCCCCACGAGGTCATCGACGAGCACGGTCGGGACCCGATGCGGCTGTTCCTGCTCTCCGTGACCGCCCAGGGCGAGGACATGAACTTCTCGTGGGAGGAGACCGGCGAGATGCAACGGCGGCTCAACATCCTCTGGAACGTCGCCCGGTTCCCGCTACCGTACATGCGGGCCGACGATTTCGACCCGAACGAGACGACCGTCGAGTCGATGCGAGCGGCGCTCGAACTGGTCGACGAGTGGGTGCTCTCGCGGCTGCAGACGGTGAAGACCGCGATGACCGAGCACATGGACGACTACGAGAACGACAAGGCCGTCGGCGAGCTGCTCGATTTCGTCGTCGAGGACGTCTCGCGGTTCTACATCCAGGTCGTCCGCGAGCGGATGTGGGAAGAGGAGGACAGCGACTCCAAACAGGCCGCCTACGCGACGCTGTATCGCGTACTGGAGGAGGTCGCGGCACTCTTTGCTCCCTTCACCCCGTTCGTCGCCGAGGAAGTGTACGGCTCGCTGACCGGGGAGACCGACCACCCGACGGTCCACATGTGCGACTGGCCAGAGCCCGTCGACGACCTCCACGACCCCGCGCTGGAGGACGAGATCGAGGTCGTCCGCGAGGTCGAGGAGGCCGGCTCGAACGCCCGCCAGCAAGCGGAACGCAAGCTGCGCTGGCCCGTCACGCGCGTCGTGGTCGACGTCGCTGGACAGGGTCCAGCGGGCAGTCAGACGGGGTCTGACGACAGCGACGACGTGGCCGACGCCGTCCGGAGCCAGTCCGAAGTCGTCGCCGACCGGCTCAACGCCCGCGCCGTCGAGGTCGTCGGCGCCGACGAGCAGTGGGGCGAGCTCCACTACTCCGCCGGGGCCGACATGAGCGAGCTCGGCCCCGCCTTCGGCGACGACGCCGGCCGCGTGATGAACGCGATGAACGAGGCCAACATCGACACGCCGTCCCTCGATACCCTCGAAGGGAGCGTCTCGGACGCGCTCGGCGAACCCGTCGAGCTGACCGAGGAGATGGTGACCTTCCGCCGGGAGACGCCCGACGGCGTCTCGGGGACCGAGTTCACGGCCCTCGACGGCGGCGGGACGGTGTACGTCGACACCGCCCTCACCGAGGACATCGAGAGCGAGGGGTACGCACGGGAGGTCATCCGCCGCGTCCAGGAGATGCGAAAGGACCTCGAACTGGATATCGAGGCCCGTATCGTGGTAGACCTCGCTATCGAGGACGAGCGCGTGGACGCGCTGGTTCGAGAGCACGAAGCCCTCATCAAAGAGGAAGTCCGAGCCGACGAACTCGACGGTGTGGAGGACGGCCACCGCAAGACCTGGGACGTGGAAGGCGTGGAGATGGAGATCGCGATTGCGCCTGTGGCAGCTGCGGAAGCGTCCGACTAACACGAGCCCGACCAGCGGGAGGGCTCGAACCGAGTGAGCGGTGATAGCGGAGCCGCGAGCACACGAGCCCGTCCAGCGGGAGGGCTCGAACCGAGTGAGCGGTGATAGCGGAGCCGCGAGCACACGAGCCCGTCCAGCGGGAGGGCTCGCACCGAGCGAGCGGTGACAGCGGGGCGACGCTTGCACCGGGGACCAGCACCGACCGGGTCGTTCGGATTCGAAGGCAGTCCCCGTCGTCTTTTGCACGTTTTCCAAGAAGTGGCGAGCAAACGCCGCGGGCGACCCCGCCGGTGAACACGTATCGGGTGACCCCCCGCCATAACGTTCGTTTTTCAATAGACAAGATTTTTTATTTGCCCAATCATCCAAGCAGGTAGAGAGATGCTATCAGAATGGTCGCGTTCTACCTGTAATAATGGACGCTCAGGCGATACGGCGGAGCGGGGTCGTCCGTGAGCGACTGGGTCCCCACGACGTGCATGCGGTGTGCCGTCGGCTGTGGCCACATGCAGCGGGGCGCCGACATCGGGTACGGTATCGATATGGTGCGGGGTGACGCCGCCCATCCGGTGAATCAGGGGCTGGCCTGTGCGCGTGGCATCCAGGAGAGCCGCGACCCGGACGGCAAGTGGCTCACGCGGCCGCTCGTCAGGGACGACGGCGAGCTCCGGACGACCACGTGGGATGTCGCGCTCGCGCGAGCGACCCAGGGGCTGCGCGAGGCCCACGCGAACGACCCCGACAGCGTCGCCGTGCTGGGCAGCGGCCAGCAGACCAACGAGGCGGCCTACGCGCTGGGGAAACTCGCCCGCGGCGGGTTCGGGACGCGCAACTACGACGCGAACACGACGCTGTGTATGGCCAGCGCAGTCACCGCCTACTACCAGGCCTTCGGCAGCGACGCGCCGCCGTGTACGTACGACGATATCGAAGACGCCGACAGACACGTCGTCTGGGGGGCAAACCCCGCCGTTGCCCACCCCGTGATGTTCCGCTGGATAAGCGAGGCCGCCGAGGAGACGGAGCTCATTACCGTCGACCCGGTCCGGTCCGAAACCGCCGAGAACAGCGACCACCACGTCGCTCCCGAACCGGGGAAGGACCTCGCGTTCGCCCGGGCGATTTTCGCCCGACTGGTCGAGACCGACCGGCTCGACCACGATTTCATCGTCGACGCCACGGACGGCTTCGAGGAGCTACTCGCGACGCTGCCGACGGCCGAGGAAGCGGCCGACGACGCCGGCGTGTCGATGGACGATGTCGAGTTGCTGGCCGACGCGATGGACCACCGGGCGCTGCTGTACTGGGGAATGGGTATCAATCAGCACGTCCAGGGGACCGAGACCGCACGCGCGCTCGTGGACCTCACGCTCGCGACGGGGAACCTGCGGCCCGGCGCCGGCCCGTTCTCGCTGACCGGGCAGGCCAACTCGATGGGCACTCGCATCTGCTCCTCGAAGGGGTCCTGGCCCGGGCAACGGTCCTTCGGCGACCCGAACCACCGACAGCTCGTGGCCGACGAGTGGGGCGTGCCGGTCGACCGCCTGCCCGACGACACCGGCCCCGGCCCGGTCGGGATGCTCGAAAACGGGCCCGACGCGGTGTGGGCCGTCGCCACGAACCCGGTCGCCGGGATGCCCGACGCCGACAGCGCCCGCGACCGGCTCGAAGACGCCTTCGTCGTCGCACAGGACGCCTTCCACACGGAGACGACCGAGCTGGCCGACGTGGTGCTACCGGCGGCGACGTGGGGCGAGAGCGAGGGGACGACGACGAACATGGAACGGACCATCTCGCGTGTCCGCGCCGCGACCGAGGTGCCAAGCGGCGTTCGGTCGGACCTCGACATCATCGCGACCGTCGGCTCGCGGCTGTTCCCCGGGCTGTTCGAGAGCACCTCGCCGGACCCGAGCGACGTGTTCGACGAGTTCGCTGGCCTCACCGAGGGAACCGTCGCCGATTGTTCGGGTATCAGCTACGAGCGGCTGGACGAGGGGCACGCGGTCCGCTGGCCGGCCCCCGACGCCGACAGTTCGGGCGGGTACCGCTACTACGACGACGGGTCGTGGTCGTTCCCGACCGCGACCGGGAACGCCCAGTTCTCTACCGGTCGCCAGCAGAAGCTCCCCGAGCCGACCGACGGCGACTATCCGCTGACGCTGACCACGGCCCGCGAGGCCGACGGGTACAACACCGGCGTCCGCTCCCGGAGCGGCGCGCCCGGTGAACTGGTCGCTCGCATCCACCCGGACACGGTCGAGCTTCACGCCGACCGCATCGTCCGGGACCGACTGAGCGTCGTCTCCCGCCGCGGCGACGCGACAGTCCGCGTCGACCGCGACGAAGGGGTCCCCCGCGGCGTGGTCTGGCTCCCCATCCACCACCCGGCCACCAACAGGCTCACGCTCCCGGAGCGGGACCCCCAGTCCAGCGAGCCCCACTTCAAGCAGTGTGCCGTCAGACTGGTCGCACCCGAGACGGAGCTGCCGCCGGCGACGGCCGACTGAGACAGGTGGGAGCTGCCGTCCGGGGTCGACGCCAGCCGGAGATACTCTACAACAATCCGTACGAGAGGGCGGGAGTCACCCGTCGGCCGGGGCCGCCTCCGCGGCGGTCGTCGGCTGCGTGCGGTAGAGCCGTTCGGAGAGCGCGACGGCGACGAACGCCAGCGCGACGAAGACCAGGAAACCGGTGGCGTACCCTTCGCTGCCGTAGGTATCCACGAACAGTCCCAGCACCGGCGGGACCACGAAGCCGCCGAAGGCGCCGAGCCCGCCGACGAGCCCGGAGGCCCCGCCGACCGCTTCCGGGACGTATTTCGGAACGAGCTGGAACACCGCGGCGTTGGCGACGCCCATTCCGACCGCGACGAGCACCGTCGCACCGAGGGCGATGTTGTACTCCCGGCTGACGACGAGGGCGCCGGCGCCGACGGCGACGAGGAGGAAACTGCCGGCCGCCGTCAGTTCGCCACCGATCCGGTCGCTCATCACGCCGCCCGGAATCCGGACGAGCGCCGCCAGCAGGGTGAAGGCCACCGCGGTCAGGGCCCCGGCCGACTGGACGTCCATGCCGTGGACAGTCGTCCAGTAGGAGGGAAGCCACACCGTGAGCGCGAGAAAGCCGCCGAAGGAGGTGAAAAACAGCGCGACCAGCACCCACGTCCGGCGGATGCGGGCGGCCTCGCGGACGGAGGCGAAGGCGTCGCCGCCGGGGAACAGCTCCTGGCCGTGGTCGGCGGCGCGTGCTCTGCTCGTCTCGGCGTCCACGCCGGCCGCCCGCAGCTGGAAGTACGGCGGGTCGACCGCGTACCGGGCGAACGCCAGCGTCCCGGCGACGAGGAAGCCGAACCAGACGAGATACGCCGTCGTCAGTCCGAGCGCGGCCAGGGCGACCGGGAGCAACAGCGTGAACAGCCCCGGCGAGCTGTTGCCGAGCCCGGCGTACACCGCGAGCACGGTCCCCTGCGTCTCCTTCGGATACCAGTAGGCGGTCTGTGTCGTCCCCACGGAGAAGACGGCGATGCCACAGCCCGAGAGCGCACCACAGAGGAACACGAGCGGGTACAGCTCCATCGTCAGCCCGCCGGGGTAGAAGACGGTCAGCAGCAGCGCGAGTCCGGCCATCCCCGCGATGGAGAGCCCGAGCAGGACAAGAAACGGCCGCCGCGGCCCGACGTCGTCGACCCACGCGCCGAAGGGGATACGCAGCAGCGAGCCGGTCAGTTGGGGCGCGGCGACGAGCAGGCCCAGCGCCAGCCCGGACAGCCCCATCGCCGACTCGAACTCGGTGGCGACGGGGCCATAGAGCACGACGCCGGCGAAGCCGATGAAAAAGCCCAGTGTCGCGGACGCCAGCCCTCGCCGGGGGGTTCCGCGAATCTGTCGGTCGTCCATACAGGTCGCGGTTCCGCGATACCCAATATATTTCCGATATGAGACGGGATTAGCCGCCATTAGCCACGATAAGGTACAAAATATTCAAAATATAGCCACCTTCAGCAATCAAACGGTCATAAAATATCTGCGGGCGAGGCCGGCCACGCTGCCGGCCGTGTGGCCGGCGAGACGGTCTGGGCCCAAGGCAGCCGAATTCCGTCGAACTGTTACAGCCGGAAGTGTCAGAGAGAACGGCGCAGCGTATTGCTGGATTGGCCGACTCCGGGGGTCGGCCCAGACCACAGCAGTCCCTCTCAGTCGGTGGTGCCGGTGTGTGGGAGGCCGCTGCGGGTGACCGTCGAGGACGTGTCCGGCGACGACAGGCGGACGGCGCACTGCTTGAAGTTGGGCTCGTTGGAGTCGGGGTCGACGGCTGACAGGGTCAGTTCGTTGACCACGGGGTGGTGGACGTCCATCCAGATAGCGCCGGTCGGGACGCTGTCGTCGGGGGCGAGGTCGACGGTGACGGCGGCCCGCCGCGACTCCACGATGGTGCGTCCGCGGTCCAGCAGGTGGACGTACTGGCCGGCGGTCTCGGGGTGGATGCGCGCGCTGGGGACGTCGCCGGTCTCCTCGCGGGTCCGGACGCCCGTGTTGTAAGCGTCGGGCCGTCGCCCGGTCGTCAGCACGAGCGGGTAGGTCGCGTCGGTCGGCTCGGGCACCCCGTCGTAGCTGGCCGTCGAGAGCTGTGCGCGCCCGGAGTCGGTCGGGAACGACCACGACCCCTCGTCGTAGTACCGATACCCGCCCTCGCTCGTCCCGTCTGGCGCCGGCCAGCGGACGGCCAGCTCGCGGTCCAGTCGGTCGTAGCTGATGCCCGAGCAGTCCGCCACGGTCCCCGCCGTCAGCTCGCGTATCTCGTCGAACACCCCCTCGGGGTCGACCGGCGGCGCCTCGAACAGCCCCGACTCGATGCGGTTGCCCACCGCGGCGATGATGTCGAGGTCCGTGCGGACGTTGTCGACCACGTCGCTCACTGCCGTCACGCGGGAGACGCGCCGTTCCATGTTCATCGTCGTCCCCTCGGTCTCCCCCCACGTCGCCGCCGGCAACACCACGTCGGCGTGTTCGACCGTCTCCGACCGGAACGCGTCCTGGACGACCAGGAACACGTCGTCCAGCGCGCGGGCGACGTTCGTGGCGTCGGGCATCCCCGCGACGGGGTTGGTCGCGACCGTCCAGACGGCGTCGATGTGGCCCCGGTTTATTTCGTCGACGATGCCCACGGGCCCGGGCCCGGTCGACGCCGGGAGCCGACTCAACGGGACGTCCCACGTCTCGGCCATCTCGGCGCGGGCGTCTTCGTCGGTGAAGGGGCGCTGGCCGGGGAAGGTCCCCTTCGAGGAGCAGACGCGCACCCCCATCGAGTTGGCCTGCCCGGTCAGCGAGAACGGGCCGCTACCGGGGCCCATGTTCCCCGTCGCCAGACAGCAGTTGATGAGCATCCGCGCCGCGTCCGTGCCGTGGGTGCTCTGGTTGACGCCCATCCCCCAGTACAGCAGCGTCGGGGACTCGAAGGCGGCGGCGATTTCCTCGACCGTCTCGACGTCGACGCCGGCGGTCTCGGCGGCGGCGTCGACGGGCGGCAGCGAGTCGACCAGCGCCTCGTACCCGTCGGTGTTGGCGTCGACGAACTCGCGGTCGACGCGGTCGGTCTCCACCAGTCGGGCGAGGACGGCCCGCGCGAGTTCGAGGTCGGTTCCGGGCTCGACCTGGACGAAGGTGTCCGCGTCGGCGGCCGTCTCGCTTTTCACCGGGTCGACCACGACGAGACGGCCGTCGGCCGCGCTGTCGAGTATCCACCGGTACAGCACCGGGTGGGCCGCAGCCGGGTTCGCGCCCCAGACCAGATGCGTCTCGGCTTCGGGGATGTCGTCGTAGGTCGGCGGCGGCGCGTCGCTGCCGAAGGCGTCGTAGTAGGCGGTGACCGCGCTGGCCATACACAGCGTCGTGTTCGCGTCGAAGTACGTCGTCCCGATGCCGCCGCGGGCGAGTTTCCCCAGCGCGTAGGCCGCCTCGTTGGTCTGCTGGCCGCTGCCCAGCACGGCGAGGTTGTCCGGGTCCTCGGCGATGGTCCCGATGAACTCCGCCGCGACGACGCCGAGCGCCGTCTCCCACGAGGCGGGTCGGAGGGTGTTCCCCCGCCGGACCAGCGGCTCCGTGAGCCACTCTCCCGCCGGGTTCTCCGTCTCCCGGATGCCGCGCTCGCAGGCGAGCCCGTTCGTCGCCGGGTGGTCGTAGTTGCCCCGGACCTTGTCGACGCCGTACCCCCTGTCGACGCCGCGCTGGTGCTGGCCACAGCCGACCGCACACCGCATACACGTCGTCGGTTTCCACTGTGTCACGGTCGCGTCTCCCGCGGGGCGAGCGGGCGCGCACCGACGAGGACCCCCGGAGACCGTCGGTTCGCCCGCACAGCTCCGTTGCTCGCTGGTAATTGATATTCGGGCATTTTTCTGACCCAGATAGATACAATGTTGTTTGAGAGGGCGAATAACCTTTCGGTTGGACGAATATTAGCGCGGAGATTTGTCAGTACAGCCAGCTGGCCTCTGTAGCGCCCGCCACGGTCGGTGTCGCGATACACCGGAACGACACAACCTTCGCCAGGAGCGGGCGAACCGGCCCACGCGCCCCGTGGCGCGGCGACCCGTTGACACTGTCCGCCTGCCTGCGGAACTTTTCCACGATTGGAAAAAAACGCCGTCTGCGCCGACGGCTGCGCGACCGTATTGGTGAGTCGTCCGCCGACCAGTTCCTAATTTTAGATTTGTAAACGATTATGGTTATATGGTCGTGGATTGTCGTATGAAACCGAAGCAATGTGCCTGAACGTATTCGAGAATGGGCTTAAAGTTCGTGAAGTACAAATAGCCAACAGTGAGTCGGCCACGTCCCCGGAGGTGAGAGCATGGGACTGATCAGGATGACGAAGTACCGGACGCTGCTGCTCGCGACCATCGGGTTCAACTTCTCGTTCCTGATATGGTTCTCCTTTGCCCCCTTCACGGGCGGGATGGCCGAGGAGTTCAACCTGACGACGGCCCAGATCGGTATCCTCGCCAGCTCGGCCATCTGGATGGCCCCCTTCGGCCGGATGCTGACCGGCTGGCTCTCCGATAAGTACGGTGCGCCCACGATATTCGCCATCGTGCTCGCGTACGTCGGCGTGTTCTCGATAGCGAGCGCGTTCGCGCAGAACTACAGCGTGTTCTTCGTGACCCGGCTCATCGTCGCGACGGCCGGCATCACCTTCGTCATCGGCATCCAGCACGTCGCCGAGTGGTTCGAGGAGGAGAACCTCGGGCTGGCGGAGGGCATCTACGCCGGCATCGGCAACGCCGGGGCCGCGGGCGGGGCGCTCATCCTCCCGCGCGTGTTCGGGACCGACTGGAGCGGCCCGCTGTTCTCGACGAACTGGCGCGCCGCCTTCTTCTACACCGGCATCGTCTCCATCTTCCTCGCGGTCGCCTACTACACCCTCGGCGAGGCCGCAAAGTCCGAGGCGAAGCGGGAGGCGACCAAGAGCAACACCAGCTTCAAGGACTGGCTCCACACGGCGACCCGCTACGGCACCGTCGTGCTGGCGGTCGCGTACATCATGTCCTTTGGCCTCGAACTGTCGATGAACGGGTGGCTCGCCACCTACTACCGCGAGGCGTTCAACCAGGACAACCTCGTCATCGCGAGCACGTTCGCCGCGACGTTCTCCATCGCGGCCGGCCTGCTCCGCCCCATCGGCGGCTACGTCAGCGACGTACTGGCTCGCAAGGAGAAGAACATCCTGCCGGTGTTCAAAGGTCGCTACCGCGAGCAGTGGACGTTCGTCTCGCTGTGTTTCATCGTCGTCTCGATGTTCGGCATGACGCTCGCCGGACTCTCCGGCGTCGTGATGAACGCCGTCATCGTCGGCTTCCTCGTCGGGACCGCCTGTGCCTTCGCCGAGGGCGCCATCTTCGCGCAGGTGCCCGCGATGTTCCCCGACAACTCCGGGTCGGTCGCCGGCGTCGTCGGCGGTATCGGTACCGTCGGCGGTATCGTCTACCCGCTGGTGTACGCCGCGCCGTTCCTGTCGAGTCTCCACATCGGCTACGCCATCGTCGCCGCGTCGATGATTCCGTTCGTGCTGCTGGCCGCGTGGGTGTTCCAGCCCAACGTCGCGGAAGTCGCGAACACCAGCGGCTTCATCGGCGGCTCTAGCGAGCCCAGCGCGGCGACGAGCGACGACTGAGTCCGCGGTCGGTTTTCCGAGGACGGAACACCGTCTCCCGACCACAATCTACAAGCGGACGCGTAGTAGACAGCGCGCTGACAGCCGCGGTGGGTGAGGGATATCCCGAGCCGCCGGCGTCGGGCTCTTCGCCCGCCGTGGCGAGGCGGCGACACGACGGCGGCTCCTGTCGCTGATGGGTGCTGCCGTGCTGGCTCCCGACGTCGGGTCGTCGCCCGGGGACGCCGAGGCGTCGTGACCGACTACAGTTCCTCGGCCACGACCGGCGCGGCGCTGACCTCGCTGACGGCCCGTTCGACGGTGTCGGTGCCGTAGACGGCGTCGACGCCGGCGACCGACAGCTTCGTCAGCGCGTTGCTGGCGAGCATCGGGTGGACGCAAGTGACGAAAATCCGGTCCGCGGCCCGCTCGTTCAACACTTCGATGGACTCGCTCATCGTCGAGCCCGTCGCGATGATGTCGTCGGTCAACACCACGTCCCGCCCCTCGACGGTGGCGTCGCTGGGAGTGATATCGACGTCGCCGCTGTCGTAGTCCCGATTCTTGACGAAGTGGTCGGTCTCGCCGGTCCCGTAGGCGTCCCGGACCGTCCGGGCCAGTTCGATAGCGCCCTCGTCCGGCGAGAGGAAGAGCGGGTCCGAGAGGTCCGCCGGGAGCGGGTCGGCCAGCACGCGGGCGGCGTCGACGTTCGTCGCCGGCACGTCGAAAAAGTCACACACGGCGGGCTCGTGTGGCGTGACCGTGATGACGCGGTCGGTGCCCGTCGAGATGGCCCGGGCCATCGCCCGGGAGGAGACCGGCTCGCCCGCGCGGAAGGCGGCGTCCTGACGGGCATAGCCCATGTATGGCAGGACGGTGACGACCTCGCTGGCACCGGCCTCGCGCACGGCGTCCTGGAGCTGGAGCAACTGGACGTGCGCGTCCGAGTCGACCGTCGAGGCGACGACGACCGCCCGTTCGTTGTCGACGGCCTCGGGCACCCGGACGACGTGCTCCCCGTCGGCGAATCGTTCGTACTCGACCCGTCCGAGCGGCTCGTCGGCCGCCTCGGCAAGCGCCACCGCAAACGCCTGTGTCTCCGCGCCGGGGATAATCATGTGCGAGGGGTTATCGGCCGGGCTAAACCACTTTTCGATTCACGGGCTAGCGATCGCGTAGTGAGTCTGTGGGCAGGAGACGAACGTCATGAACAGCCAAAAGCCCCACCCACCACCGGCAGAACCGCTCTCACGCCACCGCGACGCCGACCACTTCGGGGACGCCCAGCGACCGGGCCCGCCAGCCGCCGCGGCCGTCGGCCGTCGCGTCATCGGCCGTGTCGACGAGGAACGTACCGTCCTCGGTGATGGCGTGGGTATCCTGGCCGTAGGTCACGTCGACGACCCGCTCGCGGACCGGGAGGTCACAGGGCTCCCAGTGGGGGTCGGGGCTGGCGCCGCCGTGGTCGGCCAGTTCGTACAGGGTGTCGGCGTCCGCTGCATGGACCCGAGCGCCGTCGGTGGCGACGACGCCGTGCGCGCCCGACCGGACGATTGCCCAGTTCTCCCGGGGGCCGACGGTTCCCTCCTGGGCGTCGCGTTTGTACAGCCCGTCCGCGGTGGCGGCGAAAGGGCCTGCCACGTCGGCGGCGTCGTGCAGTCCGAGATACGCGCAGCCGGGCAGGCCGTAGACGCCGTCGGCGGCCGCGACGAGGTCGGCGGCCAGCGCCCGCACGTCGTCGACGGTCCCCATCTCCCACCACTCGCCGTCGTCGTAGCGGGCGACCCGCCCCTCGCCAGCAGCCACCAACCCGTCGGCGTCGTAGCCGACGGCCGTCGCCGGACCGAAGCCCGTCTCCGCGAAGCCGTCCGCCGTCGAAATCAGGACCGACTCCTCGGTGGCGACGGCTATCTCGCCGTTCGCACCGGCGATGTCACGGGCCGAACAGCGCTCGGCGAGGCTGAACCGGCCGATCTGCCCGCCGGCAGTCTCGACCCGGGTGACGCCCAGCCCCGAAGCGACGTAGGCGTGGGTCTCCGGGCGAGTCTGGCCGTACATCCGCTTCTCGGACAGCGAGATGTCGTCGCTCATATCGCCGTCTTGTAGGCCTCCAGGGTCTCCTCGATGTCCGCGTCGGTGTGGGCGTCACAGACGAACTGGGACTCGAACTGGTTGGCGGTGAGGAAGACGCCCTGTTCTTTCATCGCGGGCCAGAACAGCCGCTCCCACCGTTCGGTCTCGGCCTGTGTCACGTCGTGACCGTTCTTCGGGCAGTGGTCGTAGCGGGAGCACTCCTCGCGTTGCGTACAGCCGGCCTCGCAGTGGCCCTCGAAGCTGTCCGGTGCATCGCGCGTGAAGACGACCTTGAACATCGAGTCCGTCCCGACGACGGTGTACTCGGGGGCCCGATCTTCGAGGATGTCCTGCAGACCCGACCGCAGGTCTTCGGCGAGCCCGTTGACGCGACTGTACACGTCGTTCTCGGCCACGTACCGCAGCGTCTCCAGCCCGGCGGCCATGCCGACCGGGTGGCCCGAGTAGGTGCCGGACTGGAACACGTCGCCGGCGGGCGTGAACTGCTCGATTATCTCGCTTTTCCCACCGACCGCCGCGACCGGGAAGCCACCCCCGACGATCTTCCCGAAGGTGGTGATGTCGGGGTCGATGTCGAACTTGCCCTGAGCGCACTGGAGCCCGCCGACGCGGAAGCCGGTGATGACCTCGTCGAAAATCAGCAGCGAGCCGTGGTCGTCACACAGCTCCCGCAGGGTCTCGTGAAAGCCCTCGACGGGGTGGACGATGCCGTAGTTGCCGAGGATGGGTTCGGTGAGGACGGCGGCGATGTCGTCGCCGTGTTCGGCGAAGAGCTCGCGGGCGGCCTCGCGGTCGTTAAACGGGATAGTGAGAGTGTGCTCGGCGAAGCTCTCGGGGATGCCGGGGCTGGACGGGGCGGTGTGGTCGCCCTCGCCCTCGACGAGCGTGGACTCCTGGGCGCCGTGGTAGCCGCTCTGCATCACGACGATCTTGTCGCGACCGGTGTAGCCGCGGGCCAGACGAACGGCCGAGACGGTGGCCTCGGTGCCGGAGTTGACGAAGCGGGTCATCTCGACGCCGGGGACGTGGCGGGCGACGAACTCGGCGAGTTCGACCTCGACCTCCGTCGGCGCGCCGTACATCGGCCCCTCGGCGGCGTGTCGCTGGACTGCCGACTGGACCGACTCGGGCATGTCGTGGCCCAGCAGGAGCGGCCCGTACCCCATCACGTAGTCGATGTAGCGGTTGCCGTCGGCGTCGATGACGTGGCCGCCGTCGCCCTTCTGGACGAAGAAGGGGTACGGACGGACGGCCCGCACCGAGGAGTTGACGCCGCCGGGCATCACCGACAGCGCCCGGTCGTAGAGCGCACGTGACTGCTCGTGGTTCATACCGCCGGGTTGGGTGCCGGGGTGAAAGAAACTGTTGGGTCGCCCGACGCGGGCGGGCCCGCCCGGTGGAAATCGGGCGGACGACGACCGAGAACGACGGGAGCCACCACCCGAACATCGGTGGACGAATGTCTGCCCGACCCCCCGTTCGGTGGAAGATGGGCAATACCGACCCGAGTCGCCCCACGGACCGGACCGGATTTGGGGATTGTCAGCATCGGTGGCCGAATAGCCGTATTTGTTAAGGATTAGGCTTATCAGCGCACAGACTGACGCGTTTGTACGAGAGATGCACGACATACAAGCCAAAATGGAGAATGAAATCAAACAAATCTTAATTCACGACGGGGTCTCCGATGGCGAATAAGAAAGAGGACATCAAGGGCGAGCTGTACGGCGACGAAGTCCGGGAGAAGATAGAGGAGTTCGCCGAAAAGGGGTGGGACGCTATCCCCGAGGACGAGCACGACGAGTGGTTCTCCCGGTTCAAGTTCTGGGGCGTGTTCCATCATCGGGGCGGACAGGAGTCGTACTTCATGATGCGGCTAACGAACTGCGGCGGCGTCCTGGAACCGGGACAGCTACGGGCCATCGGCGAGGTGGCCGAGGAGTACGCCAGCGGCCCCGTCGACAACCCCGAGTTCGGCGACGCGTGGATCGACTTCACGACCCGCCAGTCGGTCCAGCTCCACTGGCTCAAACTCGAAGACATCCCGGACATCTGGGACAAACTCGAAGGCGTCGGTCTCACCTCCCGGTCGGCCGGCGGCGACACGATGCGCAACATCTCGGGCTGTCCGGTCGCGGGCAAGGGCGAGGAGTACATCGAGTCCCGCCCCATCCTCGACGAGATTCAGGAGACCATCCGCGGGGACGACGAGCTCTGTAACATGCCCCGGAAGTTCAACATCTCCGTGTCGGGCTGCAAGCAGGGGTGTGCGCAGGACGCGATCAACGACATCGGCCTCGAACCGGCCCACAAGTTCGTCGACGGGGAGGAGGTCAAGGGGTTCAACGTCCGCGTCGGCGGGGGACTGGGCGGCCGCGAGCCGCGCAACGCCCGCCCGCTGAACCTGTTCATCGAGCCCGAACACGCCGTCGAGACGGTCCGCGAGTTCGTCGAGTACTACCACGAGAACGGCAACCGGACGAACCGGTCGAAAAACCGCGCGCGCTTCTTCGTCGACGAACACGGTACCGAGAAAATCCGCGAGGACCTCGACGAACGGCTCGACTTCGAGTTCGAGACCGCCGGGACGGACTTCCGCGGCGAGTACACCTACAACGCCGGCAAGAACACCGAGTTTGGCGCCCACGACCACGTCGGCGTCTACGACCAGAAAGACGACAAAAACTACGTCGGCCTCTCCGTGCCCGTCGGCCGGCTCCCGGCCGAAGACGTCGTCAAACTCGCCGATCTGGCCGACGCCTACGGCTCCGGCGCGGTGCGACTCACCCGCCGACAGAACCCGCTCATCATGGACGTGCCGGACGGCAACCTGGCGAACCTGCTCAACGAGCCGTTCCTCGAGAAGTACTCGCCCGAGCCGAACCCGTTCACGCAGGGCGCGGTGGCCTGTACCGGGACGGAGTTCTGCTCGCTGGCGCTCACCGAGACCAAAGCCCGGATGGCGCGGATGCTGCGCTGGCTGGGCGACAACGTCGAGCTGCCAAGCGACGTCGACCGCATCAAGATGCACTACTCGGGCTGTACCGCCGACTGCGGCCAGGCCATGACCGGCGACATCGGGCTGCAGGGGATGCGCGCCCGGAAAGACGGCGAGATGGTCGAGGCCCTGGACGTCGGCGTCGGCGGCGGCATGGGCGAAGAGGCGGAGTTCACCGAGTGGGTCCGCCAGCGCGTCCCCGCCGACGAGGTGCCCGGCATGATTCGGAACATCGCCGAGGCCTACGCGGCGCTGCGTTCGGAGGGCCAGACCTTCAGCGACTGGGTCGCCGCCACCGGCCACGAGACCCTCGTCGAACTCGCCGAGCCCGAAGAGGTCGAGGGATACGAGGACCCCTGCCTCAACGACGCCAAGCAGTCGTGGTACCCGTTCGAGGACGGCGAGAGCCCCGCGCCCACGGACGCCAGCGGCGAACCGCTCTCGGCGGACGACTGACCATGCACGGCACCGAAACGCCCGACCAGCAGTCGGAACCGACGGCCGAACACGTCCAGGAGGTGGCCTACGACGCAGCGCCGGAACTCATCGAATAGCGATGACACGCGGCCCCCGGCCCGAAGCCGGAATCCCGACGTTCGGTAGAGCGAAGCTCTACCGCAACCCATCAGAAATCTTCGATTTCTGAGGACGGCACTGCTCGTGTCCAACACTGCCGTCAGCGCGGAGCGCCGACGATGTTCGCCTCGTCGGTTCGTCTTTTTCGACCGGTGGTACGACACTCGGTAGCGTGTCATGGGTTGTCTATATCCCCGCCGGCGAGAGATATTTCAGTATGGCAACCAGTCCAGCGCCAGGCGGGGAACCGACAGTACTGCGCGCCGAGGACGGTGAGGCGCTCTGGGCAGTGGGGATACTGATGGTCGTCAAGGTCGACGCCGGACAGACCGACGGCGCGTACACCCTCGTCGACCACACGGCCCCGGCGGGATACGAGACGCCCTACCACGTCCACCACCGGGAGGACGAACTGTTCTACGTTATCGACGGCCGACTGGAGTGTCTCCACGGTGAGGACGCCCAGAACCGAGTGCGAGCGGAGCCACACGACACCGTCGTGCTCCCGCGGGACGTGCCCCACGGCTTCCGCGTCGTCGGCGACGAGCCGTGTCGCATGGTCGTGCAGGTGACGCCGGGCGGACTGGAGGAGCTATTCAGAAGCGTCGGCGAGCCCGCGCCGCGCCTGGAGACGCCGCCACCGGGCGAGCCCGACGCGGCGGCACTGGCCGAAGCGGCCGCCGAATACGACCTCGACATCCTCGGACCGCTGCCGGAGTAGCTACACCGGGTCGGCAGCGACGTCCGTCTCGGGGTCGATACCACGGACGAGTTCGACGGGAGTCGTCTCGTCGGGTTCGCTCTGTCCGCCTGCCTCGAAACGCCAGTTCCAGGTGTCTCAGTGGTCCGAAGCCGTCAGTCCGCAGGAGCTGACCGGGCAGGGGCGTCGGGAACCAGATACCCCGGAACGACCCGCGTGAGGACCACCATCCCACACAGTTCGACGAGGGTCTGTGTCACGACGACGGCCGGGGCGAGCGCGTATCCTGCTGGCAGCGCGAGCGCCAGCGGCAGCACGACCAGCGAGTTTCGCGTCACCGAGGTGAACAGGAGCGCGCGGCTCTCTCCGACGGCCATCCCGAGCCCACCGGTCACGAGTCGCGCGAGCAGCGGCATGATAATCAGGAAGGCCACGTACACCGGTACGACGGCAGCTATCTGGTCGACGGACGCCCGAACACGGGGCAGCTGGGAGGCGATGACGACGAACAGCGTCACACCCATCATCGGCACCGGGAGCCATCCCATCGACTCCTGCCAGCCCTCGCCACGAGCGGACCGCTCGGCCCAGTACTCGGTGGCCCAGGCGAGTGAGAGCGGCAGGGCGATGATGACGACGAACGCCTCCACGAAGGGACCGGCTTCAATGAACTCGGCGACCCGCTGGCCCATGAACAGCCAGAGATACAGCGGGAGCACGAGCAACTGGACGAGCATCAGCGCCGGCGTCGCGGCGGTTATCTGCTCGGCGTCGCCGCCCGCGAGCTCGGTAAAGGTGATGACGTAGTCGATACAGGGCGTCAGCAACACCATGAACACCCCGACGAGGACCACCGGGTCCTGTGGGAGAAAGCGGGTGAGAGCGAACACGACGACCGGGACGACGAGGAAGTTCATCCCCAGCGCCGCGAACATGAACCGCCCGTTCCGGAACGCACGCCGGATGCGGACAAACGGTATCTCCAGAAAAGTGACGTACAGCAGCACCGCCAGAACGGGGTTGATGAGCGGTTCCAGCGCGGTGGTGGCAGTCGGTCGCCCGACAGCGAGCCCGACGGCGGCGAGGACGGCGACCGCGTAGAGGGCGACCTGATTGTGCTGGATCCACTGTTTCGAGAGGCGTGTCATACTCCACCTGTCGCCGTCATCGGATAGGACCGGGTTCGGGACGGCCACAGAACTGCCTTGCCATGCTCTACCGGAGATGGCGGCGGGCGGCCATGGTACCTTACACCAGGTCGTCGGCCTGCGTATCGGCGACGACGTCCGTATCGAGGTCGATACCCTGGATGAGCGCCACGAGGTCTTCGAGTTCGGGGAACGTGTAGACGGTCATCCCGAGGTCGCCGTCCTCGACGGTTATCTGGGAGTCGATGACGAACACGAGCTCGGAGTCGGGCCAACCGCCCATCTTCTCGATGATGCCGGCGGCGGGCCCGAGCACGAAGTTCGGGGTGCCCATGTCGATGGTCGTATCCAGCACGTTCGCCCAGCCGTCGATGAACGCCGAGGTCATGATGTTGCCGATCTCCCCCATCGCGGAGCGCTCCATCTCCGAGAAGCCCTCGGCGTCGGCGTCCCCGCCCATGCCGCCCAGCATCGCGCCCGCCAGACGCTTGCTGTCGGCCGGGTCGAGCATGAACAGGACGTAGCCGTAGGGCGGTTCGTTCAGCTCGACGTAGATGCCGACCTGCCTCTCGGTGCCGATGTGTGTCGTCACGTCGTCGATGTCGAGAAAGTTTATCTGGGACGTGTGGACCGAGGCGTTCAACCCCGTGAGCTGCCCGAGGTGGTCCGCGACGGTCCCCGACCCCTCTTTTGCCATCTGGTTGAAGAGGTCGAGCTTTCGCACGTCGACTTGCAGGCCCATACGCCATCGAACGGGTCGATTGGCTTAATCCCACCGCCGGCGTGGGGCCGTTGGAAACGGAGAACACTGTGGCCGAAGGGCCACAGGGGCTGTCGGCGTCGACCGACAGTTACTCGCCGGTGTCGTCCACCGGGAACTGTTCGTGCTCGCGGACCGTGTTCAACACGACCGACGTGGAGGCAGTGCGGATATCAGGGTCGGTCAGCAGCTCTTTGATGTGTGCGTTCATCTCGCCGGTGTCGCGGAACTTCCCGACGGCGACGATGTCGTGGCTGCCGGTCACCTCGTACACCGCGACCATGTTGTCGAGGTCGCGGAGGCGTTCCGTCACGGTCTTCAGCCCGCTACCATCGACCGACAGCTGGAAGACGGCAGTTACGTCGTACCCCAGCGCCTCGTAGTCGACGCGAGCAGTGTACTCCTCGATGACGCCGGAGTCGACCAGCTGGTCCATCCGTCGCGAGACCGTCGTCGCGGCCACGCCGGTCTCGGCGGCGACATCGCGGGCACTCGCCCGACCGTCCCGGAGCAGGGCGTTCACCACCTGTCTATCGATATCGTCGACCATCGCCCGCCGCTCAGACGGCCTCGGGACCGGTCTTGCCCGTTCGGACCTGGTAGGCGTCGTCGACCGGGAGGACGAAGATCTTGCCGTCGCCCTTCTCGCCGGTGTGGGCGCCATCTGCGATAGCCTCGACGACGTCGTCTGCGGGGATGTCAGCGACCACTGTCTCGATTTTGACCTTCTGGTGGAGGTCGACGACGTACTCCTCGCCGCGCCACTGGCCCTTCTTCGCGGGCTGGGAGCCACGGCCGGAGACGTTCGTCACTGTCAGCGAGGGGGCACCGACTTCCGCCAGTGCCTGTTTCACGTCGCCGAGCTTGTCGGGACGGACCATTGCAACGACCATCTTGATTTCGTTTTCGTCAGTCATCTTTGGAACCTCGAGTCGCTTCGATATCTTCGGTCATGATACCACCGTCGGCGACGACGCTGTCGCCGGAGCCGAACTCTGGGTAGGTCTCGACGCCGTGTTCGCTGACGTCCAGGCCTTCCTGCTCGTGTTCGGGCGTGACGCGGGCCTCGCCCATGGCCTTGAGCGCGTACCAGATAACCGCCGTCGCGGTCAGCGTCCAGCCGCCGATGACGAACACACCGAACGCCTGAGCGATGAACGCACCGCCGACGTTACTGACGACGCCGGGGGCAGCGACGAACGGGTACAGCAGGGTTCCCAGCACGCCCGCGCTCCCGTGGACCGGGAACACGGCACAGACATCGTCGATGTTGAGTTTGGTTTCGACGAACTTGAACACGATGGGGAGCTGTGCGCCCGAGAGGATGCCGACGACGAACGCACCCCACCACGCGGTCGTGTGGGGAATCGCCGTGATACCGACCAGCCCGGCCAGCAGGCCGTTGGCGACGTACAGCGTGTCGACCTTGCCCGTCTGGAACCACGCGACTGCGCCGGCGGCGATAGCGCCCATCGCCATCGAGATAGTCGTCGTCATCGCGACGCGGCCGAGCTGTTCGGCCATGAAGGTACCGTCGCCGCCGTAGATGGCGGAGGTGCCGACGTTGAAGCCGTACCAGCCGAAGGCGAGGACGAGCGTCCCGAGCACGGCGAAGGTCATCGAGTGGCCGGGGATGACGTTCGCGGAGCCGTCCTCGTTGAACCGGCCCATCCGCGGGCCGAGGATGGCTGCGGCGGTCAGGCCGGCGATGCCACCCATGCCGTGAACGATCATGCCGCCGGCGAAGTCAGCGAACGCGTAGCCGGTGACGATCTCGACGAAACCGGTCTCGCTGGCGCTCCAGGTGAAGCCGATGACGACGGGGTAGATGACCGCCGCCAGCAGGATGGTGTAGGTCACGTACGCACGGAGCTTCGCGCGACCGGCCACCGCCCCGGAGACGATGGTCGCGGCGGTCATCGCGAACACCGCGCCGTAGAGCCAGTCGATCCAGCCGAGCCCGCTGGCCATGTAGGCGGCGGCCCAGTCGGCGCCACCGACGACCGAGGCCACGCCCGAGCCGATGAGGAAGAACACCGTCACACCTATCGACCAGGTGAGGAGGTTCTTCGTGAGCTGGTTCGCGACGTTCTTCGAGCGCACCTGTCCGGCTTCCAGCATCGCGAAGCCGGCGTGCATGAAGAAGATCAGGAACGATACCATCAGTATCCACGTGTAGTTCAGCGCTTCCGTGCTTGCTTGGAGTAGTACCATGATTTGTATCAGTGTGTCTCTATTGCGGTTGAACGTCCAACTTTATCGGCGCGAGCACCAACTTCGTCAAGTCGTTCACGGAGAAATCTCTGGCAACACCACTACATAAGGATTTGGTTTACGATATTCCGAATTTAGACATTACAGTGGTCGAACGTCCAGATTACCACATGATATAATGGATATAAGGTTGTTCTCCGTCAAGAAATTCGGCATCTCTCTCTCCGCATTCTGGACGTTCGTACACCCGGATTCCGGGGTTGTGAGGCCATAACGGGGTGTTTTGCCTGCGCGCGCACCCCGGAACCGCCCGTGTGGCCCGACACCGACGGTCGAACCCCGGAGAGACGGTCGTTTCGGGGGGCAGATACCACAATCAGCGAATCGGGGAGCGGCTGTGACAGTTACTTCTTGCAGTTCTGCACCGAACCCCCGGTAAAAATTTACGTTCGGACTGTCGGCCGTGTCGCCACGGGGCCTCAGAGCCGGTCGGCGATGTCCTCGGCGAAGTAGGTGAGAATCAGGTCGGCGCCGGCCCGTTTGATAGAGAGCAGCGACTCGTAGGCAACTTCCTCCAGCTGGAGCCACCCCTTGTCGGCGGCGGCGTGGAGCATCGCGTACTCCCCGGAGACGTTGTAGGCCGCCACGGGGTGGTCGTGGTCCCGGCGGACCTGCGAGACGATATCGAGATAGGGGAGCGCGGGCTTGACCATCAGCACGTCCGCGGCCTGGGAGACGTCCAGTTCGACCTCGCGGCGGGCCTCCCGGGCGTTCGCGGGGTCCATCTGGTAGTGCCGGCGGTCGCCGAACTCGGGGGCGCCGTCGGCGGCGTCGCGGAAGGGGCCGTAGAAGGCCGACTCGAACTTCGCGGCGTAGCTCATGATAGGCACCTCCGTGTGGCCGTCGTCGTCCAGCGCCCCGCGGATGGCGCCGACCATCCCGTCTATCATGCCCGAGGGGGCGACCATGTCCGCGCCCGCACGCGCGTGACTGACCGCGATGTCGCCGAGCAGGTCGAGCGTCTCGTCGTTGCGGACGGTGAGGTCGGGCTCCGACCGGGCGTGGTCCTCCAGCAGGCCGCAGTGGCCGTGGCTCGTGTACTCACACAGGCAGACGTCCGTGATGACGTAGGCGTCGGTCGCCTCGGTGATGCGCCGGACCGCGTTCTGGACGACGCCGTCCTCGGCCCAGGCCCGGGTCCCCCGCTCGTCTTTCGACTCGGGGATGCCGAACACCATGACGGCCTCGACACCGGTCGCCAGTATCTCCTCGACGCGGGCGACGCTCTCCTCGACGGGCACCCGCTCGTGGCCCGGCATCGTCTGAATCGGGACCCGCTCGTCGGTCGTCGCGTCGACGAACACCGGCGCGATGAGATCCGACGCCGATACCTCCGTCTCCCGTACCAGGGGCCGCACGCCGTCGGTTCGGAGCCGGCGTGGGCGACGTGTCATATCCATGTCCGGGTGTGTGGCCTTGATGGCCATGAACCCACCGCTCACCGGGGCACAACACATATACCTCTGATGTCACTTGTTTGAACAGATGGGAGCCGACGCCCCGGAGCCGTCCGCGCGTGGCGCTGTCAGAGCGCTCGCCGAAGACTACGGGCTGTTGGTCGTCGCCGCGCTGTTCGCCGTGCTCGGCGTCGCCGGCATCGCGCTGTACGCCTTCGGCGACGCGGGCGACGCCGAGTCGTTACTGCGTCGCTACGGGCTGGTCGCGCTGCTGTTCGTGTTCGTGCTCGAAGGGGCGATGTTGCTGTATTTCGCGCCCAGCGAGGCGCTCGTCCCGGCGGCGGTGACCGTCCTCGCCCGGACCGAAAGCGGGTACGATATCCCGACCGTCGCGGGCATCCTGCTCGTCGCCGTCACCGGGGCCACCGCGGGCCAGACCACGCTGTTCCTGCTGGCCAGGCGCGGCGGCCGGCAGTGGCTGCTGGACAGACCGTGGTTTCGCGTCGACGAGGCTCGACTGGACCGCTTTGGCGACGTGTTCGACACGTACGGGGTGGTCGCGGTGCCGGCGAGTAACACGCTGCTTTTCACCCGCGGCATGTTGACCGTGCCGGCGGGCGTGGCGGGCATGACGACCCGGCGGTTCGCCGCCCTCTCGGCGCTTGGCACCCTCGCCTTCGAGCTACTGCTGGCTGGGGGCGCTATCGGCGTTCTGGAACTGCTCTAGGCGTCCTCGTAGTACTCGTCTGCGGCCCGTGTCCCGGTGATGATACCCTTGCGGCCTTTCTTCTCGTAAGCGATATCGCCGACCGTCGCGAACGGCGCGGACGACCCGCCGGTGCCGTCGTCGTTGGCCTCGACGTAGGCCCTGAGCGCGTCGATGTCGACGTCCTGTGGGCTGTCGTAGACGTAGACCCACTTCTCCGCGACCGTCCCCCCGTCGAACGTGCTCGTCGACCCCTCGGCCACCAGCCCCTCGTACCGACCGCTCTCGGCCTCGACTCCGCTGGCGTCGTCCCTCGTCGCCCCGCTGACGAACGTGGCCGTGCCGAGTTCGTCGACGAGGGTCTGCATGTCCTCGCTGGCCTCGGCGTAGCGGGTCACGTCACCGGTCTGTGCGTCCAGCACCGCCCGAACGCGGGAAGCCGGGTCGACCGGGTCGCTGGCGTACCTGTCGACCCGCGAGACGACCAGTGTGCCGTCGGTGACACCGAACACCGTCCGGCCGTCCGCGTCGTGATACAGCGTGGACCCCTCGTACTCGTCGCCCTGGCTGTAGCCCGCGTCTTCGAGGTCCGAGACGGCGTCCGAGCGCGTGAAATCGGCGGTGACCACGTCGGCCGAGTCGACGGCGACGGCGCTCGTGGCGTCCGCCCAGTCCAGGCCGACGGGCCGCCACGTCCTCTCGAACACGGTGGGCTCCCCGCCGAGGGTCTCT
This sequence comes from Halomicroarcula saliterrae, assembly GCF_031624395.1. Lineage (NCBI taxonomy): Archaea > Methanobacteriati > Methanobacteriota > Halobacteria > Halobacteriales > Haloarculaceae > Haloarcula > Haloarcula saliterrae. The sequence goes on from NZ_JAMQON010000003.1 coordinate 176,900, forward strand.
CTCTGGGAAGCGAGGCGCTCCAGATCGTAGTAGTCGAACCAGTAATGCTCAGCGGCCCCGATGGCACCCGGTTTCGGCAACCACTGCGTGAACGCGCCGGTGTCGTCGCCGCCGCCGGAGAACAGGCTCGAACAGCCGGCAGTGGTGCCCGCTGCAGCGGCGCCCGCAGCCGCGAGGCCCCGTCGGAGCAGCGTTCGTCTGGGCAGCGGACGGTCGGACATAGACGGGGGAATCGCTGCCAGCTAGTTCACCCTTGTGGTTCAGCCCACCAAACAGATATATACCTCGGCGACGGTTATTTCCTGTCTGATGGACGAAAAGACCGAACAGCTGCGGGAGATCTTCATCGACGTCTCCGGCGAGGAGTCGGTGACGGAGTCACAGGCCGAGGGCCCCGGCTCGCTGACCGACACCGACGAGGAGCGCGTCGATGAACGCCTCCGAGCGGTCGTCTCGCGCATGCGCGAGCGCTACGAGTTCCGGACGGCGCTCTCCGACGCGGCACTGGTGACGCTGGTCCGGGGGTTCTACGCGGGTCGGGGGGACGACGAGCTCGCCGCGGAGCTCGGGGTCGACGAGTCGGCTATCGTCGAGGCACGACTCGACCTGCATCTCCTGCGGGAGTCCGACGACGACGCCGACTTCGACGCGGCCGCGTTCCGCCGCCGGGTGGTCGGCGAGGACCCCGCCGACGAGGAGCTGGCCGCGGCGTTCGACGTCGACGCCGGGACGGCGGCCCGCTACCGCCGCGTGGTCGCGGCCGAGGCCGAGGCCCGGCAGGTGAGCTACCGCTTCACCAGCGAGTTCGAGGACGCGCTGGCCGAGGCCGGGCTCTCGACCCGGATGACCGCTGCCGTTCGGGAAACTGGGCTGGACGAGGCCACCGAAGACATCGACTCGCTGGACTCGGACGCCGACGTCTCGATGTGAGCGGCCGGCGGCGTCGGTCCGGCGAACGTTTTTGACCCATCGCGGGACCAGCCCGGCACATGGCCGACCACACCTTCCGCGAGCTCGAAACCGCGGCGTACTGTCCGCGAAAGCTCTACTACCGCCGCCGGGACGGCCCGCCGGACGTGCCCGAGGAAATCGCACAGATTCGACGGCTCGCCCGCGACTACGAGCGGTTGCTGGCCGACGACGCGGCGCTGCTGTCGGCCCCTATCGAGCCCGACCCGACGACCGTCAGAGAGCGGTTGCGGGCGGCCAGCGACCGCATCGAGGCGTGGGACGCGGTGGTCGACCCGGTCGACACCGACGTGTATCTCGCGGGCAAGGACGCCCGCGGTATCGCTCACAAGCTCGTCGGGACCGACGCGGGCGCCGTCCCCTCGCTGGTGTTCGCCGGTCGTCCACCGGAGACGGGCGTCTGGGAGCCCCAGACCGTGCGGCTGGTCGCGGCCGCCAAGGCGCTGTCATGGGAGCGCGAACGGTCGGTCGAGCGAGTGTTCGCGGAGTACCCGGGCTACGGCGTCGTCCGCGAGGTCGAGGTGACGGCGCGACGGGCGGGCCTCTACCGCCGGGCGCTGCGCACGGCCGAGAGCATCGACGGCCCGCCGGGCCGGGTCGACAACGACGCGAAGTGTGACCCCTGTGAGTATCGCGACCAGTGTGGCGTCAGAACGCGGTCGCTGCGGTCGTTACTCTAGTTCGCTTCGAGCCAGCGTTCGACGGCGTCGGCGTTTGCGCCGCGGCGGTGGACGGTGCCCGCCGCGACGTCCACCACGGTCGAGCCCGTCCCGCCGGTCTCGCCGCCGTCGAGTACCACGGCCGCCGCCTCGGTGATGGCGTCCAGTTCGTCTACGGTCGTGGCGCTCGGGTTCCCCGAGACGTTCGCGCTCGTCGCCGTCAGCGGCGCGACCGCTTCCAGCAGGGCCAGCGCCACGAGATGGTCCGGAACGCGGACGCCGACGCGGGGTGCGCCGTCGGTGAGTGCGTCGGGGACCGACTCGCGACGCTCGGCGACGACCGTCACGGGCCCCGGGAGGAACTCGCGCATGAACGCCTCCTCGCGGTCGGTCGGGTCGACGTAGTCGAGTGCGCTGTCCACGTCCGGCACCGCGAGCGAGACGGGCTTGTCACGGGAGCGCCCCTTGGCCTCGAACAGCCGCTCGATGGCGTCAGGGTCGGTGGCGTCGGCAGCCAGCCCGTACACCGTCTCGGTCGGGTAGACCACGAGCGCACCCTCGCGTATGGCTGTGGCCGCGTCGTCGATGTCCTCCGCCGCGTCGAACGCGCCCGGGTCGATATCGTCGCTCACAGCTGTGCTTCGACGTCGTCGTAGTCGGGGAAGGCGGGCCACTCCTCGCCGACCCACGCGTACTCGATAGTGCGGTCCGAGTCGAGGACGAAGACGGCGGGGCGTGGCTCGGCGACGCCGGCCATCCCGTCGAGGGCCATGTCGATGCCGTAGGCCTCGGCGATGCCGTTTGCCGGGTCCGAGAACAGACGGGCCTCGCCCGCGACGCCGCGCTCGTCGAGGAGGTCCTTGTGGGCGTACGGCGTCGAGATAGAGCACCCGACCACGGTCGCGTCCTCGTGCCAGCCCCGGTCGCGGACCTCGTTCCAGAGGTACGTCGCCGGGAACGCCCCGTCCATGGCGTGGAACACGAGGACCACGGGGTCGTCGCTCTCGGCACAGACCGCCGACAGCGAGGTGTCCTCCCAGTACTCGTCGTTCACCAGCGGTCGTGTGAAGTCGGGGGCCTGGTCGCCCGCCTCGGGGTGGTCTGCCGGACCGAGTTCCACCACGTCGAAGCCGAGCTCGACCATCAGGCGGCCCCCGGTTCGGTGTTCGCGCCCTCGCTTCCGTACGTCCGCTCCAGATACGCGACGATGTTCGCGCTCTCGCTCATCGTGACGCCGGTGCCCTCGTCGACGATAGCGGGGACGGTCCGCTTGCCGGTGAGTCGCTTGACCACGTCGCGCTCTGAGTGCATCGGTTCGACGAACCGCGAGCGGTAGTCCAGGCCCAGTTCCTCGAGTACCCGGACGACCCGCTCACAGAACGGACAGGCCTGCAGGCGGTAGAGTGTAATCGATGGCTCGCTCATACGGCTACGCTATGGCGGAGACGCCCCTAAGCGCTTCGCCGTCCGAACCATGACAAGGCTTAATCCCCGGCGATGACAACTCCGACCGTTGATGGCCCTACCCATCGCGTTCGAGTCGTCCCTGGCCTTGCAGACGTTCGATATCGTCGGCATCGCCGTCCCGGAGAGTGCCGTCCTCGGCGGCGGCATCGTCACAATAATTCTGCTCATCGTCCTCTCGGCGTTCTTTTCGTCCTCGGAAATCGCGATGTTCTCGCTCCCGGCCCACCGGACGGAGGCGCTGGTCGAGGACGGCGTGCCGGGCGCCAAGACGCTCAAAGCGCTCAAGGCCGACCCCCACCGGCTGCTCGTGACCATCCTCGTCGGCAACAACCTCGTCAACATCGCGATGTCCTCCATCGCGACCGGGTTGCTGGGCTTTTACCTCTCGCGGGGCCAGGCCGTGCTGGCGGCGACGTTCGGCATCACCGCCATCGTCCTGCTCTTTGGCGAGAGCGCCCCCAAGAGCTACGCCGTCGAGAACACGGAGTCGTGGGCGCTGCGGATATCGAAGCCGCTGAAGTTCGCCGAGAAGGTCCTGCTCCCGCTCATCCTCTTTTTCGACTACCTGACCCGTATCGTCAACAGGATAACCGGCGGTCGCTCGGCCATCGAGACCTCCTACGTCACCCGCGAGGAGATTCAGGACATCATCGAGACGGGCGAGCGCGAGGGCGTTCTGGACGAGGAGGAACGCGAGATGCTCCAGCGCACGCTCCGGTTCAACGACACCATCGCCAAGGAGGTGATGACCCCCCGCCTCGATATGACCGCCGTCGCGAAGGACGCCCCAGTGCGCGAGGCGCTCGAAACGGCCATCCAGAGCGGCCACGCGCGCCTGCCCGTCTACGAGGGGAGCCTCGACAACGTCATCGGCGTCGTCCACATCCGCGACCTCGTCCGGGACCTGGACTACGGCGAGAAGTTCTCCGATGAGATCGTCCTGGCGGATCTCATCGAGCCGACGCTGCACGTCCCCGAGTCCAAGAACGTCGACGACCTGCTGACCGAGATGCGCGCCGAACGGCTCCACATGGTCATCGTCATCGACGAGTTCGGCACCACCGAAGGGCTCGTGACGATGGAGGACCTCACCGAGGAGATCGTCGGCGAGATTCTCGAAGGCGAGGAGGAAGAGCCGATCGAGTACATCGGCGACGATACGGTCACCGTCAAAGGCGAGGTCAACATCGAGGAAGTCAACGAGGCGCTCGGCCTCGAACTGCCCGAGGGCGAGGAGTTCGAGACCATCGCCGGCTTCATCTTCAACCGCGCGGGCCGACTTGTCGAGGAGGGCGAGACCATCACCTACGAGGGCGTCGAAATCCGCATCGAACAGGTCGAGAACACCCGCATCATGAAGGCCCGAATCGTCAAACTCGACGTCGAGGAAGACGAGGCCGAGGAAGCGCAGGTCGAATGACACGGCCGTCTCTCGGTCGGGCAGTGCCAGTAGTTCTCGCCGCTCGATAGACAGTCGCTAGAACGTGTGACCGGCGCCGCAAGCAGGACCGGTCGGACGGAGAGCTAGCAGTGTTCAGGCGAGCGTATCGACGGCGAAGAAGACGCCGTACGAGAGCGCGAAGGCGAGCACGAGCGAGCCGAGCCACGCCAGTACGGTTTTGCCCATCTTGCCGCGGCTCACTTCGCCGTCGCCGGCGGCCGCGCCGGAGCCGACGATGGCCGAGACGATGATTTCGTTGAAGGAGACGGGGAGCCCGAAAAACACCGCGGTCTGGGCGATGATGAAACTCGGGATGAGCGCGGCGATAGAGCGCCTGGGGCCCAGCGAGGAGTAGTCCTGCGCGATGGCCTTTATCATCCGCGGGGCGCCGGTCCAGGAGCCGATAAGCAGGCCGAGACCACCGAAGAGCAGGACGCCGGTGATTGGGACGACCGACGCCGGCCCCGAGTCGAGCAGCGGGAGCAGCGGACCCAGTGCGAGCCCGACCTGGCTCCCGCCCGCCGAGAACGCGACCAGGCCGCCGAGCACGAGCAGGAAGTGGCGCTGCCCGGCCGCGGTGTCGTTTCGCACGTCCCGGTAGAGCAGGCCGCCGCCGAGCAGCGCCGCCAGCAGCGTGACGACGGCTATCGTCGGCAGTATCGGCGTCCCGAGCGCCCGTCCGACCGCTCGCGCGACGGAGGCCTGCTCGGAGCCGGGCGCGAGCAGGACGAAGCGGACGTTCGCGAGCAGCCCGGCGACGAGCGCGCCCAGCAGCGGGACCACGACGTCTTCGGGGACGGACTCGTGACGAAGCGACCACGCCGTCGCGTAGGCGATGCCGCCGCCGACGAAGGGCACCGCGACCCACAGCGAGACGATTTCGACGTACTTCGCCGTGGCGGGCTGGCCGCCCATCGCCAGCCCGACGCCGACGACGGCGCCGGTGACGGTGAAGGCCGTCGCTATCGGGTAGCCGGTGAAGATGCCAAACGCCACGAGCAGGGCCGCCGTCACGAGCGCGACGATAGCCGCTATCGCGGAGAGACCGCCGCCGTCGGGGAACAGTACTAACCCGCCACCGACGGTCTCGGTGACGTTCGCGCCCTGTAACACCGCGCCGGCGAGCCCGAGGATGCCGACGAAGAACCCGGCCCGCATCACCGAGATAGCGTTGGCGCCGACCGCCGGCGCGAACGGCGTGGACCCCGAGGAACCCGCCCCGATTGCCCACGCCATGAACAGGCTCGCCGCGGACGCTACGATGAGCGTCACCAGCACACTCGTCGCTACCATCTACACCGGCGTTTGCCCTTGCCACCAATGAGCCTACCGTTCGCCGCGTCGGCCATCTCCAGTCGAAGCGGAGGGGTATGCGGCTGTATGCCACGGAGCGGTCGGTGACCGGTGACAGCTCTGGCCCAACATGTTGGTCAAACGCTGAACCCGTCGGCGGGGTTTCACTGCGGTATGCGACGCACCGACGACCCGCCGGCGAGAGAGACGACGGACCGCCCCACTGTGACACGTGCCGTGGCTGTGACGGCCGCGCTTTCGACGCTGCTTGGCCTCGCCCACCACGTCGACCACGTCGTCAGGGGGAACCACGTGGGCTGGCCCGTGACGGGGCAAGTGAACCCATTTACCTACAGCCTCGCAATCTACCCGTTCGTCGCCGTCGGGCTCTATCTGACGGTGACCGGGCGCGTCGGCAACCGGTACTGGGCCGGCTTTTTCGCCTGCAGCGCGGCCATGCTCGCGTACTTCCACGTGAGCCCGTGGGCCATCGAGCCGCCGGGCGACGTGATACTGCCCTACGCCGACCCGACCGCGGGCTATCTCGCCTTCGCCGTTCTGCTCGCTCTCATCGCGTCGGTCACGCTCGGCTCGCTGTTCGCGGCAGTGGCGTGGTCCCGGGAGACGGCATGACCGATGCCCGAGCGCGGCGGCCGGCCGGGTGCGGGCGACGAGCGGCCGGACGTTTATTCCGGACCGGAGCCAACGGACAGCAGAGATGGTCCCACGACGAGGTCCGGAGGGAGCGCCGTGATACGGGCGCGCTTCCGGCTTGCGCTCCGGGAAGGGCTGTGGGTCACAGCGGTGTCCACGAGGTTCCCGGACGCGACGCTCCGGTTGCTCACGGGCGTCCCGATGGGGGACCGAGCGCTGGAACTGGGGGAGGTTCGGGCCGACGACCCCGACCCCGTCGTCGAGGCCATCCGAACCCATCCCGACATCACCGACTACGAGGCGCTCTGGACCGGCGACGGGCGGGCCCTCGCGCAGTACGAGGCCGTCGAGCAGGGGCTCTACGAGTTTCTCTGGGCGTCCTCGTTGCCGCCGGAGTTCCCCATCCTCGTCGAGAACGGCGTCATGGAGTTCGACCTGACGGCGACCCGGGACCAGTTCGAGGCGTTCGGGGCGTCACTCGACGCGGGCGACCACGACTACGAGCTGCTGTCGGTCGTCCACGCGGCGGACGGCGGCGGCCCGCTCACGGAGCGCCAGCGCGAGTGTGTCACCGCGGCGCTCCGGCTGGGCTACTTCGAGGTCCCGCGGCGGTGTACCCTCGCCGAGGTCGCCGACGAACTGGACGTCGACAAATCGACCGCCAGCGAGACCATCCGTCGGGGCACGGCCCGCGTGATGGGACAGTTCCTGCTGGGCGACGACCGACGGGAGTGAGACGCGGGCACGACGTGGAGTCGGCGGTCGCGCGACCGGACGGTGGTGTGTCGTGAGCCGACTGTGGCGGCGCTCGACCCACCGGCTGGCCCATCTGGTGCTGGCGGTCGCGCTCGGCGCGTTCGTCTACTCGCCGCTGCGGACGGACCCGACAGCTGTGCTCGCCGTGCAGGTCGGCCTGTTCCCGCTGCTGGCGCTCTCCGGACTGTTGCTGTGGAAAGGGGCGGCGCTACGACGCCGATTCCGCGGCCGGTGAGGTCGGCGGCCTATCGCCGCCCGCCCGGGAGCGTCCGTAGAACGGCGAGACGAGTGCAGCGACGGGCCGGCCGTCTCAGTTGGTCTTCGGGTCCCGTTCCTCGCCGGGTTCGACGGCGTCGACGCCCTCGGCGGCCTCGACCGCCTCGGTCGTCTTCTCGGTGTCGACGTGCCAGCGGTCGACGTCGGAGTCGTAGTCGGCCAACTGGTTCGAGACGCGCAGCTTCAGGTCGTCGTCGTTGACGTTGACCTCGAAGACGTACTCCGGGTCGTCCTCGTCGCCGATGCGCCGGAGGTTCGCACTGACCAGCGGGTTGTCGAAGTAGTACGGGGCGATCTGGGTCATCACGTTGCGGTAGACGGTGTCCTCGACCTTTCGCAGCGCCTTCCGACCGGCCGAGTCGGCCGCGCGGGCGACGTAGTCGACCGACTCGCCCCACTTGTCGATGGCCTCGTCGGGCTCGTCGAGGTTCTCGTAGGACTCGGTCAGTTTCTCGCCGGCCTTCTGGAGGTCCTCGTCGGGTTCCTTGCCGGCCTGCTCGCCCTTCCCCTCGTCGATGCTGGCCTGTTCGGCCGTCTTCTCGTTGACGTCCTCGTCGAGCCGTTCGTGGGTCTTCGGTCGCCACTCGTCGAACTCCTCGAGAGCGTCGTCGTCGATGTCGGTCGCGACTTCGTCGTCACCGAGGAGCTCTTTCAGTGCCTGCGTGATGCGCTCGCCGTGTTCGACCACGTCGACCCAGCCGCCGTGTGTCTTGAATCCAGAGACGCTCTCTTCGATATCTGCCATTGTAGAAGGTGCGAACGGTGTAGTACCGTGTGTCTTTCTGTTACCGCTCGCAGTGGTTAAACGTTTCCGCCGGGCGTGTTCGGGGACTGCGTCTCAGATGGTGTCCGGGAACTGCGCTGGTGATTTCCCGATGTCGACCGGGCGCGACAGCGGGCGCGGACCCGCGTCGACTGGGCGCTGTGGCCACCGGCAGGTCGGGGAGCCGGCGGCAGTTTGTTCCCCTTATCAGTGTCGCGCACCTACGTTCGACGATGCCATCCGCACTATTCGTCGTCAGCGAGGAAGGCTACTGGGGCGAGGAATGTATCGAACCGCTCACGACACTCACCGACGCGGGCGTCGACATCGAGGTCGCGACGCCCAGCGGCAGCCCGCCGGTCATCGACGAGCGCTCCGTCGACCCCGAGGAAGTCGGCGAGGAGACGGCCGAACGCTGCATCTCGGTCCACGAGAACGACGAGCGGCTCAACGACCCGTCACCGACCGCGCAGGTCGACGCCGTCGACTACGACGCCGTCGTCTTCCCCGGCGGCCACGGCACCGAGTGGGACGTGAATCAGGACCGGGACGCGCGTCGGCTGCTGCGCGACGCCGTCGCCCACGAGGACGGGACGGCGCTGGTCGTCTGTCACGCCGTCGGTATCCTCGCCTTTACCCGGACGAGCACCGGCGACTTCCTCGTCGACGGCCGCTCGGTCACCGGCTTCCCGAACGAGTGGGAGGAGGGTATCGTCGACGACAACGGCGTGATGCCCGACGGCCGCAAGCTCCCCTACTGGGTCGAGGACGAAGTGATAGCCGCCGGCGGTGAGTGGGACGCAGAGCTCGACGACGACACCAGCGTCACCGTCGACGGCGACCTCGTCACGGCCCGGGGCCCGCCCTCCTCGGCCGAGGCCGCCCGGACGCTGCTCGACGAGCTCGGTGTCGAGCAGCCGGCGTAACCAGCCGACAGCGGTCTACCGCGTTCGGCTCGCGGCCGCATCGGGGCCCGAGTCACGCAGTAACGCCCCCGAAACCGCCTATAAGCTGTTTGTAACTTTCTCGCCGGCTGGATAATTGTGAGCACATGTCACGCAGAACGACACGGCGGCGGTTACTGCGGCTTACCGGCCTCGCTGGTGTCGCCGCGCTGGCAGGTTGTGGCGGAAACGGTGGGTCGGGCGGTGGCGGTGGGAACCGGCTCTCCTGGCACGCTGGGGGGACCGGCGGGACCTACTTCCCGCTCTCGAACGAGTTCAAGACCGTCGTCGAGGGCCGGACCGACTACACGCTGAACGTCCAGTCAACCGGCGCGAGCGTCGAGAACGTCGGTAACCTCGCCAGCGGTGACGCCGACTTCGCGCTCATCCAGAACGACATCGCCTCCTTCGCGAAGAACGGCACCGGCATCGACGCCTTCGAGGGGAGCCCCGTCGAGAGCCTGCGGGGCGTCGCGACGCTGTACCCCGAGACCATCACCATCGTCACGCTGGGGAGTACCGGCATCACGCAGATGTCGGACCTCTCGGGGGCGACCATCAACACCGGCGACCTCGGGTCGGGGACGCAGGTCAACGCCCTCCAGATTCTGGACGCGGTGGGTATCAGCGACTTCACCGAGCAGAACGCATCCTTCTCGCAGGCGGCCGACCAGCTTCGCAACGGCGACATCGACGCTGCGTTCGTCGTCGGCGGCTGGCCCGTCGGCGCCATCGAGGACCTCGCGAACACCAACGACGTCGTCCTCGTCCCCATCGAGGGGCAGAACCGCCAGTCAGTCAAAGACGCCGCGTCGTGGTTCTCCGACGACACCATCCCGGCGGGCACCTACACTGGCGTCGAGCAGGCTGTCGAGACGGTCGCGGTGCAGGCCATGATAGCCACGCGGGCGGGGATGGCCGAGGCGACGGTCCGGGAGGTGACCGCGGCCATCTTCGACAACACGGGCGAGCTCACCATCAAGACCGACTTCATCACGAAGGACAGCGCTCAGGACGGGATGTCCATCGAGCTCCACCCCGGCGCCGCGGCGTACTTCGGCACCGGGGCAGGCACCGGCACCGGCACTGCCACTGGCACCGGCATGGGGAACTGACCGCGGGCGCCCACATGCCCACCGCCCGCACCGTCGCACTTGCCGCCGTCGCACTGGTCGCACTCGCGGCCGCCCCGGCCGTGCCGACCGGACGCGCCCTCGTCGTCGCGGACGCCGAGACCGGCGAGGCCTACCTGCAAACGCCGGTCGAGAACGGGACCGCCGTCACCCTCGCGTACACCCACAGCGTCGAGAAGACTCCGGTCAGAGACGTCTACGTCGTCGACGGCGACCGCCTCGTCGCCGCGAGGATGACCTTCGAGTCCTACGGCTGGGGGTTACCGAGTCGCGCGAACGTCACGCGAGAGGACGGCCGCTTCGTCTCCGACCCGTCCGGGGCCTACCAGCGCATCACCGTCGCGCCCGGCGACGTCGCCGGCCACAGGCTGCGCGTGGGGAATCGGAGCTACGACCTCGTCGGCCTGACCGACGAGCGCTCGGTCGATATCCACATCACCCGGCGGTCGGCGGTCGCGGCCGCCGCTGACTCACTATGACTGGCACACACACCGACGACGACCCGCCAGCCGAATCGGACGATCAGGAAGACGTCGAGGAGATGCTCCAGGAGATAGAGCGGCGGCGGTCGCTCCAGGGCGTGGCGGCCGTGACAGTCGCCGTCGTCGGCATCTCCTTCTCGCTGTTCCAGATGTGGCTCGCCGCGAAGGGGTTCGTCCTCTCGGTGACACTGCCCGGCCTCGGCCGGTTCCAGCTCGCGGCGCTCCAGTTGCTCCAGATAAACGCCGTCCACGTGGCCTTCGGACTGGTGCTCGCGTTCCTGCTGTATCCCACGTCGACCGGCGACGGCGTGGTGAGCCGCCGGTTCGCGAGCCTCGGAACCCGGACGCGCGAGCGCCTCGGGCCGGACCACCCCGTGAGCCGCGGCGTCGACACCGTCGGCGACGGGCTGGCCTGGCTCGCCCTGGACCGCGACATGGACCGGGTGACGCCGTTCGACCTGGTCTTGATAGCTATCTCGGTGCTCGCGGCGTCGTACTTCATCACCGACTTCGCGGAGATACAGCGGATGCGCGCGCTCGGGCTGGAAGCGGGCCGGACGCTCGTGGAGGTGTATCCGCTGCTTTCGCCCGTCGCGGGGCTGCTCGGTCCGCTCGCCGACACGTCGTACGCGTTCGTTCTGGGGGTGCTGGGCGTCCTGCTCGTCCTCGAAGCGACCCGACGGGCCATCGGCCTGCCGCTGATGCTCATCGTCGCGGCCTTCGTCGTCTACGCCCGCTACGGCTACCTCATTCCGGGCGGGACCGCCTACGTCGGCGTCCTCTCTATCCCGCGGCTCGGGTGGAACTCCATCATCCAGAACCTCTGGTACAACACCGAGAACGGCGTCTTCGGGATTCCGGTCACCGTCTCGGTGCAGTTCATCTACATCTTCATCCTCTTCGGCGCGTTCCTGGAGATGTCCGGTGCCGGCCAGTGGTTCATCGACCTCGCCTACGGCGCCACCGGGACCCGGCGGGGCGGCCCGGCGAAAGCGAGCATCCTCGCCAGCGGGTTCATGGGCACTATCTCGGGCTCCTCTATCGCGAACACCGTTACCACCGGCGCCTTCACCATCCCGCTGATGAAGCGGTCCGGCTACCGGCCGGAGTTCGCCGGCGGCGTCGAGGCGTCGGCGTCCTCGGGCGGGCAGATACTCCCGCCGGTGATGGGCGCCGCGGCCTTCCTCATCGTCCAGTACACGGCGACGCCCTTCGCCGACGTCATCATCGCCGCCTCGATTCCCGCCATCGTCTTCTTCTTCGGCGTCTGGGTGATGGTCCACTTCGAGGCGACGAAGGAGCAGATCGGGGGGCTGGACCCCGCGGAGCTGGTCGACCTCCGCCAGCACCTCCGGAACGGCTGGTTCTACCTCGTCCCGATCAGCTTGCTGCTGTACTACCTGCTGGTCGCGCGGCTCTCGGTCGCCCGGTCGGCGTGGTTCACACTCATCGCAATCGGGGCGCTCATCACGCTCGTGGCGGCCTACAGCCACGAGACGCGGGGGCGGTTGCTCGGGCTGCTCGGGCTCCTGTTCGCGGGGACCCTCCTCGCCCAGTACCTCGCCGGCGCGGGCGTCCTCGGGGCGCTGCTGGGCGGTGGCTCCGGCGGCCAGTCGCTGCGAGCCGCCTTCGCGGCCACCGTCGGCTCGCTGGGCGGCATCGCCATTACGGCCGGCGTGCTCACGCTCGCCACGCACCCGTACATCGACGCGCACGTCCTCGACTTCGACGATGCGGTCGACAACGCTGCCGAGCGCACCGCGAGAGTCGTCGGCAGCCCCTCCCTGACCGGCAACGGGCTCTACCGGCTGGGCACCTTCCTCGGGAAGTCGATGGAGAGCGGCGCGCGGACGGCGGTGCCGGTCGTCGTCGCCGTCGCCGCCGCTGGCATCATCCCCGGCGTCATCAGCGTCTCCGGACTGGGGCCGAACCTCGTCGCGCTCATCCGGGCGGTCGCCGGCGGCTCGCTCGTCCTGCTCTTGCTCGTGACCGCCGTCGCCTCCATCATCCTCGGGATGGGGATGCCGACGACGGTGACCTACATCATCCTGGTCTCGCTGCTCGCGCCCGCGCTGGTCACCTTCGGCGTCCCCGAGCTGGCGGCGCACCTGTTCATCCTCTACTTCGGCGTCATCGCCGACATCACACCGCCGGTGGCGGTCGCGGCCTACGCGGCCGCCGGGGTGGCCAAGTCGGACGCCTTCCAGACCGGTATCGAGGCGTTCTCGCTGTCGCTGAACAAGGCCATCGTCCCGTTCGCGTTCATCCTCGCGCCGGGTATCGTCCTGCTCCGTCCCACGGAGCCCGGCAGCCAGATCTACCGGGTCGTCAGACTGTCGGACTTCGCCGACCCGGGCTTTGCCATCTTCGAGGTCGCCATCCCGGTCATCGGGGTGTTCGTCGGCGTCGTGGCGCTGGCGGCGACGGTCATCGGCTTCGTCTCCGCGCCGGTCGCCCGGAGCCGGCGGGTGGCCTTCGCCGTGAGTTCACTGCTGTTGATGGCCCCCGGGCTGGCCGTCTCGGGGACCTACGACGTCCTCGGGTTCATCGGCATGGGCGGCGGCGAGATGACGCTCCTGCTGGACGTGGCGTTGCGGGCCGCGGGGCTGGCGCTCTTTGCCGTCCTGCTGGCCGAGAACCGTCGGCAGTCGGAGGGCGTCACCGAAACGACCGGGAGCCCCGAGCCCGCGTGATACCGCCGGCCGGACGGTCGTCGCGAGCTTCGCCGGCCCGTGCGCGGCGTCCGCTCGAAACGGGACAGCCGGCAGTACGACCGGCGCGCCGTCAACGTTTACTCCCCACCCGCCGAGAGCCACCGTATGGCACTCGAACGGCGCGGTGACGCCTCGCTGGTCACACACGCGCTCGCGAAGGACGAACTCTCCCGGCTGCGCGAGAAGGACACCGAACAGGTCGAGTTCCGGAAGGGGCTGGTCCGGCTGGGTCGCCTCTGTGGTTACGAGATAATCGACGGGCGCATGGAGACCGAGTACGTCGAAATCGAGACGCCCCTGACCACGACGATGGGCGAGCGGGTGACGGGGCTGGACGACGTGGTCATCGTCAACGTCCTCCGGGCGGCGACGCCGTTCGTCGAAGGGCTGTTGAAGGCGTTTCCCCGGGCCCGGCAAGGCGTCATCTCGGCGAGCCGCGACGAGTCGGCTGGGATGGACGAGGACGGCGAGTTCCCCATCTCCGTCGACTACGTCAAGCTCCCCGACATCGGTCCCGACGACACCGTCATCGTCGCCGACCCGATGCTGGCGACCGGGTCGACGATGACCGCCGTGCTGGACCACATCACCGGGGCGGGCGGCGACCCCGACCACCTCGTCGTCCTCTCGGCGGTGGCCGCCCCGCCCGGCATCGTCCGCGTGAGCGAGGCGTTCCCCGACGTGGACCTGCTGACCGTCGCTATCGACGACGAGCTCGACGAGGAGGGCTTTATCGTCCCCGGACTTGGCGACGCGGGCGACCGGGCGTTCCGGACGACCTGAGGGGAGCGCCGGCCCCGTCGGCAGCTCGCTACAGCGGCTCCGCCGAGTCGAAACGGTTTTTGTGTGGGTCCGATTATGACGGATATCCCGTCGACCAGCCGAACCGCAAACCCCCTTTCTTCCGCTGGAAACCGACAGACAGCGCCGGTTTTTCTCTCCACCCGAAACTCAGTTCGCTGAGAGCATGACCGGGGTGCTCATACTGTTGGCTGTAACTTCGTGAAGATATTCGCCACCCCGGGGTGGCGAAATCGGTCACGTGATTACAGCCGACAGTATCAGTAGTCGATGTCGGCTCGGCCGCTGGTCGCGCTGCGAATCCGGTCCCGGAGGTCGCTCGCCTCGGCCGTCGGCAACCGGACTGAAAACGTCACCTCGGCCCCGTACTCGGCCGAAAAGTCCACATCGGCCGACTCCAGCAGGCTCCGCACGCTGCCCGAGTCGTCGTATTCGACGGTGACGGTGAACCGCTCGTGTGGGACCGACTCGACGACGCCGGCGGCGTCGACGGCGTCTTTGACCGACCGCGAATACGACCGGGCCAGCCCGCCCACGCCGAGGTTCGTCCCGCCGTAGTAGCGGGTGACCACGGCGGCGACGTTCTCGATGTCCCGTTGCTGGAGCACGTTCAGGGCCGGCTTGCCGGCGCTCCCGCTGGGTTCGGCGTCGTCGCTCGAATACTCCCGGAACGGTTCGGCCCGCACCCGATACGCCGGGACGTTGTGGGTGGCGTCGGCGTACTGCTCGCGTATCTCGTCGACGAACGCCTCGGCCTCGGCGACGGTCTCGGCTGGCGCGACGTGGCCGATGAACTCCGAGCCCTGCACCTCGAAGCTCGCGGCGGCGCGCTCGGCGACGGTCCGGAAACTCTCTGCCACACCGGTGGTTCGCCCGACGGCCGCATAGCCCTTATTCTTGCTCGCCGCGCGAGGCGGCGTCGGGGTCGCGGCTACCCCACAGCCGCTTGTCGAGCAGTCGGACGCGCATCCCCGCCCGGACGCGAATCTGACAGGACAGCCGCGGGTAACCAAAACGCTCCGCGAGGTCGTCGTGCCAGTGGTCCGGGTCGGACGGCTCGGCCAGCCGGACGCCACAGGTGGCACAGAGCCCGTTGCCGCCGCAGTTGAGCCGGCGGGCGTAACGGCCGTGGGGCGAGAGACCGGCATCGAGGAGGGCGTCGCGGAGAACACTCCCCGCCGGCGCGGTCAGCTCCTCGACCGAGCCGTCGGGCAGTTCGACGGTGATGGTGACCGGGTGCGCCATCAGGCCAGTTCGATAGTCCGGACGAACGCCATCTCGCGCAGTTCGTTGATGAGGTCGCCGGGCAGCGCCTCGTCGGTGATGACGTAGAGCCGGGGGTCGTCGGTGAACTCCGGGTCCTCGCTGAGCACCTGCCGGATGGAGATGTCGCGCTCGGCGATAGCGGCCGTCACCCGCGAGACGATACCGGACTCGTCGGCCGCCCGCACGGAGATGGTGATAGCGGTGAGGTCGAGCACCGGCGCGAGGTCCAGCAGACTGGGAACGGCGGAGATGTTCCGGAAGATGCGCCGCAGCTCGTCGTCGGCGAGGATAGCGTCCGTCGTGGCGTTGACGACCCGGCGGTCGACGCCGACCTCGCGGGCGATGCCGGTGTTGGGAATCTCGATGCCGCCCGAGACCACCCGCCCCTCCTCGTTGACCGAGAACCCCCGTTCGAGCAGCAGGCGGATGACGGCCTGCTGGCCCGGAGAGTCCTCGAACTTCTCCATAATCTCGTCGAACATGGGAGACCAATCGTGAGCAGTGCGTTTCGCTCTTGGGGTCCTAGAATTCGAAGGTGTCAGACGAGACAGTAAACACGATCCGCTTGCCCTGCTGTTCGAGACTCTCCAGAGTCTGGTCGGCGTCGGGTGCGTCCGCCCGTATCTCGTCCTCGTTGTTTTCGAATACCTCCGCAGCTCTGCTCTCGGAGTCAAACATCAGGTGGGCCGTGATGGTCGCGCCGCCGCCGCTGGCCGCGTTGATAGCGATCCCGCTTCGGGGGACGCTGACCGACAACGAGTCGACGAACGAACCGGACTGGACACCGGAGAGCGTCCCAGAGCTGACCACCGAGAGCAGCGTCTCCCAGCCCGTCCCGGCTGCATCGATAGACTGGGTGCCCCCGAATCGCGTGTCCAGCACCGTCTGGTAGTTGCTCGTGACGATAGCGTCCGGCCCCCAGGCGAGCCCATCGTAGACGGTGGACCCCTGATACGACTCGGTGTCCGACTCCGAGACCCCGAGGTTCGAACGAATCTCGTCCTGGTCGAACGTCCCCGTCAGAAAGACGAGCCCGGAATCGTCCGACCGTTCCATCCCGCCAAGATAGTCGATGTCCGACTGTTCGATACCGAACGTGTCGGCGATGTCTTGTATCTCGTAACGCTCGTACTCCGCCTGCGGGAACTCCGCTCGCGCCCCCTGTACGTCGAGCGCAAATGTCTCCGCAGTGCCCGAGACGACCGGGTCGGACGGAATCCACTGGGCCCAGGCAGGCGTGTCGGTCTGCCCGCCAGTCCCTGTCTCTCCGCTGCTCTCGGGCTGTTCGTCGGTCTCTCCGTCACTCTCGGTCTGTGTCCCAGTCTCGGTGCCCGTCGACTGACTGGTGGCAGTCCCGGTCCCCGACTCCGGGTCGCCGAGACGGAGACAGCCAGCCATCGCACCGACACCGGCGCCCCCGAGCCCGGTGAGTAGTGCCCGCCGCGACTGTCGCTGTGTCATGGTTTGGTGTGATTGCCAATCAGTATAAATTTTCTTTATTGAGATCAGAATTATCGCGTTGCAGCGCCAGTCACCCGAACATAGCGGGACGCACCGGTTCGGGACCGGACTGGAAATCGAGCGTGTCCTGTTCGGTGGCGACGACGAGCCGGCGTCCCCGCTGTTCGATACGCCGGACAGCTCCCGAACTGCTCGGTGAGCGTCGGTCGGTGTCGTAGACAGTGCCGGCCTGGAACTCGGAGACGAAGAGACACTGCGCCAGAAGTGCTCGGTACCGCGTCGAACGCACGTCTCGTCCGTCGACACCACCGTGAGACAGCCTACAGTTCGCCTTTCGTGCTGGCCACGTCGCTGCGCCGTTCGTCGATACGGGTCGCGTCGTCCAGCGCTCGGGCGAGCCCCTTGAACAGCGCCTCTATCTCGTGGTGGGCGTTCTCGCCCTCGACGGCACAGTGCAGCGTCAGTCCCGCGTTCGTCGCCAGCGAGCGCCCGAAGTGGCCGGCCATGTCGCTGGTCATCCCGCCGACCTCCGCTTGCGAGAACGCCCCGTCGAACTCGTAGTACGGTCGCCCGGAGATGTCGACGACGACGCTCGCGACGGCCTCGTCGAGGGGCACCTTCCGGTCGGCGAAGCGGACGATACCGCGCTTCTCGCCGAGCGCCTCGGTAAAGGCCTCACCGAGCGTGATGGCCACGTCCTCGACGGTGTGGTGGTCGTCGATTTCGAGGTCGCCGTCACACTGGACGGTGAGGTCGAACAGGCCGTGTGTCGAGAAGGAGTCCAGCATGTGGTCGAAAAAGCCGATGCCGGTGTCGACCGTCGAGTCGCCGTCGCCGTCGACGTCGAGGGTCACCTCGATGTCCGTCTCGGCCGTCTCGCGTGTCACGGCCGCCGTGCGGTCGGTCATACCCGGACTCTCGCGGGCCGGCTATTTGGGGGTTTTGTCCGCTGTGAATCGTTTTCCGTGCCACCGGGTCTGAGCCCGAAGTCCACCCGCCGGCACGCGCGGGGCAGAGCGGCAGACGGTCGGCGCGCCACCCGCGTGTCAGTGGCCGTCCGGACCGATATATCGGCAACGAGACGCGCTGTCAGTGGGTAGCTCGGAAGACAAGCTATTCGTAGCAGCACGAGATACCTCTGTCAATGTCAGAGTCGCCGTTTCTCATAGGAATTGCGGGTGGTACGGGCGCCGGAAAGACGACAATCGCGACCGAAATCGTGGACGCGGTGGACGTGGATATGGTTCTGCTGTCGCTGGACAACTACTACTGCGACCAGTCGGAGCTCTCGCCGGAAGAGCGGGCAGAGCTAAATTTCGACCATCCCGACGCGATCGACTGGGAACGGTTGATCGGCGACGTCCGTTCGCTTTCGGAGAACGAGGCGGTCGCCGTTCCACAGTACAACCTGGAGACGCACACGCGTGAGCGAGACCCCATCACAGTCGAACCCGAACCGATCGTCATCGTCGAGGGCATTCTCGCCCTGTACCACGACCGCATTCTGGACCAGCTGGACCTCTCGATTTACGTCCAGACGGACCCCGACGTCCGTGTCCTCCGGCGCATCCGGCGAGATATCGAGGAGCGTGACCGAACAGTCGACGGGGTCATCGAACAGTATCTATCGACGGTGAAACCGATGCACGAACAGTTCGTCGAGCCCACGAAGCGGAAAGCCGATATCATCATCCCGGAGGGCGTGAACGAACCCGCGATGGAGCTCCTCCAGGAGAAGGCGATGAGGGAGATCGGTCCGAAAGCCGAGTATCAGGAGATGTGAATCGCGGGCTTGTTCGGTCTGGCCTTCTTCGCGAGGTCGTCGTCCTCGCTCGCCCGCCGAACGGTCACCTCGGCGCCGAACTCGTCCTCGAAGAGCCAGGCGGCCTGCGCCAGCACGTCGAGCTCCCGCTCGCCGTCGACGATCGGTTCGAGGCCCTTGCTCCGGTCGGCCAGGTCGGCGGCGTAGTCCGCGGCGGCGTCGCCGTGGGCCTGCATCGACTCGTCGGCCATGATCTCGCCGACGATGGCGGCGTCGGGGTCGGCCGACTGGGCCGTGCGGTAGGCCTCGTACTTCCAGTCCTCGGCGACCACGAGCTCGATTCGCTCGGGGTCCGAGATGTCGACGACCTCGGTGATGTCGCGCACGTCGGCGAGCGTCGTCCGGACGAGCCCGCGCTCGATGCGGTAGTCGGAGACGTCACGCAGCGACTCGGGCCAGTCGGCCTCGGCGACGAGCCCGTCCGCCTCCAGCAGGTGCCACAGCTCCTCGGCCAGATACGGGGCGATGGGAGCGAGCAGCTTCGTCAGCACGCGCAGCCCGCGGCTGTAGGCGAACAGGTAGGGCGGTTCGTAGCGCTCGTAGCGCCGGAGGAGGCGGGCGAACCGCTGGAGTTCGCCGACGACGCGGTGGAACCGGAAGCGGTCGTACTCCTCGGTGACGGCGGCGATGGTGCGGTCTATCTCCCGTTCGAGGTAGGCGTCGTGGGGCTCGCTCTCCGTGCGGACGGGGCGGGCTTCCTGAGAGCGGTGCCGGCGCGTTCGCTGGTCGACGAAGTCGCTGACCATCCCGTAGATGTCCTGCTGGAACTCGTAGGCCGTCGAGACGTCCTTGACCGTCCACTCGAAGTCCTGAGCGGGGTGGGCCGCCGAGAGGACGAACAGTCGGGTGGTCTCGGCGCCGTACTCGTGGGGCGCGACGGCGTTGCCGGCGGACTTGGACATCTTCTCGCCGCTGTGTAACACCGTCCCCTGATTGATGAGCCGCTCGACGGGTTCACGCTCGTCGAGCAGCCCCAGGTCCGCCAGCGCCCGCGTGAAAAAGCGGATGTACAGCAGGTGGAGCACGGCGTGTTCCTCGCCGCCGACGTAGACGTCGACTGGGAGCCACTGGTCGGCCGTCTGCTGGTCGAACGGCGCATCGTCGAAGTGAGGACTGAGGAATCGCAGGAAGTACCACGAGGAGTCGACGAACGTGTCCATCGTGTCGGTCTCCCGGGTCGCCTCGCCGCCGCAGTCGGGACAGGTCGTCGCTTTCCACTCCTCGGCCGCATCGAGCGGGTTACCGGTCGTCTGGACGTACGCGGGCAGTTCGACGGGGAGGTCCTCGTCGGGGACCGGGACGGCCCCACAGTCGGGGCAGTGGACGATGGGGATGGGCGTCCCCCAGTAGCGCTGCCGGGAGATGAGCCAGTCCCGCAGGCGGTAGGTCGTCGCTTCCTCGACGCCGTCGTGGTCGAGCAGGCGCTCGCGGGCGGCCGTGCTGGCGAGGCCGTCGTACTCGCCGCTCGACGTCAGCATGCCGTCTTCGGTGTAGGGGTCGTCTGGCAGGTTCGTCCCGCTGCCGTCGACGGGTTCGACCACCTGCGAGACGGGGAGGTCGTGTGCCTCGGCGAAGTCGTGGTCGCGCTCGTTGTGGGCGGGCACGCCCATCACCGCGCCGGTGCCCACGTCGTCCAGCACGTAGGCGGCGACGTAGACGGGAATCCGCTCGCCGGTGAACGGGTGGGTCGCTGTCAGGTCGGTCGCGACGCCGGAGAGCCCGGCGTCGTCCGTGCCGGCGACCTCGTCGAGGTAGGCCGCCACGTCGTCGTCCGTCTCGGCCAGCTCGCTCACCAGGTCGTGGCCCGGCGCGAGCGCGAGATAGGTCGCGCCGTAGACGGTGTCCAGCCGGGTGGTAAAGGCCGACACCTCGCCGTACTCGTCCACGTCGAAAGTCACGCCGGCACCCTCCTGTCGGCCGATCCAGTTTCGCTGGCTGTCCCTGACCCCTTCGGGCCACCCCTCTAGGTCGTCCAGCCCGTCGTACAGCTCGTCGGCGTAGTCGGTGATGGTGAAGAACCACTGGTCGAGGTCCCGCTGGGTGACCGCAGTGCCACAGCGCCAGCAGACGCCGCCGGCGGTGTGGCCGTGGGCGGCCTCGTACTCGTCGGTCTCGACCTGTGCGTCCGCGAGAACGGTCTCACAGTCCGGACACCAGTTGACCGTCGCGGAGTCGTACTCGACGAGGTCGTTGTCGAGAAACCGGGTGAACAGCCACTGGTTCCACTGGTAGTACTCCGGGTCACAGGTCGTAATCTCCCGTGACCAGTCGTAGCCAAAGCCCATCTCCTTCAGGTCGTCGCGCATCCGCTCGATACAGGAGCGGGTCCAGGACTCCGGGTCCGTATCGCGCTCGTAGGCCGCGTTCTCGGCGGGCAGGCCGAAGGCGTCCCAGCCCATCGGGTGGAGGACGCGGTCCCCGGCCATCCGTCGGTAGCGGGCGTGGGCGTCGGTGATGGCGTAGTTGCGGATGTGGCCCATATGCAGCGACCCGGAGGTGTAGGGGAACATCCCCAGCACGTAGGTTCGGTCCTCGGGGGCCTCAGCTCCCGAGGGCGTCTCGTAGACCCCCTCCCGCTCCCAGACGTGCTGCCAGTACTCCGTGACCCGTGCGTGGTCGTAGCGGCGCGACATTCGATAGTGGGAGTGGGTCGCCGTGACACATGAGTGTTCGGCTCACGGGAGCGCGGTGGCTCCGTCAGACCGGTCAGTCGGGTTTTCGGGCCTCGATAGTGGCGGAGACGAGATACTCGCTCGGGTCGTAGTCGTCGGCCCACTCGCGGATGAAGGAGTCGCTGTCGTCTTTCGGCGAGATGTCGACAGCCTCGAAGCCGGCGTCGGCGAGCATCGTTTCGAGCGCGTCGACGGTCGCCGCGCCGGCCACACACGCGGCGAGCGAGTCGGGGTCACGCGTCACCTCGGGCGGGAACTCGGCCGTCTGGACCACGTCCGAGACGGCGAGTCGACCGCCGGGGCGCAGCGCCCGGTAGGCCTCGCGGAACACCTGCGGTTTGTCCGGCGAGAGGTTGACGACACAGTTCGAGATGACCGCGTCGACGGTGGCGTCGGCTACAGGGAGGTGTTCGATTTCGCCGAGGCGGAACTCGACCGTCTCCGCGTCGTTCGCCCGGGCGTTCTCGCGGGCTTTCTCGACCATCTCGGGCGTCATGTCGACGCCGATGACACGGCCCGCCGAACCGACGGCGTCGGCCGCGAGAAAGCAGTCGAAGCCGGCGCCCGACCCGAGGTCGAGGACCGTCTCGCCGGCGTCGAGGTCGGCGATAGCCTGTGGGTTCCCACAGCCCAGCCCGAGGTTCGCGTCGCCGGCCACCGCGTCGACCTCGTCGTCCGCGTAGCCCAGCTGGCGGGCCGTCGCGTCGGCGCCGCTCGCGCCCGCGGCGTCGTCACAGCAGCCGCCGCCGTCCGCCGACTCGTCCCCGCAGCAGCCGTCGCTGTCGGTCGCGATGTCGGCGTACCGCTCGCGGACGATGCGTCGCTGTTCGTCGTCGGGCCGGCCGGACGGTGTGGGTGAATCAGTGTCAGTCATCGGTGTGGAGCGTATCGAGGGTGTTCAGCAGCGACGCTGCGGCCGGCGTCAGGTCGTAGTAGCGCCAGCGGCCGTCCTTCTCGCGCGTGACGAGGCCGGCGTCGAACAGCGTCGAGAGCGCGTGGCTCACGGCGCTCTGGCTCAGCCCGACGGCGTCGGGGAGCTCGCAGGCGCAGACGGCACCGTCGGCGGCCGAGAGCAACAGGAGCAGCTCGTATCTGGTGTCGTTCGCGGCGCCCGACAGCAGGCCCACGTCGGCCGCGAGGCGCTCGTCGTCGACGTCGTGGGCCAGCGGTTCACAGCAGGCCCGGCCGTCGGTCCGTTGGTTCGATGCCATCGTTCTACTTCGATATATGAGCATATATGCATATGACTGTTTCGCCGGCGGTGGTACCGGTGTTACCCGGTAACATCGGTGTCCGCGGGCGTTTTTCAGCGGGGCCCGCGAGTACCCCCACATGGCCTCGAACAAGGACGGCTACGCGGAGACGGTCGACTACGACAAGTCGCTGGACGAACACCCCACGGACGACGAACTCGACGCCGCCGTCGAGAACCTCGAAGCCAGTGGCTTCGACGTGGTCGTCGTCGACGACGCGGCGGCCGCGCTGGCCGAACTCGAATCACAGATTCCGGCCGGTGCCGGCGTGATGGACGGTCACTCCACGACGCTGGAGGAGATCGGCTTCATGGACCACCTCATGGAGGGCGACCACGACTGGGACAACCGCCACGCCGAGGTGTACGGTATCGACGACGACGCCGAGCGCCAGCGCGCCCGCCGGGAGGCCCAGGCCAGCGACTACTTCGTCGGCAGCGTCAACGCCATCGCCGGCACCGGCGAACTCGTCGCCGCCGACGCCTCCGGCAGCCGCGTCGGGGCCTATCCGTTCGCCGCCGAAAACCTCCTGCTGGTCGCCGGCACCAACAAGATCGTCGACGACCTCGACGCGGCGCTCGACCGACTGGAAAACGTCGCGTATCCGCTCGAAGACGCGCGTGCACAGGAAGCCTACGGACAGGGGAGTATGATCGGCAAACAGCTCATCTACCGCCAGGAAGCCGAAGAAGGCCGGACGACACTGGTTCTGGTCCGCGAGTCGCTGGGCTACTGACACTGTCGGCTGTCATCACGCGGAAAATATCGCCGCGACGGGATGGCGGATATTTCCACGAAGTTACGGCCACCAGTACGAGTACCCCCCGTCACTCCTCGCCGGACTCGTAGTGTTCGCCGGCCGACTCCGGAAGCCGGGTCCGGCCGACGAACGCGAGGACGACGATGACCGCGACGAAGGGGATAGTCTGGACGAGCGAGTCGGGCACGGCATAGAGCTGGCTCGTCTGCAGACGCAACTGGATAGCGTCCAGACCGGCAAACAGCGCCGTCGAGAGCAACGCCCCGACCGGGTTGTAGTTCCCGAAGAGGTACGCGACGATGGCGATGAACCCCTTGCCGTTGACCATCGTCGGCCCGTTGCCGGTGAACTGACCGATACTGAACGCCAGTGCCGCCCCGCCCATCCCGGAGAAGGTCCCCGACAGCAGGACGGCGGCGTAGCGGACCCGCGAGACGTCGACGCCGGCGGTGTCGAGCGCCTTCGGGTTCTCGCCGGCGGCCCGGACCCACCGCCCGAAGGCCGTCCGGTTGAGCGTGTACCACGCGGTGCCGACGGCCAGAAACATCAGGTAGACCGCGGGCGAGGCGTCGAACAGCGCGCCCACGACCGGGAGGTCAGCCAGCACGGGCACTGTGATGGTCCCGAGCGTCCCGACGCTGTCGGTGTTGGGGCCGCCGTAGATGACCTGCGAACCGAACGGCGCCAGGCCCAGCGCGATGAGCCACACCGCCAGTCCGGCGATAATCTGGTCGGCCCGGAACTCGATACAGACGACGGCGAACAGGCCGGCGAGCGCCGTCGCGGCGACGACACCGACGAGGAAGCCGAGCCACAGGGAGCCGGTGATATCGGCGCCGAAGACAGCCGTGAACGCCGCGATGATGAGCAGCCCCTCCAGCCCGATGTTGATGACGCCCGACTTCTCGGCGAAGATGCCGCCGATAGCGGCGAAGACGATAGGGACCGACAGCCGGAGCGTGGCCGCGAGCGTCGACGACGAGACCACGAGCCCGAACAGGCGGCCGGGCCCGGAGGCGGGCGCGACGAGCGCGGCGACGCCCAGCCCCGCAAGGAGCAGGCCCGCCGCCAGCGCGACGAGTGCCCGCCCGGAGGTCGGGACCGCGTCGAAGCGCTCAGTCATCGGCCTCACCTCCGATGGCGGCGGTGCCCGGGTCGTCCTGCCCGGCGGCGAGGCGCCGCCCGACGAGCCGGAAGAACTCCGGCATCGCCACGAAGAGGATGATGAGCCCGCGCAACACGCCGACCAGCTGGGGCGGCACGTTCGTCGCGAAGGCCACGACTGTCGACCCCGACTTGAGGACGCCAAAGAGCAGGGCCGCGAAGACGACGCCGACGGGGTTGTTGCCGGCGAGGATGGAGACGGTGATGCCGTCGAACCCGTAGCTGGGGACGCCCGTCTGGAACGTCCCGAGTATCATCATCACGTACACCGCGCCGCCGACGCCGCCGATAGCGCCCGACAGCGTCAGCGACGAGACGACGGTCCGCGCGGCGTCGACCCCGCCGTACTCCGCCGCGGCGGGCTGGATACCCGCGGTTCGGAGGTCGTAGCCGAAGGCCGTGGCGGTCAGCAGGTAGTAGACGCCGGCGACGAACGCGAGCGCCAGGAGCAGTGCCAGTATCGAGAAGTCGGTCCGCGGGTCGAAGATGACCGACGGGAACTGGCCGGCCGCCGGCAGCGGCGGCGTCTGGTTCGCCTGGCTGTTAGGGTCGTTGAACGGACCGGTGACGAGATACCGCGCCACCAGCACGGCGACGAAGTTGAGCATGATCGTGGTGATGACCTCGTTGGCTTCGGCGTAGGCCTTCAGCGCCCCCGGAATCGCCCCGTAGGCGCCGCCACCGACGGCACCGGCCAGGATACCGAGCGGGACCAGCAGCACCGCTCCCAGCCCGCCCGAGACCAGCGGCGCGGCCCACAGGACCGTCAGCGCCGACAGCAGCCCGCCCATGACGAGCTGGCCCTGCGTGCCGATGTTGAAGATGCCGGCCCGGAAGGCCAGCGCCACCGACAGCCCCGTGAACACGAGGACGGTCGTCTCCCGGAGCGTCAGCGCGAACTGCGGGTTCAGCGGCGACCAGCCGCCGGCGAAGGGGTCGCCCAGCGCACCCAGGAAGAGGCGGTCGAAGACGTAGAACGGGTCGTAACACAGCGTCGACCCGCCGATGGTCAACACGGGGTCCCGGCAGGTGGCCAGCAGGCCGGCGACGAAGACGATGACCGTCCCGAGGAGTATCGACAGCAAGAGCGCCGAGGCGGCGATGAGCACCCGCTCGCCGACCGACGTCTGTCCCAGCGCGATGAGTCGGCGGCGCGCCGTCTCGCGCCAGGACTCCCCGTCCGCGCTCATCGGTCGCCCCCCGTGGGGACGGGGTCGGGACGCGGGATGTCGGCGGGCTCCTCGCCGGCCATCAGGAGCCCCAGTTGCGACTCGGTCACCGAGTCGGGGTCGACCACGTCGACGAGCGACCCCTCGTACATGACGCCGAGGCGGTCGGAGAGCGACTGTACCTCGTCGAGCTTCGAGGAGACGAGCACGACGGCGACACCGGCGGCCCGGAGCGCGTCGATGCGGTCGTGGATGAACTCCATCGACCCGACGTCGACGCCTCTGGTCGGATGAGAGGCGATCAGCACGCTCGGGTCCCGGGCCAGTTCCCGGCCGACGACGAACTTCTGCTGGTTCCCGCCGGAGAGGGATTCGGCGTCCGTCCCGGCGTCCGGCGGTCGAACGTCGTACTCCGCGATGATCGACTCGGCGTGGTCAGTGGCCACGTCCCAGTCGATGCGCCCAGAGCGAGCGTAGGGCGCGCTGTGCTGGCTCCCCAGCAACCCGTTGCTCACGAGGTCGAAGTCCATCACGAGCCCCCTGTCCTGGCGGTCCTCGGGGACGTAAGCCATACCCTGCTCGATTCGGTCGCGCCGACTCGCCCCGGTCACGTCGGTGCCGTCGAGTTCGACACTGCCGGATTCGACCCTTCGGAGCCCGGTAATCGCCTCGATGAGTTCCGACTGCCCGTTGCCGTCGACGCCCGCGATGCCCAGCACCTCCCCGGCCCGGACCGAGAGCGAGACGCCGTCGACGGCGCGCACGCCGCGGCTGTCCTCGACGGCGAGGTCGTCGACCCGCAGGCGCTGCTCGCCGGGGTCGGCGGCCCGCCGGTCCACGTCCAGCAGGACCTCGCGGCCGACCATCAGCCGCGCCAGTTCCTCGCGCGTGACCGCGTCAGCGTCGACGACACCGACGTTCTGCCCGCCTCGCAGGACGGTTATCTCGTCGGCGGCGGTCATCGCCTCGCCGAGCTTGTGCGTGATGAAGATTATCGTCTTGCCCTGCGCGGTGAGTTCCTCGAACACCGAGAACAGGTCCGAGACCTCCTGTGGCGTCAGAACGGCCGTCGGTTCGTCGAGAATGAGAACGTCGGCACCGCGGTACAGCGCTTTGAGTATCTCGACGCGTTGCTGGGCGCCGACGCCGATGTCCTCGACGGCCGCGTCTGGGTCGACCGAGAAGCCGTAGCGGTCCACGAGCGTGCTGACCTCGCGGCGGGCCCGGTCGCGGTCGACAGTCAGTCCCAGCCACTTCCGTGGCTCGTTGCCCAGCGTGATGTTCTCGGTGACGGTCATCGGGTCGACCAGCATGAAGTGCTGGTGGATCATCCCGACGCCCGCGTCGATGGCGTCGCGCGGCGAGTCGAACGCCCGCTCGCGCCCGTCGACGACGACCCGGCCCGCGTCGGGCTCGTAGAGCCCGTAGAGGACGTTCATCAGCGTCGTCTTGCCGGCCCCGTTCTCCCCGAGGAGCGCGTGGACGGTCCCGCGTTCGACTTCGAGGTCCGCGGCGTCGTTGGCGACGACACCGGGGAACCGCTTCGTGATTCCATCGAGGTGGACGGCCGTACTCATTATTAGTGACCCTTGGGAGGGCAGGGTTTCAAGCTAGCGACCTCGTTACGCGTCGTTCGGGTCCGTCGGGACGCTGATGTCGCCGGCGATGATGTCCTCGCGGGCCGTGCTCACCTCGTCTGTGAGCTCCTGTGGGAGTTCGCTGCCGAGCTCCTGCCCGTAGACGGCCTCGACACCGTCCTGGTCGAGTCCCAGCGCCGTCGTGGCGCCGCCCTCGAAGTTGTCGTTGACCACGTCGTCGACGGCGGAGAAGACGGCGTTGTCGACTCGCTTTACCATGCTCGCGAGGATGACGTCGCTGTAGGAGGACTTGGTGACCGACTGGTCCCGGTCGACGCCGATAGCGAACTTCCCGGCCTCCTGTGCGGCCTGAAAGACGCCGGTTCCGGTGTTGCCGGCCGCGTGATACACGATGTCGGCCCCGGAGTCGAACATCGAGATAGCCGCTTCCTGCCCGCCGGACGGGTCGTTGAAGTCGCCGACGTAGGCGGTCTGGACGTCCACGTCGTCGCTGGCGTACTTCACGCCGGCGGTGTAGCCGGCCTCGAAGCGCTTGATGAGGTCGGATTCTCTGCCGCCGACGAAGCCGACGTTCGTCGAATCGCTTGCCGTCGACCCGGCACCCGCCGAGAAGGACATCGTCGTCAGTCGGCCCGCGAGCAGGCCGACGAGGAACGACCCCTCGTGCTCGCGGAAGACGTACGACCCGACGTTGTCGGCATCGACGACGGAGTCGACGATCATGAACTGCTGGTCGGGGTACTCGCCCGCGTTCTCGGTCAGGGAGTCGGCCTGCAGGAAGCCGATACAACAGACCAGGTCGTAGGCTGGGTCCGTCGACTGAGCGTACTGTTGCTGGAGCGTGCCAAACTCCGACACCGAGTCGGGCTGGGACTCGTCGTAGGCGATACTCAGCTCCTCTTCGGCCCGGACAGCGCCGGTCTGGGCCTGGTCGTTGAACGAGCCGTCACCGAGCCCACCTGTGGCGTACACCATGCCGATTCGCGCGGCGGTGTCACCGCCATCGCTGCCACCGCCGCCGCCGATACAGCCGGCCAGTGTGGTCGCAGTTGCGGCTCCGAGGCCCCCGAGTAACGTTCGCCGGTCGAATTGCATATTCATGGAAGTAACATGGTACCGGTTAACAACTTCGATGCCCGCAGGCTTCGCCAGAACCCGTCGCGTAGTCGATAGATAGGCACATCGTCGCCGTCCGCTCGGGAATCCTTATCACCGCCGCGTGTAAACTGTCGCCAATGAACCGGACCCGACTGCACTGGGAGCGCTGAGTCACCGGTGGCGGACCTCCTCTTCTGGGCGCTGGTCGCCGTCGCGACGCTGACTGGCCTGGTGACGGCCTGGACCCTGGGCGCCAACAGCAACTCCCCGCCCTTCGCGCCGGCCATCGGCGCGAACGCCATCTCGACGATGCGCGCCGCCTTTCTCATCGGCATCCTCGCCGCGCTGGGCGCGCTGACCCAGGGCGGGGCCATCTCCGAGACCGTCGGTGCGGGGCTCACCGAGGGCGTCCCGATAACGTCGCTCGCGGCCACGGCGGGGCTGCTGACCGCGACGCTGTTCATGGCCTTTGGCATCTACAGCGGCTATCCCGTGCCGGCGGCGTTCGCGACGACCGGCGCGATGGTCGGCGTCGGGCTCTCGCTGGGCGGCGACCCCGTCTTCGGGACGTACCAGCGCATCGTCACCTTCTGGGCGCTCGTCCCGCCGGTCTCGGGCGGTCTGGCCTACCTCACCGCGACCATCCTGCGCCGCGACGACATCCCCGAGACCGTGGGCGTCCCGCTGCTGGCGGCGGTCGTCGGCGCCATCGTGGCGAACGTCCAGTTGAGCATCATCCCGTCAGCGCCGGGCGAGACGCAGAACTCGCTGGCCGGCTTCGCCGCCATGCTCGTCCCGGTCCCCGGCGTGGTCGTCGCCGCGACAGTGCTGCTCGCTGCGGGCAGTTTCGCCTACATCCGGCGGAAGACACAGGCGTCCGTGGACAAGGGCATCAGGACCTTCCTCGTGGTGCTGGGCAGCGTCGTCGCCTTCTCCAGTGGCGGGAGTCAGGTCGGCCTCGCCACCGGCCCGCTGGAGAACCTCTACACGGCGGAGCTGGGACTGCCCAGTATCCTCCTGCTGGGAATCGGCGCCGTCGGGATTCTGGGCGGCGCGTGGATGGGCGCACCGCGACTCCTGCAGGCCACGGCGCGGGAGTACGCCCAGCTCGGGGTTCGGCGCTCCATCGCCGCCCTGGTCCCGGGCTTCATCATCGCCCAGAGCGCCATCGCGCTCGGCATCCCCATCTCGTTCAACAACATCATCATCTCCGGCGTCATCGGCGGCGGTCTCGCCGGCGGGTCGGCGGGCGTCTCGCGGCGGAAAATCGGCGTCACCGTCGGCTTCTGGCTCGTCACGCTGGCCACCTCGGTGGTCGTCGGGTTCGTGCTCTACCGGGGGCTCGCGCTGGTGCTCGCGTAGCTACCGGACGACCGTCACCGTCACCGGCGCCTCGCCGACGACGGCGGTCGCGACCGTGCCCAGCAGTCGCCGAGCGAGGTCGTTTCGGGAGCCGCCGTGGCCGCCCATCACGACGTGGTCGATATCGCGGTCCTCGACGAAGGCGAGGATGGTGTCGGCCGGGTCGCCCGTCTCTACCGTCGTCTCGACGGTCCGGTCGGCTTCGGTGGCGCGCTCTCGCGCCCGCTCGACGAGACGGTCCGCCCGGTCCATCGCCGCCTCGCGGCGCGCCTCGCCCGGCTCCAGCAGACCGCCCTCGCTCATCGCCGTGTCCAGGGGCGCGACGACGTTCAGGACGGAGACCCGGCAGTCGAAAGTCTCCAGTGCGTGTTCGAGCGCCTCGTCGGCCAGCGGCGAACCGTCCAGCGGGACGAGGACGTGGTCGGGTGCCATGGCTCTAGTGGGTCGTGGAGGGGCAAGTAAGGCGGTGGGTGGTCGACGGTGCTATGGCTCGGGGGTTCGGTAGTAAGAATTGGAAGCATCTACACACCGACCGCACTGTCGTCGTGCGGTCGGGTGTGCATGAGCTTCAACGGCTACTATAGCGGGATTCGAACCGCCCGCGGACTCACTCCGTTCGTCCTCCGCACTGATTACGACACTGTCGCTCACGGGTTTGTTCGCGAGAGGAGTAGTCCTAGCTGGATTCGAACCAGCGTCATCGGCCCCAGAAGCCGATAGGATTGGCCACTACCCTATAGGACTGATATGTTCACGTCGGTCGGCGCGTCGCCGCTGTATCATCGGGTAGCGGTGTAGCGCATATCAGTGTTGCGGATTGTACTACCCGTGTTGTGGCATTGTGACACGCTTACACGTCTGGCGGTGTGAAGTGTTCCTTCCGGTGGCAGTTGGCACAGACGACCTCACATTTCCCCATTTCGTCGAGAATTTTGTCCCGGCCGTCGCCGTACGATATCATCGTGGTTACCTGCTGTTTCTTCTCGTCCTCATCGAGGTGGTGGAAGTCGAGACACGCCGGCTCGTCCCCGGGACAGCGAGCACAGCCAGCGGTGCTTTGATGTCGTCGGCCCACGCGCGGAGTTCGGCTCGCCGTTACAGACTTCGCCCCGTGTTCCACTCCCGGTTCCGGTAGTGCCAGCGCTGACCCTGACTCAGTTCGGTCCACTCCAGCCCGTCCGGAAGCTCGACGTCGTCGGGTTTCGGTTCGACGCGGCTGCCCGTCGAGGCGTTCGTCCCCAGTCCCGCGGCCGCCTTCGCTTCGTTCCAGCCACCCATGACACGCTGGATAGTGCCCGAGGCGGGCGTCAGCCCGAAGTCCTCGTAATCGGCCTTTGTCGGTGACTCGCCGAATCGGTCGGTCGCCTCGCACAGAGCCCGGACACAGTCGTCCTCGCTCGTCACGGCGGGGCTGGTCACGCCCTCGTGTTTCAACGGTCGGACAGTCACAGCGACTTCTCGTAGAACAGTAGCGTCGTATCTGCGGCCTCGACGTACTCGCGGCCGATTCGCTCGTAGCCGTGGTGTTCGTAGAACGCGACGGCGGTGGTCTGGGCGGGTGTGGTGTCCAGTTCGGCCCGTTCGAAGCCGCGCTTGCGGGCGCGGGCTTCCAGTTCGTGGAGGAGGCGTGTCCCGTGGCCGGCCCGCTGGTGGGCGGGCGCGACGCGCATCCGCCGGAGCACGACGGCCCCGTCGTCGGTGTCGTGGGGCTGGAACGCGCCCATCGCCACGACCTCGCCCGACCGTTCGCCGACGAGGAACTCCCCCCCGGCGTCCAGATACGCACCGGTGACGTCCCGCAGGTCCGTATCGCGGTGGGCGAAGGCCTCGTCGTAGCCACCGGCGTCGCGAAGCGCGCGTTCGTGGAGGTCCCATACGGTATCGGCGTCAGCCGGGTCGTACCGTCGAACGGTAAGGTCGCCCATAGATACTCTTTAGCCAGCCGACAGTTCAAGGGGGGTGTCAACGGCAACACCTGCAGCCGAACCGACACGGCTTTGCCACCTTGCGAGTGACGACCCTGTATGTACGTCGGACGCTTCGTCGTCGTCGGCCCCGCCGTCGGCGCCTACCGAGTCTCCTCTCGCTCGTTCCCGAACCGACAGGCAGTACGGCGAGACGACACCGTCACCGTCGAGCCGACACCCGACGCTCCCGAGACGGACAACCCCTACATCTCCTACAACGGTGTCCGGCTCACCGACCGGGGCGCAGTCGTGGGCAACGGTTCGCACGTCGACCCTATCGCCGAAAAGCTCGAACTGGGGTATCCCGCCCGCGACGCCGTCGCGGAGACGCTGCTCGCGCTGGACTTCGAGAAGGACGACTACGACACCCCCCGCATCGCGGGTATCGTCGGTGTCGACGCGGCGGACCCGACGACGCGGGCCGACGGGCCGGGGGCGGTCATCGGGACCGTCCGCCGGGACGCGCTGCTGGTCGAGGAAGTCACCGAGCCGACGCTGGTCGCGACCTACGAGCGTGACAGCCCCGGCGCCGTCGACCTGACCGCGGCGACGGCGGCGGACGCGGCCCGCGAGGTGTACGACCACGAGTTCGAGCACGCCGTCTGTTCGGCCGGCGTCACCGGCGAGGCGGGCGAGTTCGACCTCGCGGTGTACAACGGGGAGTAAGTCGCCGTGGCACGCACACACCCCAGCCGAGCGAGGGCGGACACTCAAGAGCCCCCACATGCAAGTGACAAAGCATGAAGGTTGGCGTCATCTCCGATATCCACGGCAACCGAGTCGCCCTGCGCGAGGTGCTGGCAGCGATGCCGTCGGTGGACCGCTTGCTCTGTGCCGGCGACGTGGTGGGCTACAACCCGTGGCACGCCGACTGCGTCGACGCGATGCGGGGCGAGCCGGCGGCGCTCCCCGAGGGGCCCTGGCCCACCGAGGAGATATCGACGGTGATGGGCAACCACGACCGCGCGGTCGCCGGCGAGATGCCCTTTACGTTCAACGGGATGGCACAGGCGGGGGTCGAACACGCGAAAGAGACGCTCGACGACGAGCAGCTGTCGTGGCTGGCGGCGCTCCCGGAGGAGCTGCTGGCGTGTGACGACCGGGTAAAGGCCGTCCACGGCCACCCCGAAGACCCCGACCACTACACCTACCCCGAGGAGTTCGGGCCGGAGCTGCTCGGCGACGAGGACGTGCTCGTGATGGGCCACACCCACCACCAGCACCACGAGGTGTACGACGAGGGCATCGTGTTGAACCCCGGGAGCGTCGGCCAGCCCCGCGACGGGAACTACCGGGCGGCCTTCGCGGTCGTCGACCTCGACGAGTGGACCGTCGAGGAGCACCGCGTCCGCTACGACACGGGCGCAGTCATCGACGCCGTCGAGGAGGCCGGGCTCCCCCGCGAGATCGGCTTCCGGCTGACGCAGGGGCGGTAGCGGCTTTTTGCACTCGGATGTCTTCTCGCGCAAAGAGCCTACGCTAAAAGAGCCGGACGGCTCGTTCACTCCGTTCGCTCGCGTCCGGTGACCCGCGGCGAGGCGACCACCGCGTGCCGAAGGCACGCGACGGGAGCCGAAGCCGCGATTTTTCCCACCGGAAGGCCCAAGCGCCTTCCGAGCGCTGCGTCACTTCGTTCAGCAGGACCACGTTTTGTCGCGGAGGCGTGGCGAGCGCAACCGCGCTCGACCGCCGGAGTGTGCAAAAAGCGGTCTAGAAGACACCCTGGACCAGTTCCAGGGCCTGCTCTCGATCGTCCCACGGGACGAACACGGAGACCGAGGTGGCCGAGGTGACCACGTCGTAGATCTGGATGTGGGCGTCCGCAAGCGGTTCGATGACCCGGTAGGGGAGCGCGTGCTCGGCGGGGTCGCCGCCGGTGACGCGGATGACGGCGATGCCGTCCTCGACGGTGACAGAGGAGAGCGTGTCGTCGTCGACGATGCGGTCGTGCAGCAGCGATTCGACCTCGTCGGCGTCGTCCTCGCTGACGTAGAAGGTCAGCGAGTCCATCCCGGAGGAGTTGGCGTCGATGTTGATGCCGGCGTCGCCGATAGCCGAGGCGAGGTCCGCGAGGATGCCCGGGCTGTTACGGATAGCCCGCCCGGCGACCGTGACACACGCCACCGGTCCCTCGTGGAGGTCGATGAGGTTCTCGAACTCGCCCTCGATGGAGGTCCCGCCGGTCAGGAGGTCGCCGTGCTGGTAGTGGGCCACCCGGACCCCGAGATTGGCGTTCTTGTAGGAGAGCGCGGAGGGGGCGACGACCTCGGCGCCGCGGAAGGAGAGCGAGCGGAGCTCGTCGACGGATATCTCGCCGACGTTGCGGGCGCCCTCGACGACGCGCGGGTCGCCGGTCATGACGCCCTCGACGTCGGTGACGATGACGACTTCGTCGGCGTCCATGTAGTTGCCCAGCATGACGGCGGTGGTGTCGGAGCCGCCGCGGCCGAGCGTCGTCACGTTGCCCTCGTGGTCCTCCGCGAGGAAGCCGGTGATGACCGGGACGATGTCTTTCATCTGGCCGGCCAGAGCGTGGGCGCGTTTCTTGGTCTCCTCGACGTCGACCTCGCCGTACTCGTCGGTGATGATGGGCCACTCCTCGCTGCCGGGTTCGAGGAAGACCGCCTCGATGCCGCGGGCGTTCAGCGCGCCCTTGAGCATCCGGACGGAGATTCGTTCGCCCATCGAGACGATTTCGGCGCGGTCCTCGTCGGCGGCGTTGTACTCGATGCCCTCCAGCAGTTCGTCCGTCGTGTTGCCCATCGCCGAGGCGACGACACCGACCTCGTGACCCTGCTGGACGGCGGCCGCGATGGAGTCCGCGGCCCGGTTGATTCGGTCGCCGCTCCCGAGGCTCGTCCCGCCGAACTTCGCGATTACGCGCATCCGACCACCCGTCTGTCGTGTCCGTGAGTCATGCACGCGGATTTGCCGTCGCTCGGGATAACTGTGTCCATCTGCCTTGCCTGCCCGCGTCATGGGACTGTCCGACACACCGTTTATTTGCATGGGGCACGGAGGGACACGCATGGAGATTCGCGACGCCGTCGAGGCCGACGCCGGGCGTCTCGCCGACCTCGCAGACAGCCCGCCCGACGTGATGCGTAACCTCGTTCACGACCGGACGGTTCGGGTGGCGACGGAGGCGGACGAGGTGGTGGGATTCGTCAGCTACGACGCCAAGCAGGGGACGGTCCACGTGACACAGCTCGCCGGCTCCCAGGCGGTCTGTGAACGGTTGCTGGCCGAGCCGATTACCTTCGCCGAGCGAGAGCACATGGCGGTCGAACTGCTCGTCACGGCCGACGAGTCCGAGGTCGAGACCGCGGTGGAGGCCACCGGGTTCACCCAGTCCGGGCCGGGGCCGGAGTTCGCCGGTGAGTCGACGGTTCGGTATCGCCTGGAGCCCGCCGAAAAAGCGAGCGGGGAGCGGTAGGGAGCCGCGAGGACAGCGCGAGGAGAAGGCGGCTCAGTCAGTCGGGACAGCGAGGCGCCAGCCGACGAGCCCCAGCAGCGCGAACCCGAAGGCGTTCAGCGAGCCGTGCAGGGCGACCATCGTCGCGATGTCGAGCCCGAGGGCCAGCCCGCTGAAGGTGGCGATACCGTAGCCAAGCGCCAGCGCCATCGACACCGGCAGTGCGACGGCCGAGGCGCCGAGCAAGACGCCCTGTGCCCGCGGCCGGGTCGGCGCGACGCGGAGGACGACGTACCAGCCAAACAGCGCCACGGCAACGGTGAAGCCGCCGACGGCGAGCACCTCGACGAGCGGCGAAAAGGAGATGCCCACGGCGATGATGGCCGGACCGGCGAGGATGACCCCGACGAGGCGCCGCCAGGTCGGTGAGCCGAGTTGGCCGGTGTAGCCGGTGAGCCCCGTCATCACGGGTAACACGAACCCCGCGTAGTGGAAGTGGACCGCCGTCAGCAGGATGATGGTCGAGCCGAACCAGAAGGTGATGTCGAGGTGGAACAGCAGCATGGCGACCGCGCCGACGGAGACGTAAGCGAGGCCGGCGTCGACGGCCGTCGCCGGCAGGGCGAGGCCGCCGCGGTCGACGGTCCGAAAGAGGGCGGTCAGACCGAGCAGGCCGGTGACGAGGAGCCACGGGGCGGCCAGCCCGGCGGCCGGGACGCCGTCGACCGGCAGCGCCAGCGACGCGGTAAAGAGGAGGGCGCCGACGGGCTGGAGCCACACCGCCGCCGCGAGCAACCGGCCGCTGGGACCGGGGAACGGTCGCCGGCCGACCAGCCCGATACCGAGCGGGACCAGTACCAGGGGAGCGAGCGCGAGCGCTCGCGGCACCGTCCCGAGCGCCCCCGCCAGCACTGCAGCAGTCCAGACGGCGGCCCCGAAACCAGCGCTGACGTCGGGGACAGCGACGCCGTTGACGGTCGGAACGGCGCCGGTAGCGGAAGCGGTCCGCTGGTGGGTCGTCATCTCGGCGGGAGCCCGGGGAGTTCCTGCATCGGTTTGAGCGTCGCGACGTCGTGGTCGCCGCGGTCCTCGCTGGCCTGCCTGAAGCTGCCGCGGTAGCTGAGGACGTGGCCGGCCAGCGGGTTCTCGACGGTGGCGAGCACGTGGTAGCGCTCGCCGGGCTCGTCGTAGCGGTCACGCACTTCGACGCCGGCGGCCATGGCTTCGGGGAGGGAGACGTAGCGGCCCTTGCGGTGGAGCCACTGCCGACCCGCCTCGACTACGAGCTCCCCGTCCTCGACGCGGGGGTGGAGTTCGGTGGCGATGAGGCCGCCCTTTCCGAGGTAGTCCAGCAAGCGCTCGTTCGCGGCGTCCCACACCGTCACGGAGTCGAACCGGCGGCGGGTGCCGTCGAAGTTGAACACTCGTCGGGTGGTCATGGCCTCGTGTCCACCGAGTTCGTAGCCGACGGTGGTCACGGCGAACCGGATGTCGTGGCCCGCCTCGGGAAACAGCATGTCCCGGGTCGTCATCGCGTACAGCGCCGGGAGCACGTGGGTCCCGCGGGAGATGTCCATCCGCCCGCGACCGACCGTGACGCCGTCCTCGGGGCCGAGGCTGTATCGCTCGCGGACCTTCGGATGGAGGTCGTCGGCCGCCTCGCCAAGCGCCCGCTCGTAGACGCCCGTCATCGGGGCCTCCAGCGTCCGGCATGGGTTGTCGGCGTGGTGCGACGCGGACTGGTATCTGGGACCACCATAACGTCTTGATTTCGGCCGGTCGATGAATAAGAATTTCCTGTGAGTATGTGCCACGGTGCCGGCGATATCAAGGCGGTCGGAACGCTCGAACCGTCTCGCCATCCGTCGTGTAGATCAGGTCGTCGACGGCGACGACCGTCTCGCCGATATCGTCGCCGGGCACCGTCCACCGCTGTGTCCCGTCGGCCGGGTCGAAACAGTGGAGGGTGTCGGCGGTCGGGACCAGCACGGCTCCGTCGGTCACGACCGGGCGGCCGGCGGTCGCGGCGTCAAGGTCAGTAGTCGACCACGCCCGCAAACCATCGGCGAGCCCCAGCGCGTACAGGCCGGGGCCGTCGTCTGGACTGTCGTCTCTAGGTTCGACGCTGTCGCCCGGCGCGATGCAGTACAGGTGGTCGGCTCCGGCACTCAGCGGGCCGAGACCCGTTACCCAGATGTGTTCGCGCCACTGGGAGCCGCTGTCAGTCCCGGGAGCGGGTCGGGCGTCGACTGCGGCAGGGAGGAAGTCCCGGCTATAGACAGTGCCGTCCCGGTAGAACCGGGGACTGGGGGAGTCAGTGGCGATGCCCGGTTTCTCGCCGACGATGTCGCCGGTGTCGGCTGCGAGTCTCCAGGGCGTCGAGCCGCTCCCGCCGCTGGAGATGAAGACAGCGTCGTCACTCGCAAACAGGTGCGCCGTCGACGGGCCGCCAGTGAGGGCTGTCCGCCATCGTTCGGTACCGCTCGCACTGTCGAACGCGACGACGGTGGGCTCCTCGCCATCGACCAGCGCGTACACGCCGTGGTCGGCCGCGAAGACCCCTGCATCTACCTTCGAGGGCAGGTCAGCGTTCCACCGTTCGCTCCCGTCGGCCACCGCCAGCGCGGCCACGCCGCTGTCGGTCGGAACCATAACCGACTCACCGACGACCCACGGCGTCTCGGCCGTCCCGGAGAGTGACTGCTGCCACTGCTGGTCGCCGGTGCGGGCGTCCACTGCATGGAGCGCCTCGTCCGCGCCGACGTACAGCGTCTCGCCGGCGACGACGGGGTCGGTGAGCGAGGCGCCCAGGTCGGTCGTCCACAGCCCGGCCACCGCCGCCGTGGGACCGGTCGCTCCCGCGGCGTAGTTGCTCCGGCCCGGCTCCGCGCCCGGCACCGGCCACGCCGAGTCGAGGGTGTCGGGCAGGTCGGGGTCGCCATCGGGGATAGCGGGGGCACCGGAGGTTGGCTCGCTAGTTGGACTCGGGGATTGCTCGCCGTCGTCGCTGACACAGCCGGCCAGCGCTGCCGTGCCGAGCGAGGCGAGGAGCGCGCGTCGGGACCAGTAAGAGGGCACAACTGGGCGTTCAGAAGAGTCCAGTAAGTGTTTTCTGTCGAACTGGAGTCGGCAGACGAGCGTGTCCGACCCAGCCCCGGCTACGTTCTCCAGCATGCCATCGGGGCCTTTGCTGGCCGACAGCGGTGCGGGCACGACGCGCGTGCCCTCTCAGTCGTGAAGGGTTATCTGTCAACGGTGAGTGGCGTTCGTATGGACACCGAGACGCAGCGGTGCTGGTGACCATGCTGGGGACGTTCGCCGTCGGCAGTCTGGTGTTCACGCCGGTCGGCGGCGCGATACTGGCGCTGATACTCGGGTTCTACGTCATGTACGTCCGACAGTACGAGCTGAAGTACATCCCGCGATAGCGACGGACGCCTCGAGAGACCGTCCGTGGTCGACCCCTCGCCGGCCGACCTCACTCCTTCGAGCGGAGTTTCCGGTAGAGATACGCGACGCCGAGACCGCCGGCGACAAGCGCCAGCGGAGACGTGAGCACCTTCGACGCCCCTCGCCGGACCGTCGACGACGATTCGGCGCCGATGTGCTCCAGCACGGCTTCGGTGCTGTTTGCGACCGGTTCTGGGTCGTTCCCCGCCTCGGCCGCCGCGTCGGGGTCTTTGAGCAGGTGGCCCGTCGTCAGGCAGACGACCGACTCGTCGGCCTCGATTTCCCCTTCCTCGCGGAGCTTGTGGAGCCCGGCGACCGACGCCGCGGAGGCCGGCTCGACGCCGACGCCCTCGCCGGCGAGTTCGCGCTGGGCCTCGGTGATCTCCTCGTCGGAGACGGCGACGGCCGTGCCGCCGGTCTCGCGGATGCCCGGCAGCGCCTTCGGGGCGTTGACCGGGTTGCCGATACGGATAGCGGTCGCGCGGGTCTCGACCGACTCCCAGCGGTTGGTCTCGTCGAGGCCCTCGTGGATGGCCTCGACCATCGGCGCGGCGCCCTCGGCCTGTGCGCCGGTGAGTTTCGGCACCTGGTCCTCCGTGATGGCGCCCGATTTGACCAGCTCCCGGAAACACTTGTACAGCGCCGCGGTGTTGCCGGCGTTGCCGACGGGCAGGACGATGCGGTCGGGGTACTCGCCGTAGTCGGCGTAGTGCTCCTCCATGATTTCGAGGCCGATGGTCTTCTGGCCCTCCAGGCGGAACGGGTTCAGCGAGTTCAGCAGATAGGCCTCGCCCCGGGCCGCGAGGTCCTGGACGATGTCGAGACACTGGTCGAAGTTGCCGTCGACTTCGAGGATGCGGGCCTTGTGCAGGGCCGCCTGTGCTATCTTCCCGGCGGCGACCTTCCCGGCGGGGAGCAAGACGAGCGTCTCCATGTCGCCGCGGGCGCCGTAGGCCGCGAGCGCCGCGGAGGTGTTCCCCGTCGAGGCACAGGCCAGCCGGTCGACGCCGACCTCCTGGGCGACGCGGACGCCGACC
Source organism: Halomicroarcula saliterrae (assembly GCF_031624395.1). Lineage (NCBI taxonomy): Archaea > Methanobacteriati > Methanobacteriota > Halobacteria > Halobacteriales > Haloarculaceae > Haloarcula > Haloarcula saliterrae. The sequence goes on from NZ_JAMQON010000003.1 coordinate 216,746, forward strand.
GTCATTCCGCGGTCCTTGAACGAGCCGGTGGGGTTCATCCCCTCGTGTTTCACGCGGAGGCTGTCGACGCCCGCGGCCTCCTCGATGCGGGGCACCTCGTGCAGCGGCGTGTCCCCCTCGGGGAGCGTCACGCCCACGTCGAAGGGCAGGGCGGCGTGGTAGCGCCAGACCCCGGACCCCTCGCCCTCGAAGTCCTCGAACGTCGGCAGGTCGCCGTAGCGCACTTCGAGGAGCCCGTCGCAGTCGTCGCAGGTGTAACGGACCTCCTCGAACGGTGCGAACGTCTCCCCACACTCGATACAGGCCAGCCAGACGCCGTCGGCGGCCTCCGGCGGCACGTCGTCAGTGAGTTGCAGGTCGGCCATTATCGTCTCGATGGTCCCATCCGGCAAAAGTCGGACGGTTACGGGCCGTAGCAGTCGGACTTCTTTCGTCTGATGGCGCTACGTACCTCTCCCGCAAGCACTGACCGCCCTTCAGACCGCAAACAGACCGAACGCTCGACGGCTGCGACTGGAGCAAGCGGGGCTTTCTGGCTCTCTGTATCGGGACCTGCAGGCACGAATACCGTTGTTTTACCACGCCGCCACCAGCGCTTCCCCGTCACGCTCGAACGCAGTATCGAACTCCCGGCTCCGCCGTCGCATCGTCTCGCGACACCACTGGGCGACCGCGCCGCCGGCCAGATGGACCGCACAGTTCCTGATTTCGACGGGGACCAGCCGAAGCTGCTCCGGCGTCCCGTCCTCGGCGACGGTCAGTTCGAAGAGGAAGCTCCGGTCGTTGCGCAGAGCGTCGTCGACAGCGTAGTCGTCGACGAAGTCGCCGCAGTCGTACATGAGGAGTCCGTTGTCGGCGACCTCGACGGCTTTGAACACGTGAGCGCTGTGGCCGTGGACGACGTCGACACCGCGGTCCAGCAGCCAGTGGCCCACCTCGCGGTGCCGGCCGAACACCTCGGTCGTCATGTTGGGGCCCCAGTGGAGCGAGGCGACGAGCAGGTCGGGGTCGGTCGCCAGCGCGTCGTCGACGGCGGTCGCCAGTTTCCCTCGCTCGGTGGGGTCGTTCAGGTCCAGCGCCGTCCGGGCGACGCCGGGACCGTCGGGACCGGCGGCGTACTCGGGCGTGTTGTCGGTCGCCGAGCAGAACGCCACCGTGAGCTCGCCGACGGTCGCCGTCGCGGGTGCCCGGGCGTCGCGCTCGTCCCGGCCCGCGCCGCTGTGGGCGATGCCGGCCGCCGAGAGCGCGTCGAGGGTGTCCAGCAGCGCCGGCTCCCCGAAGTCGAGCAGGTGGTTGTTCGCCAGCGTGGCCCAGTCGACGCCGGCGGCCGAAAGGGCGGGAACCGCCCAGTCCTGGTCGGCCCGGAAGTGAAAGGGGCGGTGCGTGCGCTGCCAGGGTCGGCCCCGCGTCGACAGCGGGCACTCCAGATTGATGAACAGCGCGTCCAGCGCCCGCAAGCGCGACAGCGCGCCGTCCCAGACGGCATCGACGGCGCGGGTCCGCTGGCGCTCGTCGACGAGGCGCCCGAGCATCACGTCGCCCGTGAAACCGAGCGTGTACGTTATGTGCTACCGTACGCCGCGCAGGCGAAAAGGGGCGTCGGTCAGGAGTCAGGCGCCGTCGGCTGGCGCCTCGTCGAGTGTCTCGCCGTCGAACGAATCGATGCTGTCGTGGACCGCGGCGGTCCACCCGTCCAGAGCCTCGTGCATCAGTTCCCGGGCCTCGTCGAGCGGCGTCGCCGTGTACTGGTAGACGTGGCCGCCGCCGTCGAGCAGACGGCGCTCGCGCCGTGCCAGCCCCTTCTCGCGCAGCGTCGACAGCGAGCGATTGACGTTCGAGCGGTCCCGCTCTAACGCGTTCGCCAACTCCTCGACGGTGGTGGCCGGCGTGGACAGCAGCGTCCGGTAGGTCCGGACTTCGTGGCCCTGGACGCCGAAAACACACGCCATCACTTCCGCGAGGTCCGGTTCGTCAGTGGCCATCAGGTCGCGAAACTGCTCCGGCGAGGGGTCGAGACTCATATGCGAGCGGATAGACGCGCCGGGCGCATAAACGGGGTTGTTACCCCGAACTCACCCGCTCTCCGTGCCGTACCCCTGGCGCTGCAGGCAGCCTCGCATCTCCTCGCGGGACTCGTGTCTGTGTAGCCGGGTCGGCGTATCGCAGTACCAGACCCCGTCGTAGCGCAGTGTCACCTCGTGAGAGGACCCGAGGAACTCGGTGCGGACGACGACGCGCTGGCCGGATTCGAGAGCATCGAGTATGGTCTCGATGTCCGTGTCACCGGCGTCGACGACGAGTGGCTCCATCGGCCGACGGTACCGGGGCCAGCGACTTAGGCTATTGGTAGTGTGACGACCGTTCACACCCGGAGTGGAAAGGGTAGTGTTTCGGGTGGAACTCCCGGCCCGAGACGGGCCGTTGCAGTCTCTTACCGGTACTCCTCTGACCGGGGTCGGCGATACCGGTAGAGAGCTACGGCGGTCAGTGCGACACAACTTCTATACCCGTCTCGGTCGGGGACACACGTATGACGGAACGAGCCGACGAGACAGTTCTCGTCACGGGCGCGAGTTCGGGTATCGGCGCGGCGACGGTCCGACGGGTCGCTGCCGACGGGGCCGAGATCGCCCTGCTGGCACGCAGTGAGGACCGGCTCCGTGAGCTGGCCGACGAGGTGGCCGCCGACCACGGCGTCGAGACCCACGTCGTCCCGGCCGACGTGCGCGACTCGGCGGCAGTGGCGGCCGCCGTCGAGTCCACCGTCGAGACGCTCGGGCCGCTCTCGGGCGTCGTGGTCAACGCCGGCCTCGCCCGCGGGAGCGACGTCGAGGCGATGACCGACGACGAGTTCCTGACGACACAGCGGGTCAACACCGAGGGCGCGTTCTACACCGCCCGCGAGGCGCTCCCGGCGCTCCGCGAGACGGCGGGCAATATCGTCTTCATCGGGAGCTTCGCGGGCAAGTACCCCCGGCCGTTCAACCCGGTCTACGCCGCGACGAAGTGGTGGGTCCGCGGGTTCGCGATGAGCCTCGCCGCACAGGTCGGCGACGACGATATCGGCGTCACCGTCGTCAATCCCTCGGAGGTCCGCACGGAGTTCGAGAGCGCCGACGGCACCCCTTTCGAGGAGGTGTTCGAGGAAGGCGAGGTGACCGAACCCGAAGAAGTCGCCGACGCCGTCGCCTTCGCGCTCTCTCAGGAGCCGCCGACGACGGTCAACGAACTCGACGTCTATCGCCGGGACAAGTTCGGACACTTCTAACTCGGTTGCCCGCCACTGGGCAAATTAGGACGTAAATTACTTTCCTGAGCGACACGAACACTCTCCCATGTCCCACGAGGTCGAAGACGAGACGACAGTGAACGAGAGCTACTCGGTCACGGTGCCGGCGTCGGTACGGCGAGAAGCCGGTGTCGAAGCTGGTGACAAACTCCGCTGGCACGTCGACGAGAGCGGGGGGCTCTCGGTCAAAGTCGTCAAGCAACAGTATGGCGCGTTCTCGAAGCTCGAACCGGTCGACGTCGGCGAACCGACCGACGCCGCCGAGGACCACGACCTCCTCGCCGGCGATTACTGATGGCTGCGGTCGTCGTCGACGCCAACGTCGTCATTTCGGCCCGTCTCGCACGGGACCAGAACCACGACCGTGGCGCCGCGATTACAGCGGCTATCGACCAGGGACGGCTCCCCACGGCGTACGTTCTCAGCGACGTGCTGGAAGAGGTGTGCAACTATCTTCAGGCACGAGCTGGGCACGACGTCGCGACCGAAACACTGGACGCGTTGCTCGAGAGCAGCGGGTTCGAACTCAGACAGACACCGAAAGCCGACTTCGGCGCCGGCCGCTCGGTGTTCCGACGGTACGACTCGCTCTCGTTGACCGACGCCGTCATCGTGGCCGCGATGCAGCGACAGGACGTCGAGTATCTCTACAGTTTCGACGACGGGTTCGACAGCGTCCCCGATATAACGCGTCTCACGACACCCGATAACCCGTTCGAGTCGTAGTCGCTCCGTCCGGGTGGGACAGACGGAGAAAGCCACTCCTCCGCTCGCGGCGCTAGTCCTGCTCCGACAGCCACGCCAGCAACCCCTTCTGCGCGTGTAGCCGATTCTCCGCCTGCACCGGCACCCACTTTTTCCGCGTCGGGTCGTTCGCTTCGCTCACGACCGCTCGCGCAAAAACCTGGGGAAAAAGCCGCTCGCTTCGCTCGCGGCGCTACCCCTGCTCCGACAGCCACGCCAGCAACCCCTTCTGCGCGTGTAGCCGATTCTCCGCCTGGTCCCACACCACCGAGTTCTCGGACTCGATGGCGTCGTCGGTAACTTCCTCGCCGCGGTGGGCGGGGAGACAGTGCATCAGGATGCGGTCGCCGAGCAGCTCCGGCGTGACCTGAAACCCCTCGAACTCCGCGAGCTTCTCCTCGCGCTCGTCCTCCTGACCCATGCTGACGAACACGTCGGTGTAGACCACGTCGGCGTCCGCGACAGCCGCCTCGGGGTCGTGCGTCGTCTCGGGAGCGCCGCCGAGGTCGGCGGCGCGGGCGAGCACGTCCTCGTCGACCTCGTACCCCGCGGGCGTGGCGACGGTCAGGTCGAGGCCGACCATCGCCGCGCCCAGCACGAACGACTGACAGACGTTGTTGCCGTCACCGACCCACGCCACTTCGGCGTCCTCGAAGCCGCCGAACTGTTCGCGGATAGTCAGCAGGTCCGCGAGCGTCTGGCAGGGGTGGGCGTCGTCGGTCAGCGCGTTGATGACCGGTACGTCGCTGTACTCGGCCAGTCCCTCGACGTCCTCGTGGTCGTAGACGCGGGCCATGACGAAGTCGACGTAGCGGGCCAGCGCGCGGGCGGTGTCCTTGACCGGCTCGCCGTGGCCCAGGTGGATGTCGTCCGGGCCGAGGAAGATGGCGTGGCCGCCCAGCTGTGTCATCCCGGTCTCGAAGGAGACCCGGGTCCGCGTCGAGGGTTTCTCGAATATCATCCCGAGCGTCTGCTGGTCGAGCAGGTCGCTGGCGTCCTCGCCGTCGGGACCCTTGATATCGGCTGCGCGGTCCAGCACGGCGGTCAGTTCGTCAGTCGTGAGGTCGTCGACGTCGAGTAGATGCATGGTCACAGCAGTCGTTCGGTCACGTCCGTGAGGACGCCGACCGCGCGGTCGTACTCCGCGAGGTCGATGTGTTCGTTCGGCGCGTGGTCCAGGTCGGAGTCGCCGGGCCCGTACGTTACCATCGGGCAGTCCCAGGCTCTGGCGTAGACGTTCATGTCGCTGGTGCCGGTCTTGCGAAGGAGCGTCGGGTCGCCGCCGTGGTCGCGGATGGCCGCCCGGAACGCCCGGGCGACGCTGGTCCGCGGGCTCTGCATGACCGGTTCGACCTTGTCGTCCCAGTTGACGGTCCCGTTGCCCAGGTGGCCGTCGGCCATCTCCCGTATCTCGTCGGTCGAGTACTCCGGGGGCACCCGCAACTGGACCTGCATGGTCGCCTCGACGGAGAGGCCGTCCTCGGAGATGCCGCCCTTGAAATCGACGGGCTTGCAGGTGACCCGCTCGAAGACGGGGTGCCACTCGTCCCGGGCGAACTCGTCCTCGACGGCGCTCCACCAGTCCATCGCGTCCTGAATCGCGTTGTTCTCCGGGCGCGAGGAGTGGCCGGACTCGCTCGTGGCGACGTAGGCGCCGCCGAGCAGCCCGCGGTAGCCGAGCGTGATACCCTCCCAGCCGGAGGGTTCGCCGTTGATGACGGCGTCGGGCTCGCTCTCGCGGTCTTCGACGAGGTAGCGCCCGCCCTTCGAGTCGACCTCCTCGCCGACGACGCCGACAAAGGAGGCCCCGGTGCGGACGGCGGCAACGGCCATCGAGCACAGCGGCCCCTTCGCGTCGACCGAACCGCGGCCCCACAGCACCTCGCCGTCGTCGGTCTCCTCGACCCGGACCGGGATGTCGCCCGGAACGGTATCGATGTGGGAAGTCAGCAAGACGCCGTCGTCGGCCGGCGCGCGGACGTTCCCCACGTCGTCTATCCACACCTCGCGGTCGCGGGCCTCGAAGAACTGCGCGAGACGCTGGGCGGCTTCGCGCTCGTCGCGTGACACCGAGGGGATGCGCACGACGGCTTCGAGCAGGTCGCGCGCTTCCGTGTCGGCCTCGCGAGTCTGTGCCTCGCTCATCCCACGACCTCCGTCATGGCCTCGACCACCTCGTCCGCGTGGCTCCGGTCGATGGTCAACGGCGGGAGCAGGCGGACGACAGTTCGACCCGCCGGCAGCGCCAGAATCCCGTGGTTCAGCGCCAGTTGCTTCAGCGCCTTGTTCGCGCCGCGGCCGACCTCGACGCCTATCATGAGTCCTTCGCCGCGGATGTCCCGCACCTCGTCGCCGACGGCGGCCTCCAGTTCGGTCCGGAGGTAGTCGCCCATCGCGGCGGCGTTGCCCGGCACCGACTCCTCGACGATGGTCGAGACCGTGGCCCCGGCGGCCGCGGAGATGACCGGGCCACCGGAGAACGTCGAGGCGTGGGAGCCGTAGTTCTCGGCGATCCAGTCCCGACAGAGCGTCGCGCCGATGGGCAGGCCGTTGCCCAGCCCCTTGGCCGACGTTATCATGTCGGGGGCGACGTTCGCCCGCTGGGAGTTCCACAGCGCGCCGGTGCGGCCCATCCCGGTCTGGACCTCGTCGAAGACGAGCGCCGTGCCGGCGTCCTCGGTTATCTCGCGGGCCGCTTCGAGATAGCCGTCGGAAGCGGGGTTGATACCGCCCTCGCCCTGAACGGGTTCGACGATGAACGCCGCGGTGTCCTCGTCGACGGCCTCGTCCAGCGCGTCGGCGTCGTCGTACGGGACGAACTCCACGTCGCCGATGAGCGGCTCGTAGGGCTTCTTGTACTTGTTCTTCCAGGTGGTCGCGAGCGAGCCCATCGTGCGACCGTGAAAGCCCTGCATCGTGGCGACGATTTTGGAGTTCCCCGTCGCCGAGCGGGCGAACTTCAGCGCGGCCTCGTTGGCCTCCGTTCCCGAGTTACAGAGCCACGTCTTCGCTATCGGGTCCGGGGCGGTGTCGGCGAGCAGGTCGTACAGCGCCGTCCGCTCGGCGTTGGGATAGGAGGCCTGCACGTAGGTTATCTTCTCCAGTTGCTGGGCGACGGCGGACTGGACGGCCTCGTGGCCGTGCCCCAGCGGCACGCAGGCGTAGGAGGCGCCCATGTCGAGATACTCCGTCCCGCTGGCGTCGTAGACGTAGGCCCCGTCGCCGCGCTCTATCCGAATCGGCTTCTCGTTGAAGACGAAGCCGCTCACAGCGACTCACCTCCGGTCGTCGCGCCGTCGACACGTGTCGTGTGTGCAGTCATTGTTCCTCTGTTACAGCCCCGGCCTTGATATGTGTCCCGTCACCGTCAAGCGCTGACAGAATCGGTGTGTCCGCGTTGGCGTCGGCGACGACGGCCTCGGGCGAGCCGCCCGAAAGGGCCTCCTCGGCGGCCATTATCTTCCGGCCCATGAACCCCTCGGCGGCGGCTTCGAGTGCCTGCCAGTCGTCGCTCGTCTCGACCGACTCGATGAGCGTCGACGGGTCGTCGGGGTCTTCGTAGACGCCGGCGACGTCGGTCAGCAGGACGAGCGTGGCGTCGAGTTCGCCGGCGATGGCCGCCGCCGAGCGGTCGGCGTCGGTGTTGACGGGAATAATCTCCCCGTCGTCGCTGTCTCGCGAGTCGCTCTGCTCCTCGCTCGACGTCTTCGAGGCGCTCCGCGCCTCGCTACCCGCCATGGGTGGAGCCGCCACCGGGGTGTAGCCGTCACCGAGCAGCGACCGGAGCAGGTCGCCGTTGACCCGCTTGATGGTGCCCGAGTGGTCGCCGCGGCGAATCTTCTTCTTGCCGTCTTCGACCACGCGGACCGCGGACTTTCGGGGGCCATAGAGCAGCTTCCCGTCGACACCGTTCAGTCCGACCGCGTCGACGCCCTCGCTCTGGAGGCCCGCGACGAGCTGGGTGTTCAGGTGACCGAAGGCCATCTCGAACACCTCCATCGTCGTCTCGTCGGTAAACCGGCCGACGACGCCGCTCGGCGTCTCGACGTACTCGGGCTCGATGCCCAGCCGTTCGAGCGTCTCGTCGACTTTGGTGGAGCCGCCGTGAACCACGACGACCTGTTCGCCCTGTTCGACGAGTGATGCGACATCCGCGAGGGCGCCGGCTGGGTCAACAGCACGGGCGCCGCCTACCTTGATTACTACAGTCATGAAAATTTGCCTCGGAAGTCAGGGTGCGCCGACGGGGTGGAGACCCTGGAACTCCAGTCCAGCGGTCTCCTCGATGCCGAGCGCGACGTTGGCCGCGTGGACGGCCTGTCCGGCCGACCCTTTCATCATGTTGTCGATGGCCGAGAACACGACCAATCGCTTGTTGCCGGGGTCGAGCTCGAAGCCGACCTCCGCGCGGTTCGTCCCCGCGACGGCTTTGGGCTCGGGGTAGCGGTAGACGCCGCCACCGCCGGAGACGAGCTCGACGAACGGTTCGTCCTCGTACTCGCCGCGATACGCGCCCCAGAGGTCGCCTTTCGACACCGGGCCGTCGGGGAAGACGTGACAGGTCGCACTCGCGCCGCGGACCATGTCCACCGCGTGGACGGTAAAGGAGACGTTCACGCCGAGGAACTGCTGAATCTCGGCCTCGTGGCGGTGGCCCGTCGGGGCGTAGGGGCGGACGACGCCCGAGCGCTCCGGGTGGCTCGACGCCTCGCCGCCGCCGGCCCCGCCCTCGCTGGAGCCGACCTTCACGTCGACGACGATCTGCTCGTCGCCCGAGAGGACGCCGTGCTCGAAGAGCGGGAGCAAGCCCAGAATCGTCGCCGTGGCGTTACAGCCGCCCGACGCGATGAGCTCCGCGCCCGCGAGGTTGTCGCGGTTGAGCTCCGGAAGCGCGTACTCCGAGTCGGCGAGCAGTTCGGGCCGGGTGTGGCCGTCGTACCACTCGTCGTACTGTGCCTCCGTGTCGAGGCGGAAGTCTGCCGAGAGGTCGACGACGGTGTCGGCGGCGTCCTGGAAGCGGTCTATCTGCTCCATCGAGACGCCGTGGGGCGTCGCGGCGAAGAGGACGTCGACGCTCTCCAGCTCCGCCGGGTCAGAGAAGCGCAGGTCCGAGTGGCGCAGGTTCGGATGCGTGTTGCCGATCGTCTTGTTCTCCTTCGACCGGCTGGTGGCCTGTTCGAGCTCGAACTCGGGGTGGCCGTCCAGCAGGCGGAGCAGCTCGCCGCCGGTGAAACCGCTCCCCCCGACGACGCTGGCACTGTAGGTCATACCGGTGTCTCCGGGCCGCTCCCGCTTTGTGCCTTCGATTCGAGCCAGTCGACGACCTTCGCGGGGACGTCCACGTCCGAGACCTCGTTGAGCGCCTTGAACTCGACGGTGTGGTTGACCTCGTGGACCGTGTAGTCCTCGAATTCGTAGTCGCGCGGGTCGCTCTGCTCCCCGCTCGACTCCCGGGTGTCGCTCCGCGACACCCCTACCTCCATCAGGTCGATACCGAGCAGGCCGCCACCGACGGCGTCCGAAGCCTTCTCCACCAGTTCGAGCGCGCGGTCGTCCAGCTCGAAGCTGTCCGTTTCGGCGCCCTTCGCGGCGTTGGTGAGCCAGTGGTCCGACGAGCGGACCATCGCCGCGACCGGCTCGCCGTCGACGGCGAGCACACGGATGTCACGGCCCGGTTTGTCGACGAACTCCTGGACGTAGAATATCTTGTGCTCGTAGTGGCCCAGCGTCTCCTTGTGTTCCAGAATCGCTTCGGCGGCATCACGGGAGTCGATTTTCGCCATGAGGCGACCCCACGAGCCGACGACGGGCTTCAGGACGCAGGGGTAGCCGAAGTCCTCGATGGACGCCAGTGCCGCATCCTTGGTGAAGGCCACGTCGGTGTCGGGCGTCGGGACGCCGGCCTCGACCAGCGCGAGGCTGTTCTTGACCTTGTCCGCACAGACCTCGGCCACGTCGGGACCGTTGACGACGGGCACGTCGTAGGCCTTCGCGAACTTGGTCGCGTAGACGCTCCGTGAGGTCGACAGACAGCGGTCGACGACGATGTCGAGGTCGTCGAAGGCCTCGGGGGCCTCGCTGATGTTGAACTGTTGCTTGCGGACGTCGATCTTCTCGACGTCGTGGTCGCGCTCGCGCAGTTCCGAGAGCAGGAGCTTCTCGTCCTTGCGGATGCGTGAGTAGAGGAGTCCGACGTTCATGCTATAGGCTCCGTGTCGTCGCGGGTCGCGGCGTCGTGACCGCCGAGGGGCCACGCACCCACCGCGGACACCTCACTCACCCCAGTCCTCTTCGAGCTCGGGGGCGCTGTCGAGCTCGACGGGGTCGGTGCCGATGACTTCGAGTTCGGCGCCACAGGTGGAACAGTCGACGATCTCTCCGACTTCGAGGCTGTCGTGCAGGGAGACCTCCGCCCCACACTCGATACAGTCTGCCATTGTACCTGTCTCTCCCGGAGCTATCTACTTAAAACCATCGAACTTATCAGATTAAATTACACATCCACACTCCACTCTAACGGCGTTAGAAGTCCAACATCCACCCGTGCCCGATTTCTATATCAGAGTTCTGGTATAATAGCCCCGCGAGGGGGTTCGTCGCTCACACATAGCTATCGACCTCCGTCTGCAGACGGTCCCGCGCGCGGGAGACGGCCGTCTCGGCCGCGTCGAGCTGCTCGCTGTGGCTCGCCAACACGTCGTCGGCAGCCGCGAGCTGGTCGGCCACGGCGTCGGGTGCGGGGCCGCCGCGGGAGTCACGCATCGCGACGCTCTCGGCGGGGTCGAGCGCGCGCTGGACGGCCGCCCGGTCGACGTACTCGGCGAGCGGAGCGCCCAGCGCGTCTTCGGCGACCGCCGAGAGCGCGTCGAAGTCGGGCGCGTCCTCGTCCGGGTCGAGTTCGGCGGCCGCCGCCGCGACGACCTCGTGGGCCGTCCGGAACGGGACGCCCGCCATCGCCAGCAGGTCGGCGACGCCGGTCGCGGTCGCAAAGCCCTCGGTGGCGGCCGATTCCAGCCGCTCGGCCGGCCACTCCGCCGTCGAGACGGCGCCGGCGGCCACGGCCACGCTGTCGGTGACGCTGTCGATAGCGTCCCAGGCGTGCCGGCCCGCGCGCTGCAGGTCGCGGTTGTACGCGCGGGGCTGGCCCTTGAGGTTCGTCAGCAGGCCGTTCAGCCCCGCGGTGGCGTCGCCCGTGCGCCCGCGGACCAGCTCCAGCGTGTCGGGGTTCTTCTTCTGTGGCATGATGGAACTGGTCGAAGCGTAGTCGTCGTCGAGTTCGACGTGGCCCTTGCTGGCCATCACCACCACGTCTTCGGCGAGTTGCGAGAGCGTCGTCGCCAGCGTCGCGACGGCGCTGGTCACCTCGACGAGGAAATCACGCGTCGCCGAGGCGTCCATCGAGTTCTCCGCCACACCGTCGGACCAGCGGTCCGACGAGGCCACGCTCGCGGCGCTCGCGTGACCGCCGTCGAAGCCGAGTAGCTCGGCCGTGCGCTCGCGGTCCACGTCGAAGGGGGTACCGGCGAACGCCGCCGCACCGAGCGGGTTCTGATTGATGCGCCCGTAGGCGTCGAGCAACCGCGCCGTGTCCCGCTGGAGCGCCTGCTCGTAGGACAGGAGCCAGTGAGCGACCGTCGTCGGCTGGGCGGGTTGGAGATGCGTGTAGCCCGGCATCACCGTCCCGGTCTGCTCGCGGGCCGCGTCGAGTAGCTGCTCGCGGGCCCCCACGAGTGTCCCGACGAGTTCGAGCACGTCCGAGCGCAGGCGGTAGCGGATGCAGGCGGCCACTTCGTCGTTTCGCGAGCGGGCGGTGTGCATCTTCCCACCCGACTGGCCGACGCGGTCGATGACCGCGCTCTCGATGGCCTCGTGGACGTCTTCACCGTCCGGAAGCGCTCCGTGGCCCGCCGTCTCGATGTCGTCGAGGGCCGCCAGAATCTCGCCGGCGGTGTCGGCCTCGATGATGCCCTGCTCGACCAGCATCACGACGTGGGCGCGGTCGACGGCGAGGTCCGCCGCGAAGATGCGCTCGTCGTCGGCGAGCGAGGAGAGAAACGAGCGGGCGGGCCCGCCGCTGAAGCGGTCGCGGCGGACGGCTGTCTGTTCGTCCGAGGCCTCCCGCTGGTCGGCGTCGTGCTCCTCGCTCATCGGTTTACTCCTCCGAGTCGTGGTCGGCCTCGCTACCGCCATCAGGCGTTGCAGTGCCCTTCTTGGCGTCTTCGAGGATATCGTTCGCCAGGCGGGACTGGAAGCCGTGGTACTTCGCGACGCCGGTGGCGTCTTGCTGGGTGATGCCGCCGGTGATGGTCTCCTCGTCGAAGGAGGCGGCCGACTCGCTGTAGACGGCGTAGTCGGACTCGCGCGAGACCGGGCGGCAGTGGCCGCCTTCCAGTTTCACCGTGACGGTACCGGTGACGCGCTCGTTGGTGTCGTCGATGAACGCCTCCAGCGCGCTCACGAACGGGGCGTCGATGAGCCCCTCGTAGGCCTTCTGGGACCACTGCTGGTCGATCTGGGCCTTGAACGAGCGCTCTTCCTTCGTGAGGACGAGCCCTTCGAGGGCCTCGTGGGCCGTCAGCAGCACGGTCGCCGCGGGGTGTTCGTAGTTCTCGCGGACCTTGAGCCCGAGCATGCGGTCTTCCATCATGTCCGTGCGGCCGATGCCGTGGGAGCCGGCCTGCTCGTTGAGCTGTTCGATGAGCGCGACCGATTCCAGGTCGTCGCCGTCCAGTTCGACCGGTTCGCCGTCCTCGAAGGTGACCTCGACGAGTTCGGCGGGCTTGTCCGAGGGGTTGTCGGTCCACTTGTAGATGTCGTCGGCCGGAATCGTGCTGGGGTCTTCGAGCTCGGAGCCCTCGATGGAGCGGCTCCAGAGGTTCGTGTCGATGGAGTAGCGACCGCCGTCGCCGCCCTCGACGGGGAGACCCTTCTCGCGGGCGTACTCGTTTTCCCACTCGCGGGTCAGGCCCAGTTCGCGCACCGGGGCGATGACCTCGAGGTCGGAGTCGCGCCAGATGGCCTCGAAGCGCAGCTGGTCGTTGCCCTTGCCGGTACAGCCGTGAGCGATACCGTCACAGCCCTCTTCCTCGGCCACCGAGAGGATGGCCTTCGCGATGACCGGGCGGGCCAGCGCGGTGCCGAGCGGGTAGCCCTGATAGTCGGCGTTCGCCTTGACGGCCGTGAGACAGAGGTCGGCGAACTCCTCGCGGGCGTCGACGACGTACTGCTCGACGCCGAGCGCTTCGGCCGTCTCTTCGGCCTCCTCGAACTCGTAGTCGGGCTGGCCGACGTCGACCGTGACGCCGATGACCTCGTCGTAGCCGTACTCCTCTTTCAGCAGCGATACACAGACCGTCGTGTCGAGCCCGCCCGAGAAGGCGAGCGCGACGGTGCCGTTTCCGTCTGTCATGGATGTGTAGTCGTTTGTTACCGTGGTGTGACTGTCGGTTTCGGATGCGAAGGGGCGTCGTACCGATTTCCCGGTGTCGGCCGAGTTGAAGTCGGCGGTATCAGGAAACGGCTACAACGGCCCCTTCGACGCGCCGGACAGCCGGCCGGCCGTTGTTTGAGACGAATCGAACCGTCGAGAGGAGAGGTAGTAGTGGGCCTAACGGGGGGCCCGTCGTCGGTTCCGTCGGTGCGTCGAGAAAGCGGCGGACCCGTCGCTGGCGGCCGTGAGCGAGCCAGTGCGACGAGTCCGCGTCATGTATCAGCGACTACTGAGGGTCGCGTACTAATAGCTTCCGAGTTTCCGGGGGTGTGCGTGGCGTTCTCACTCGCGCCGTCGAGCGAGCAGTGCGACCGCGAACACCGCCGCGAGTGCGCCGACAGCGCCGACACCGGGACCGCTCCCGCCGGTGGTCGCCACCGAGGTCGGCGTGGAACTCGGCGTCGCCGTGCCGTTCGCCGCCGTACTGGCGGTGGCGACGATACTGAGGCCGTCGAGGTTCGAGCCGGACTGATAGACGAGCTCACCGTCTGCCGTGTTCGTCGGCCCCGGCGACACGCTCTCCAGCGTGTACCCCTCCGGCAACACGACGACGAACTCCCGGTCGGTCGTGTAGTTGCTGGCGAAGGGCTCGTGTAGCGTCAGCATGCCGTCCCCGGCCGCCGCGAGCCCTTCCCAGGTGACGGAGTAGGTCGCGACGCCCGTCGACTCCGTCCGTGAGAGCGCGAGCGAACTGTTCGTCACGGCCATCTCGCGGCCGGTCCGGGCCTCCGTGTTGTTGGCGACGGTGCGCCAGTCGTCGGTGTACCGGTCCGAAAAGGCGTCGCGGGCCGTCTGGTTCGTCCGGAGGTCGTCGAAGGCGGCCGCCTCGCTCTCGTCGTCCAGGTCGAACGTCGAGACGAGCGTCACCTGCGCGTCACCGTTAGCGGCGAGGACGACGGTGAACGACGACCCGGGCGGGTCGGCCGTCTGGGCCGCCCCGGCGGGCGCGACGGCCACGCCGACCAGCAGGGCACCGAGCAACGCAGTCGTCGCGAGTGCGTGTCTCGCCTGCATCAGTTCGTCCCGCGGGCCGAGCCACCATCGGAACCACTGGTCGTGTCAGTTGCGGAGCCGTCCGCAGTCGGCGTCGCGGGACTGCTCGTCTCGTCTGCTGCGGTCGTGTTCCCGCCGGCCCGGGCGTTCCCGGCGCTCGAACGGTCGCCCGCCGCGGGCTGGACCGGCTGCCCGGCGTTCTCGCCGGCGATGCTCCGCGCGATTGCGGCCGTCCCCGGCCCGGTCAGGTTCGCGGCTCGCTCCGAGAGCGTCCGGACAGCGGTGACGTCGACGCCGTTGGCTTCGAGCGCCGCCGCGGGGAGCTGACTCGCCGTCTCGTTCGTCTGGGAGGCCAGCCGAGCCGTACTCCGGCTTTCGGCGTGGAGCGTCGCCACCCGGGCCCGGTACTGGCCCACGCTCAGCGAGCCGTTCTCGCGGGCGGTTTCGAGCGCCGCTCTCCGGCTTTCCAGCTCGGTCAGGCGCTCGTCGGTCTCGTTGAACTGCGCGGCGACGACGGCGGCCTTCGCGTCCGAACTGTTCGCCCGGGCGATTCGGATTCCGTAGGCCCGGGACTCGATCTCGCCGCTGAGTTCGGCCTCTCCCACGCCGACGACACCCGAGAGCTGTGCGCCGGGAGCGACGGTGCCGTTCCCGGTCGTCTGGTTCGACTGGTCCGTCTCGGTCTGCTGCGCCATGGCGATGGGCACGGCCACCAGCGCCCCGATGACGAGCAAGGCCGCAAGCGCCGCGGTAGTGGTTCGTTGCATCCTGCATCCACCTCGTGTCCAGATCCACATATAAGCAACAGGCGTTTACCCCCGATTAACTCGGATTAAATAGCGGTATAGCACGGGACTGGGAGCGTGACGACGGTCTCGCGACCTCATTCGTCGTCGGCATCGCTCAGGTCCGTCTCCGGGAGGGTGACCACGTTCTCGCGGCCGATACGGAACGTCTCCAGTTCCCCGTCGTCCCGGAGGCCGCCGATGACCTGACTGGTCTTCGCCGCGGTCCAGTCCAGTTCCGACGCGAGGGCCTGTTGCTTGACGCGACCGCCTTCCGCCCGCAGGAGTTTGAGCACCTGTTCCTCGTTACTGAGCAGGTCCGCCGGCGGTGTGTCGTCGCTGGCTCCGGCGCCGTCGGCCGGCGTGTCGTCGGGCGATGCAGCCGCCGAGTCACCGCCGCCGTCCCCCGCGTCGTCGTCGGCGAGGACGTACCGATAGGCCCCGTACCCGGCGGCGGTGACGGCGACCGACACCAGAATCAGGCCGAGGACGCCCGGAAGCGGTGAGCGTTCGACGACGTCGTCACCGAGGGGACGGCCCGCGCTGGCGACGACGCGGGGCTCGTCAGCGCCGAAGGACTGCCGACCGCGCCACGTGACCGAGCTGTCGGTCGCCTCGTCGGGCGATGGGGTGACGGTCTGGCTCCGGTAGCCGCCGGGCCACTGCAGCGTCAGCGACGTGTTGCGGTCGAGATACAGCCCCGAAAGAGCGTCTCCGGCTTCGATGTAGGTGTCGTTGCCCACCGCGAAGTTCGTCCACCGGAACCGGTAGGTGACGACACCGTACGACTGGCCGAAACTCTCCTGTGTGGTTGCGACGGTGACGTTCTGGATGGCCATCGGCCGGCCGGTGGCGTTCTCCCCGGCCCGGGCGGTCCGGTTCATCCGCTCGTGGAACGCGTCGGTGTATGTCGACTCGTTCCCCCTGATGTCGGTTCGGAGCCCCTCGAACGCTCGCGTCTCGTTCTCGTCGGTCAGGCGGACGCGGTAGTCGACCGTCCAGGCGGCGTCGCCGCTCTGAGCGATGTCGGCGGTCAGCACGACCACGTCGGCGTCGACGGACTGCTGGGCGAGGCCACCGGCCGTGGCCGCAGCCGGAGCCACCGTCGCCAGCAGTATGGCAACTGTCAGGACTGCGTTCGGGCGTCGCATTCGTGCGCGTCGTTTCCCGCCACCGGCAATAGGACTTGTTGCCGGGGACGGCCACAAGGTGCTTTGCCGTCGGTCGGGAACCGCCCGTATGGACCGCGGTGACATCGACGTCGACACGTTACTCAAGATACTGCTCGTCCTCCTCGTCGTCTGGATCGGTCTGGAGGTCCTCGAAGGCGTGCTGGGCATCTTCGCAGCGGTGCTCGGGCCGCTGCAGCCGCTGCTGGGACTCGCGCTCGTCGTCCTCATCGTGCTGTATCTGACCGGACGGCTCTGAGACCGGCCGCCTTTTGTCGGTAGCCGGGCTTACTCCGGTGTGTACAGTCTGAACGTCTCGCTCCCGTCGTCGGTCACGTCGCTGGCCGGACGACTGGGCCGAGAGCTTCCGCGAGCACGGGCCCGACCGCGCGGCGAGCACACGCTCGTCGTCAAGCGTCTCGGGAGCGGCGACCACACGGCCTACGCCCGCATCGAGGCGCGGGCCCGGGACGCCGTCCGTGGCACCGCTCCCTTCGAGGTCCGTCTCACGGGCGTCGAGCAGTTCGAGGTCGCCGCCACCGGCCCGTCACCGGTCGTCTATCTGGCCGTCGAGAGCCCCGAGCTGCGGGCGCTGCACGAACGGCTCTGTGAGGCGTTCGACGCCGTCGAGGGGATGGAGGGCCCCGACGAGTACGTCCCACACGTCACTGTCGCCCGCGGCGGCGACCCGGCGGCGGCAGAGCGGCTCGTCGAGCGGGATATCGACCCCGTCGAGTGGGCCGTCGAGGAACTGGTCTTTTTCGACGCCGAACGCGGCCAGTCCGTGAGTCGGGTGTCGCTACCGGCATAGAAGGCGAACAGGCGGCACTCGGAACCCCGAAGCGGCGTGCCACACACCCGCGTCACGCTCCGGGGCGCTGGTCAGCGCATGTCTGGGGGTGGTCCCGCTATCCGATATGAACCCTCGGCCATGGCGGTACGTTTTTGCCGCCGCCCACCCTCCCCATCGTGTATGGATTATCGGTCCGTCGAGACATCGGAGGAGTTCGTCTGCCGGCTGGACCACGGCGCGGACTGGCGCGCCGAAATCGAATCGCTGGCCGACGACGAGGGTATCGACGCGGCCTTCTTCTACGGGCTGGGCGCCGTCGAGGACGCGGAGGTGTGGTTCTACGACCAAGATAGACAGGAGTACGACTCGATGGTCTTTGCCGAGCCGCTGGAAGTCGCCGCCTGCGTGGGGAACGTCTCGTGGCTGGACGACGAGCGGTTCGCCCACACCCACGCGGTGCTCTCCCGGCCCGACGGGGAGGCTATCGCGGGTCACCTGAACAGCGCGACCGTCTGGGCCGGCGAGCTGTACGTCAGGGCGTTCGAGCAGCCGCTGGAGCGCGGGCACGACGAACCGACCGATCTGGACCTCTGGGAGCTATAGATGCGGGAGGCCGACGAGCGCTACTTCGAGACGCTCGAAACCGAACTCGACTCGGCGATGGCCGTCGCCGAGCGGGCCCGCGAACGGGGCGGGGACCCAAAGCCCGAGGTCGAGATTCCGACGGCGCGGGACATGGCCGACCGCGTCGAGAACATCCTCGGCATCGACGGCGTGGCCGAACGGGTCCGGGAACTAGAGGGCGAGATGTCCCGCGAAGAGGCCGCGCTGGAACTGGTCGACGACTTCGTCGAGGGCACCGTCGGCGACTACGACACCCGCGAGGGGAAAGTCGAGGGAGCGGTCCGGACTGCGGTCGCGCTGCTGACCGAAGGCGTGGTCGCGGCCCCTATCGAGGGTATCGACCGCGTCGAACTGCTGGAGAACGACGACGGGACGGAGTTCATCAACGTCTACTACGCCGGCCCCATCCGCTCGGCGGGCGGGACCGCACAGGCGCTCTCCGTCCTCGTCGCCGACTACGCCCGGGCGCTGCTGGGCATCGAGCAGTACGAGGCCCGCGACGAGGAGATCGGCCGCTACGCCGAGGAGGTCGACCTCTACGACAAGGACACCGGGCTCCAGTACTCGCCCAAGGAGAAGGAGACGAAGTTCATCGCCGAGAACATGCCCATCATGCTGGACGGCGAGGCCACGGGCGACGAGGAGGTGTCGGGCTACCGGGACCTCGAACGGGTGGACTCGAACTCCGCCCGCGGCGGGATGTGTCTCGTCCTCGCCGAGGGTATCGCCCTCAAAGCCCCGAAGATCCAGCGCTACACCCGCAATCTGGACGAGGTCGACTGGCCGTGGCTGCAGGACCTCATCGACGGGACGATAGGGGACAGCGACGGCGACGAGGGGGCGGCCTCGGACGACGGGGACGGCGACGAGGAGGGCGAGGACAGCGGAGCGGACGGCGGCGACGAGCGCTCGGGGCCGCCCCGCGTCGAGCCCGCGAAGAAGTACCTCCGCGACCTCATCGCCGGCCGGCCCGTCTTCTCGCACCCCTCGAAGTCCGGAGGCTTTCGGCTGCGCTACGGCCGCGCACGCAACCACGGCTTCGCGACCGCGGGCGTCCATCCGGCGACGATGCATCTGGTCGACGACTTCCTCGCGACCGGGACGCAGATAAAGACCGAACGGCCGGGGAAAGCCGCCGGCGTCGTCCCCGTCGACTCCATCGAGGGACCGACGGTGCTGCTCGCGAACGGCGACGTCCGGCGCATCGACGACATGGAGGAGGCCCTGGAAGTGCGCAACGGCGTCGAGAAGATACTGGACCTGGGCGAGTATCTCGTCAACTACGGCGAGTTCGTCGAGAACAACCACCCGCTCGCGCCCGCGTCCTACACCGTCGAGTGGTGGGAACAGGACTTCGACGCCGCCGGCGCGGACGTACAGGCGATGCGGGACGACCCCGGCATCGACCTCGCCGACCCGGACAGCGAGGAGGCCCTCGACTGGGCCACGGAGTACGACGCCCCGCTGCACCCGAAGTACACCTATCTCTGGCACGACGTGAGCATCGAGCAACTGGGGGCGCTGGCCGACGCTATCGACGACGGGGAGGTCGCGGCGACCGACGGGGCGCGCGAGACCCGGCCGTCGGCCGGGTCTCGGAACGGCGAGCGGGGAGATGCCGAGCGACCCGCGAGCGGGGACGGCAACGGCGACCTCGTCTTGCCGATGACCGACCCCGTCCAGCAGGCGCTCGAACGGCTGCTCGTCGAGCACACGCAGACCGAGGAGCGTATCGTCGTCTCCGACTGGCTCCCGCTGGTCCGCACGCTCGGGTTCAGTCGCTCGCTGGAACGGGACTGGACCGTCGAGGACCTCTCCGAGCACGCCCGGACCTACGGCGAGCAGGAGGAGAGCGACGCCATCGGCTACGTCGACGACGAGCTGGGCGACGAGGCGGGCCGGAACGCCATCGAAGCGGTCAACGAGATATCCCCCTTCGAGGTCCGCGAGCGGGCGCCGACCCGCATCGGCAACCGGATGGGGCGCCCCGAGAAGTCCGAGCGCCGGGACCTCTCGCCGGCAGTGCACACGCTCTTTCCCATCGGCGAGGCCGGCGGCTCACAGCGCAGCGTCGCCGACGCGACGAAACACGCCGACTCGATGAGCGACACCCCGGGCCGCGTCGAGGTGGAGGTGGCCCGTCGGCGCTGTCCCGACTGCGGCACCGAGGGCCACGAAGCCCGCTGTCCGTCGTGTGACGCGCTCGCCGAGACCATCTACGTCTGTCCGGACTGCGAGATGGAGGTCGAACCCGACGAGTCCGGCCGGGCCGAGTGCCAGCGCTGTGAGACGCTGGCGTCGCCGACCCAGTACAAGGAACTGGACCTGCAGGCCATCTACCGGGAGGCCCTGCGAAGCGCCGAGGAACGGGAGACGGCCTTCGAGACGCTGAAAGCGGTCAAGGGCCTCACGAGCGAGGCCAAGCTCCCCGAACCGATGGAGAAGGGCGTCCTCCGGGCGAAACACGACGTCTCGGCGTTCAAGGACGGCACCGTCCGCTACGACATGACCGACCTGCCGGTGACGGCGCTGCGCCCGGCCGAACTCGACGTCGAGCCAGAGCGCCTGCGCCATCTGGGCTACGAGACAGACATCCACGGCGACCCACTCACGCATCCGGACCAGCTGTTCGAGCTCAAGGTCCAGGACATCGTGCTCTCGAACGGCGCCGCCGAACACATGCTCCAGACCGCCGCCTTCGTCGACGACCTGCTAGAGCAGTACTACGGACTCGAACGGTACTACGAGTTCGACGACCGCGACGACCTCGTCGGCGAACTGGTCTTCGGGATGGCGCCACACACCAGTGCGGCCACAGTTGGCCGAGTTATCGGATTTACGACGGCTGCGGTCGGATACGCGCATCCGTACTTTCACGCCGCGAAGAGAAGGAACTGCGATGGTGACGAAGATTGCGTGATGCTCCTGATGGATGGTTTGTTGAATTTTAGTAAATCATATTTACCTGACAAACGCGGCGGTCGGATGGACGCTCCGCTCGTCATGTCCTCGCGCATCGACCCCTCCGAAATCGACGACGAGGCCCACAACATGGACATCATGGACCGGTACCCCCGCGAGTTCTACGAGGCGACGCGGGAACTCACCGACCCCGCGGAGGTCGAGGACATCATGACGATAGCGGAGGAGACGCTGGGCACGGACCGCGAGTACACCGATTTCCGCCACACCCACGACACCACGAACATCGCCGCGGGGCCGGACCTCTCGGCGTACAAGACGCTGGGGTCGATGGAGGAGAAGATGGACGCCCAGCTGCATCTCTCCCGCAAGCTGCGGGCCGTCGTCGAGTCCGACGTGGCCGAACGCATCATCGAGTACCACTTCCTGCCCGACCTCATCGGGAACCTGCGGGCCTTTTCGCGGCAGGAAGTGCGCTGTCTGGACTGCGGCGAGAAGTACCGGCGGATGCCCCTGACCGGCGACTGCCGGGAGTGTGGCGGCCGCGTCAATCTGACCGTCCACCAGGGGTCGGTCAACAAGTACATCGACACTGCGATTCGCGTCGCCGACGAGTTCGGCGCCCGAGACTACACCAAACAGCGGTTGCAGATTCTGGAGCGGAAAATCGAGTCGGTGTTCCAGAACGACCACAACAAGCAGTCCGGCATCGCTGATTTCATGTAAATGAACCCTGCGCTACCAAGGCGCTGACGACCGCAAGACGCGCGTCTGCCGGTCGTCCGATGGGTGCTTTTGTGACTCCACGCCAATCAGCAATGGTATGACTACGCATCCCAAGCGAGTGGCGACACCCCAGTCACCGAGCCTCCCCGACCGGTCGGACACCAAACCCGTCTCGGCCACGGTGATGAAGCTACAGCTCACTGTGATGCAACACCGAATCGAGACACTGCAACAGCAACTCGTCGCCGAGCGCGAGCGCCGCCAGGCCGTCATCGACCGGTACGAACGGCTGCTGGCCGAGCGGTGAGCGGGCGGAAACGGGTTTGTGCGGTCGTTACTCGTCGCCCAGCGCGACGTAGGTGGTCTCGATGATGCGGCTGTCGTCGTTCAGTCGGTCGATGAGCGAGTGGTCGGGCTTCTCGTCGAGGTTGTAGATAGAGAGCGCCTCCCCGCCGATGGTCTCGCGGCCGTTGAACATCCCGGCGATGTTGATATTCGCCTCGCCCAGCGCGGTGCCGATGAAGCCGATGGTGCCCGGCTCGTCCTTGTTGCGGACGACGAGCATGTGGCCGTGGGGGACCGCCTCGATGCGGTGGCCGTCGATGCGGACGATGCGGGACTCCTCGCCGCCGAACTGGGTCCCACAGACGGAGACCTCTTCGGCCCCGTCGGAGACGGTGACGGTGATGAGGCTCTGGTAGTCCTCGGCGGAGGAGGTCTTGGACTCGGTCACGTCGATGCCCCGCTCCTCGGCGATCTGGGGGGCGTTGACGGCGTTGACCTGGATGTCCGAGGGCGCGAAGACGCCTTCCAGCGCGCTCGCGGTGACGTACTCCACGTCCTCGTCGGCGATGTCGCCGGCGTAGGTGACCTCGACGGAGCTCATGTGGCCGTCGAACAGCTGGACCGCGATGCGGCCCGCCGTGCTGGCGAGTTCGAGGTACGGCTCGACCTGCTCGAAGGTGGCGCGGTCCAGCGACGGGGCGTTGAGCGCGTTGGCGACGGGCTGGCCGTTCGCCGCGGCGATGACTTGGTCGGCCGTGGAGGTGGCGACGTTCTCCTGTGCGGCCTCGGTCGACGCCCCGAGGTGGGGCGTGACGATGATGTCGTCGACGTCCAGCAGCGGGCTGTCGTCGGGGAGCGGTTCCTCGCCGAACACGTCCAGGGCAGCGCCGTTGAGGACGCCGTCCTCGACGGCCTCGGCCAGGGCGGGCTCGTCGATGATGCCGCCGCGGGCGCAGTTGATGACGTAGCCGCCCTCGAGCTGGGCGAGCTCCTCTTCGCCGATCATGTTCTCGGTCTCCGGGGTGAGCGGCGTGTGGATGGTGACGAAGTCCGCGGCCTCGAGACAGTCGTCGAGGTCGTCGACGAGGGTCGCGCCGAACTGCTTTGCGCGCTCCTCGCTGATGTACGGGTCGAAAGTGACGATGTCCATCCCCAGATTCCCGAGCCGTTTGGCGACCTGCTGGCCGACGCGGCCGAAGCCGACGACGCCCAGCGTCTTCTTGTTGACCTCGGTGCCGAGGAAAGCGCCCTTGGCCCACTCGCCGTCCTTGAGTCGGTCGTGGGCCTGCGGGATGGAGCGGGCGGTGGCGAACGCCATCGCGACGCTGTGTTCCGCGGCGGCGCGGACGTTGCCGTCCGGCGCGTTGGCGACGATGACGCCGTGTTCGGTCGCGGCGTCGATGTCGATGTTGTCGACGCCGATGCCGGCACGGCCGACGATGATGAGGTCGGTGGCCGCCGAGAACACCTCGTCGGTGACCTCGGTGCCCGACCGGACGATGAGCGCGTTCGCGTCAGAGACGGCGTCGAGCAGCGCGTCGCCCTCGACGTCGTAGGCTGTGACAACTTCGTGGCCCGCCTCTCGCAACCGGTCGAGGCCGGCGTCGGCGATAGGGTCCGTGACGAGTACCTTCATACCGAACCGAACTTACCGGGACGGCATAACGCTTGTTTTCTGAAAGCGACGTCGCCACTGGTGGCGAAGTGGACGGCTGGAAAACGGGCCGGGCTATCGCCACTCGGGCAGCGAAGCGGCGTCTACGAGCGGAAGTGTCATATACGCGCCGTCTTGGGAAACGTCCGCGATGACGAACGTGTCAGTCGGGCCTTCCTCGACGGAAGCCATAACTTCCGAGTCGGCAGCAACCTTCGCTGGGGCAACCGTATCCGGCTCCATGCATGACAATATGTAACACCCGTATATAAAAATAGCGAAATCCGTGAACGAGTGGCACGTTACTCTCACCCGTCTGGCGTATCCGGTGGCGGAATCACCGGACGAAACAGGGAACCCGATGCTGTCTGAATCGGTCCGAGTGTCCGTTCTCCGCTCGATTACCGATTCTTATCGGCGGTAACTCGGGCGTTCGAGGACCTAATCTGCGCCCGCCTCGACAGGTCACTCCGGTGTTCCGACACCCGCGCCCGCGGGGGCGATGTTAACTACTTAGTAGGTGCGGGGCGGACCTTTTGGCAGTATGAACGTTGCAGACGCTATGACGCCTCGCTCGGACGTCGTTACGGTCGAGATTCCGGGCACCCGTGACGACGTGCTGGAGTATCTCCAGGAGCGGGCGTTCTCGTCCGTCCCCGTCATCAAAGAGACCGACGACGGCGAACAGTTCCGCGGCCTCATCTCCCGGGACGCCCTCATCGACCAGCCCGACGAGGACCAGCTCGCACTGCTGGTCGAGGAGGTGCCGACCATCACCGCCGACGCGACCATCGAGGAAGCGGCCGAGCTGATGCTGGCCGAAGGGGAACGTCGTGTCCCGGTCGTCGACGGGACGCTCGAGGGAATCATCACCGTCACCGACATCGTCCACGCCATCGCCAACGGCGACACCGACGGCGACACCGAGGTCGGTGGCCTCGCCCGGAGCGACATCAACTGCCTCTACGTCGACACGCCCCTGACCGTCGCCGAGCGGGAGCTGTCCCACGCCGAAGTGCCCTACGGCGTCGTGCTCGACGACGACGGCGAGATGACCGGGATGCTCACCGAGGTCGACATCATCGAGGTCGCCCGCGTCGTCGAGGGCGAGGATGACACCGGCGAGTCCATCGCCAACGAGGACGACGACTGGGCGTGGGAGGGTATCAAGGCCGTCGGCGGACGCTACATGCCCACACGAAACGTCGAGATTCCGGTCGAGCCGGTCCGGGAGTTCATGACCGATGACGTCATCACCGTCAGCAAGCGCCGCACCGCGAAGGAGGCCGCACAGCTGATGATAGAGAGCGATATCGAGCAGATTCCGCTCGTCTCCGGCGACGAACTCGTCGGTATCGTGCGGGACGTGGACCTGCTGGAGGGGCTATGAACGAGGGCGAGCGGCTGACGGAACTGGCCAAGCGACGCGGCTTTTATTTCCCCGCCGCGGGCGCGTACGGCGGAGCCGCCGGCTTCTGGACGTACGGCCCACAGGGAGCGGCCCTGAAGGACAACATCGAGGACGCCTGGCGCGACCGCTTCGTCGTCCAGGCCGGCCATCAGGAAATATCCGCACCGGACGTCATGCCCGAGCCCGTCTTCGAGGCGTCGGGCCATCTCGACGGCTTCGACGACATGATCATCGAGTGCGGCGAGTGCGGGGCGACCCATCGGGCCGACCACATCGTCGAGGACAACACGGACATCGAGGAGGCCGAATCGCTCCCGAACGAGGAGGTCATGGACATCATCGCCGAACACGACATCCCCTGTCCGTCCTGTCAGGCGTCGCTGGCCGACGAGCCCGTCGACAACTTCAATCTGATGTTCGAGACGAACATCGGCCCCGGCACCTCCTCGCCGGGCTATCTGCGCCCCGAGACTGCCCAGGGTATCTTCGTCGAGTTCCCGCAGCTCTCGGAGTACGCACGCAACCAGCTCCCCTTCGGCGTCGCCCAGATCGGCAAGGCCTACCGCAACGAAATCTCCCCGCGGAAATCCCTCGTCCGCGTGCGTGAGTTCACGCAGGCCGAACTGGAGCACTTCGTCGACCCCGAGGAAGACGAGCCCCCTCTCGAATCGGTGGCGGACGTGACCCTGCCCCTCTACTCGGGCGAGTCACAGCAGGCCGACGACGGCGGCGTCGAACACCTGACTGTCCGCGACGCCGTCGACGGAGGCGTCATCACCAGCGACTGGGTCGCCTACTATCTGGGCGTCGCCCGCGACTGGTACGAGCGCATCGGTATCGACATGGAGCGGTTTCGATTCCGACAGCACCTGCCCGGCGAACTCGCTCACTACGCCTCGGACTGCTGGGACGCCGAAGCCGAAATCGACGGCGACTGGATAGAGATAACCGGCTTCGCCTACCGGGGCGACTACGACCTGCAGAAACACGCCGAGTACTCCGGGGACGACTACACCGTGTTCAAGCAGTACGACGAGCCGGTCACCGTCGAGCGGCCGACGGTCGACCCCGACATGAGCTATCTCGGGCCGGAGTTCGGCGGCGACGCCGGCGCCGTGGCTGACGCGCTGGAAGCCCTCGCCGAGCGGGAACCTGATGCCTTCGAGGGCGACGACGTGACCGTCGAGGTCGACGGCGAGGCCTACACCGTCCCGGTCGAAGCGACGAACTTCAGCGTCGAGGAGATGACCGAAAACGGCGAGCACATCACGCCCCACGTCGTCGAACCGTCCTTCGGCGTCGGGCGACTCATCTACACGGTGCTCGCTCACGCCTACCGTGCGGACGAGGTCGACGGCGAGGAGCGGACCTATCTCGAACTCCCGGCCGAACAGGCCCCGACGACGGTCGGCGTCTTCCCGCTGATGGACCGCGACGGACTGGGCGAGTACGCGGGCGAGCTCGCCGAAGGCCTCCGGCGGGCCGGCCACTCGGTCACCTACGACGACTCGGGCGCCATCGGTCGGCGCTACCGTCGGCAGGACGAGATCGGGACGCCGTACTGTGTCACCGTCGACTACGAATCCATCGGCGAACCGGCGGACGGAGACGGCGAGTCGGCCACCGACCCGCGGACTGACACGGTGACGCTTCGCGAACGCGACACCACCGCCCAGAAACGGGTGCCCATCGACGGCCTGGCCGAGACGCTGGACGGGCTCATCGACGGCGATATTGCGTTCGACGACCTGTAAGATGACCGACGAGGTCGCGAGACGGCTCGTTCACGTGACGGGCGCAGCGGTGCCACTCGCCTACCTGCTGGGTGGCGACCTCGTGAGCTGGCGGGTCGTCCAGCTGTTTCTCGCGGTCGCGCTGGTCGCCGTCGTCGTTCTGGAGTTTCTGCGCCTGTCGGTCGGACTCGACTGGGCCATCTACGAGCGGCTCACCCGCGAGTACGAACAGGAGAACCCGGCGGGCTACGCCCTGTACATCGTCGGTATGGCGGCGGTGGCCGGCGCGGTCAGCGTCGGGCTGTCGACCGACATCGCCGTCCCGGCGATGCTGATGCTCGCCATCGGGGACCCCATAAGCGGCCTGCTGGGGTCCAGCGAGGCCAGCAACGTCAAACAGCTGTGGGTGTTGCTCGTGATGTTCGGCGTCTGTACGCTGCTTGCCGCCCCGTTCGTCCCGACGCGAGCGGCGGTGCTTGGCGGTGTCGCGGCCACCTTCGCCGACGGCGTCAAACCGACCATCGCCGGCTACGTCATCGACGACAACCTCTCGATTCCGGTGCTTGGCGCCGTCGCGATGTGGGTCGGCGTCGTCGTAATAGCCGCCGTGTAGCCGAACAGGCCGACGGGTTCTACTTCCGCCACGCTACCTGAACCCTTAACCCCCGGCAGGGACAACCGATACGCCAATGGCGACCACCGCTGACGGCGAGCATCTCGAGCATCCGCTGGTCACCGACGGGTTCCTCCAGAACCGTCGGTACCAGGTCGAACTCGCCGACACCGCGGGCCGGGACCACGCGCTCGTCTGTCTCCCGACCGGGCTGGGCAAGACGACCGTCTCGCTGCTGGTGACTGCGCGGCGGCTCCACGAGGTGGGCGGGAAATCGCTGCTGCTCGCGCCGACGAAGCCGCTGGTCCAGCAACACGCCGAGTTCTACCGCGAGGCGCTCACGATTCCGGACGACGAGGTCGTCGTCTTCACCGGCGAGGTCCGACCCGACGACCGGGCCGCCCTCTTCGAGGACGCGACGATAGTCATAGCGACCCCACAGGTCGTCGAGAACGACCTCGTGGGCAACCGCATCGACCTCGCCGACGTGACACACTGCACATTCGACGAGTGTCACCGCGCGACCGGTGACTACGCGTACAACTACATCGCGGACCGCTACCACGCCGACGCCACGGACCCGCTCGTGACCGCGATGAGCGCCTCCCCCGGCGACGACGAGGAGGCCATCCTGGGGGTGTGCGAGAACCTCGGGCTCTCGGAGGTGGCGGTGATGACCGAGGACGACGCCGACGTGGCCGAGTACACCCACGACACCGACGTGGACTGGAAGCGCATCGAGCTCCCCGAGGTGGTCGTCGAGATACGCGACGCCATCAACGAGGTCGTCGCCGACCGCCTCGAACAGCTCAAGGAGCTGGGCGTGACGAACAAGTCCTCGCCGGACCTCTCCGAGCGGGAGATTCAGGGGATGCAGGCGGAGCTCCGGAAGCTGATGAACAACGACCAGAGCGAGGGGTATCAGGGGATGAGCCTGCTCGCCGAGATCCGCAAGCTCCGGACCGCCGTGACCTACGTCGAGACCCAGAGCGTCGAGTCCCTGCGGCGGTACTTCGAGCGGCTGAAGGAAGCGGCCCGCTCCTCCGGCGCCTCGAAGGCGGACCAGCGCCTCGTCAGCGAGCCCAAAATCCGCGAAGCGATGCGGAAGGCGGACGCGTACGACGACCTCCACCCGAAGTTCCGCCAGACCCGGATGTTGCTCGCCGAGACGCTCGGCATCGAGAACGGCGAGCGCGTCATCGTCTTCACCGAATCGCGCGACACCGCCGAGACGCTCGTCGATTTCCTCTCGAACCACTTCACGACCCAGAAGTTCGTCGGGCAGAGCGACACCGACGGCAGCGAGGGGATGACCCAGACCGAACAGCAGGAGACACTCGAACGGTTCCGCAGCGGGGAGTTCGAGGTGCTGGTCTCGACCTCCGTCGCCGAGGAGGGTCTCGACGTGCCGGAGGTCGACCTCGTGCTGTTCTACGAGCCCGTCCCGACTGCGATTCGGGCCATCCAGCGCAAGGGCCGGACTGGCCGCCAGGCAGAGGGCCGCGTCGTCGTCCTGCTGGCCGAAGACACCCGCGACGAGGCGTACTTCTGGAAGGCCCGCAACGACCAGAAGCGGATGCAAAACGAACTGGACGAGCTCAAGAGCGTCGCCGGCGAGATCTCCGCGGAGTTGGACCAGACCGGGCTGGACGACTACGAGGGGAGTGGGTCGACGCCCGGTGAGTCGGGAGCGACAGCCGCCAACGGCGGTGGGAGTGCCGAGGACGGACAGGCCGGTCTGGACGCTTTCGCCGGGGAGGACATGGCCGCCGGGGACGGCGAACCCGGCGACGGGGCTGACGAGGAAGGGAGAGACAGCGACGGGGACGACGTCGTCGCCAAACCCGAAAGCGACGGGGACGGCGTCGAAATCGTCGCCGACCAGCGCGAACTCGACTCGACCATCGCGCGGGACCTCTCGACCCGTGACGGCGTCGAGACGCGCCTGGAGACGCTCGCGGTCGGCGACTACGTCCTCTCGGACCGCGTCGTCGTCGAACGCAAGACCGTCTCTGACTTCCTGGATACGCTCACCGGCGGTGACCGCTCGATGTTCGAGCAGGTGGGCGACGCCACTCGCAACTACGCCCGGCCGGTCGTCGTCATCGAGGGCGGCGACCTCTACGGGGAGCGCAACGTCCACGCGAAAGCCATCAACGGCGCGCTGGCCTCGCTCGCGGTCGACTTCGGCGCGAGCGTGTTACGGACCGACGGGGAGGACGAGACCGCCGACCTGCTCGAAACTATCGCGACTCGCGAACAGGACGACGGCGACCGGGAGGTGAGCGTCCACGGCGAGAAACAGTCCAAGACCGTCGCCGAGCAACAGGAGTACGTGGTCGCCTCGGTCGCCGAGGTCGGCCCCGTGACGGCCCGCAGCCTGCTCGCCCACTTTGGTAGCGTCGAGGCGGTGATGACCGCGCCCCACGAGGAGTTACTCGAGGTCGAGGGCATCGGCGACGTGACCGCCGAACGGATTCGGTCCGTCGTCGGCAGCGAGTACGAGCCCTGAATTGTCAATACTGCGGTCGGAAACGGCAATGAACCGAAGGGAAGTTTCATTTGCGAGTGGGGTACAGTCCCATGCAGGGGGTCAGCCTGTGAACGAACACGAGAGTCGCCGACTCGATTTCGAGCTCCCGAACGTGGGTCAGGGGAGCGACACGGTACAGTCCGCGAGCCTCGCTGCCGGCGGGGAGTGTCTGCTCGTGGTGCTGCTGGGCAGTCACTACTGCTCGCGGTCGCGGGAACTCGTCCGGACGCTGGCCGAGAACTGCGAGGAGTTCCGGGCGCGGTCGACGACCGTCGTCCCCGTCCTGCCCGACATCCGGGAGCGGGCCCGGGTGTGGGACCGGCAGTACGACCTGCCGTTCCCGCTGCTCGCCGACCCGGCGGCGGACGCCGACGGACCGGACGAGTTCGGGGCCTTCGGACCGCTCCAGCGAGCGGTCGACGGGCTACCGGCGTTCGTGCTCTGTACCGCTGCCGACGGAACGCTACGGGTCGATTCGACCGAGACCGAGGCGACGCTCGACGTGCCACTTGTCGATTCGGTGCTGGAGTTCGTGGACCGCAACCGAGCGGTAGGGAGCGAGGTGCCGTCCACGAACGCGCCGGCGGACAGCTAGGTCAGAACCGCACCGCGTCGAGCGCCTCGGCGGCCTCGCGGGCCGCCGAGAGGTGTTCGCGAGCCGTTCTCGGGTCGTCGGTGTCGGCAGCGCGCTGTGCGAACCGATGGACCGTCTCCGCGAGCAGTGACTCCGCCGCCGACAGCTCCGCGGTCACCGACTCCCCGGCGTGCCCGCCCCGTGGCGACTCGGGAGCGGGTCGCCGGTCGGTCGTCGGTTCCGACGGCGTCTCGGCCCGGTCGCGAGCGCCGTCGCCCGACGGTTGCGTTCGACCGGGGTCCCCGGAGGGAATCGTCCGGGTGGGGTCGGTCGCCGGTGTCGGTTCGGTTTCGGCTGGCTCAGTCTGCTTGTCAGCCGCCGGTTTCGGTTCGGTTTCGGCGGGGTCGGTCTGCGCGTCGGCCGCCGGTGTCGGCTCGGATTCGGTGGAGTCGGCCTGTGCATCGGCCGCGTCCTCGGTAGCCGCGTCAGCAGCCGCTCCGTCACCGAACTGGACCGTGGCGTCGTCGCTCGGGTCGGCCACCTCGATGTGGTCGCCCCGGTCGTCCGCGTCCCCGTCGCCAGCGCTCTGGTCGCGGGCGACCGGTTTCTGACAGGTCGGGCAGAACTCCTGACCGTCGTACCGGAAGATGGGGTCGCCACAGTCCGTGCAGTGGGCGTTGGTCATCGTCGCGCCCTTCAACAGCAACTCGCTCATCTGCTCGGTCGCTTTGCGCTTTTCCTCCTCTTGCCCGTACTTCTCGCGCAATTTCTCGCGCTCGGCTTCCTTGTCGAAGTCGCTCATGTACGGGTGGAGACGTGCGAGCGGATTATGCGTTGCGGGCGCAGTCCGCACGCCGCTGTCCGCGAGCGGAGTGGGGCGGGTACCGAACCCGACTGGTACGTTTCGGGTGAGGGACTCGCCACGGCCGAAAAAGAAGCGTTTACCTCCTCTCGGTCACGACTCCTACCCGGTATGACAAAGGTAAGCATTGTCGGTGCGGCCGGAACCGTCGGTGCCGCTGCGGGGTACAACATCGCCCTCCGCGATATCGCCGACGAAGTCGTCTTCGTCGACATCCCCGATAAGGAGGCAGACACCATCGGGCAAGCCGCGGACACGAACCACGGCATCGCCTACGACTCGAACACGACGGTTCGACAGGGCGACTACGCGGCGACGGCCGGCTCCGACGTCGTCGTCATCACGGCGGGCATCCCGCGCCAGCCGGGCCAGACCCGCATCGACCTGGCGGGCGACAACGCCCCCATCATGGAGGACATCCAGTCCTCGCTGGACGAGCACAACGACGACTACGTCTCGCTGACCACCTCGAACCCCGTAGACCTGCTCAACCGCCACCTCTACGAGGCGGGCGACCGGCCCCGCGAGCAGGTCATCGGCTTTGGCGGTCGGCTGGACTCGGCGCGCTTTCGCTACGTCCTCGCGGAGCGGTTCGACGCCCCGACGACGAACGTCGAGGCGACCATTCTGGGCGAACACGGGGACGCACAGGTGCCCGTGTTCTCGAAGGTCCGCGTCGACGGCCGCGACCCCGACTTCTCGGCCGACGAGCGCGAGGAGATCCTCGGCGACCTCCAGGCGTCCGCGATGGACGTCATCGAGCGCAAGGGCGCGACCGAGTGGGGGCCGGCCCGCGGTGTCGCCCACATGGTCGAAGCCGTCCTCCGCGACACCGGCGCGGTGCTGCCGGCGTCGGTCAAGCTCGACGGCGAGTTCGGCCACGAGGACACCGCCTTCGGCGTCCCGGTCCGGCTGGGAAGCGACGGCGTCGAAGAGATCGTCGAGTGGGACCTCGACGACTACGAACGGGAGCTGATGGCCGAGGCCGCCGAGAAGCTCGAAGAGCAGTACGGGAAAATCGCCTGAGAGGGGTCACCGGCCGCCGCTCACTCTTCCTCGGTCTCGGTGCGTCGGCGATAGCGGGCTGTCCCGATGAGACTCGCGACGAGGGCGACGAGCGTGCCGTCGGGGCTGGCCCAGTCGACGCCGACGTCCGACTGGCGCAGCGGCGCTCGCGTGACAAACGAGAGCGTGGTGTCCGGTGTCAACGTGATGTCGTAGACGAGGGCGTTCTCTGTCGTCCGGACTCGGGTGGCCTCGACGGGCGCCCCGCTGGTAGTCGTTATCTCGAACACCGGGCCGAGCGACTTCCGGCGGACGGCCGACCGGGCCACAGCCACCTGCATCGAGACGGACTGGCTCACCGAGGCGTTAGCCGAATCGGTCACTGCGAGCCCGCCGATAGCTGTCCGACCCCTGCTGTCGACGCCCGCGGTGTGGTTCAGGCGGAGCGCGTAGTCGCCGTCTGTGGGCACGCTCGCCGAGACGTTCCGTATCTCGTAACCGTCGGCGCCGATACCGACCGGCCCGGTCGAGAGCCGCTGGCCGGCCGTTGCGTTTTCGACCGTCAGGACGGCCGTCTGCCCGCTCGTGGTGACCGACGTTTCGACCGTCCCGGTCGCCGACGCTGACTCGTTCCCGCCGGCGTCGGAGTCGTCGGTCGTCCCGGCGGCCCCATCGTCGGGCGTTCCGGTGGTGTCGTCCGAGCCGTCGCCGGTCGTCCCATCGTCCGAGCCGTCGCCGGTGTCGTCACCGCCACTGATGGTCACCTGTTCGGTCGTGGTCGCCTGCACGCCGTCGGCATCGGAGACCGAAGCGGTGATCTCCTCACTGTCGGCGCTCGCGTCGCTCGGCACGGAGACGGTGAGCGAGGGGTCTTTGCTCTCCGCCGGCTGGACGGAGAGCCAGACCCACTGGGTACCGTCTTCCCGCCAGTTGTCGCCGTCGTCGTCCCGGTCGGTCACCGTCCAGCTGTCGGGCAGGGTGACGTCCAGCACGTAGCCGCTCATCTCGTCGCCGGTGTTCGTTACGGTGAACGTGTACGTGACCGTGTCGCCGGCACGGACCTCCTGCGGTCCGGATATCGACGTGTCCGCCGGGGCCGCCATCACGGGCACCGCAAGCACCGTGGCGACGACGAACGACACCAGCGCAGTTCGGACTCGGGCCATCAGCTCCCCTCTCGCTCGGCGAAGCTACGCATAGGCGAATCAGACAGTCTGTCGGGTATTAATATTCAGGGTAGGCTTAATTTTATCCCGAACCAACCGATAATACGTCGGAAACCGGGTACACGTGACCGCCTACGCTGGTCGCTGTGGCGTCGCCGGGCGAGCAGTGAGAAACGGAGGCCGGCGCGTCGGCTACTCCCGAATCGTCTCGGGGACCTGGATGGAGTACCGGCCGTCCTCCTGCAGGGCGACGATGTACTCCTCGCGGTCGTACAGCTCCATCAGGTTCAGTTCGTACTGACCGGGTTCGAGCACTTTGATGGACTCGAACTGGTTGTTGAGTTCCTCGCGGAGCTCCTGGAGGTCCGGCCGGTCGCCGGAGTCGTCCGCTGTCGTCGCTTCCGCCTCGGTCCCGACCGGCTGGAACTGGTGGTCGCCCTCGCCCGTGTGGTCGGGCAGTTCGTCCGGCGAGACGACCTCCCCGCGGGCGCTCGCCTGCGCGGCGTCCTCGGTATCGGTCGGGCCGGCACTGACCGTGTCGGTCGGCCCGGCGCCCACCGCGTCGTCGGGCTCGGCGCCCACGCTGGGCTTGTCGCTCCCGCCGACGATATCCCGAACTGTCGCCGCCGTCTTGCCGACCGTCTTCGCGACGGTGCTGTTGGCGCCCGGGGGTTCGGGCGGCTCGGGGGGCTCGGCCTCGGGGTCCGGCGGGCTCGAGGTGTCCGCGGGCTGGAACTGGAATTTGTTGCCGCCACAGTTCGGACAGCCCGAGAGCATCTCCTTGGAGCCGTCGTCGAACCCGCGGCCGCAGTTCGTGCACTGATGTGGCATTATTTCCGGGAGACCAGCGCGCTGATGAGGTTCTTGTCCTTGTGGAGTGTCTCTATCTGGTTGGCCGGCCCGATGACGGTGAGCTTCTTCGTCGACTCCTTGCCCATGATGCGGTCGAGGAGACTCGCGTCGGCGGCCTCCGATTTCGGGTAGGTCTCTATCTCGATGCCGTTGAACTCGTCGGGGCTGATCTCGGTCATCGTGACCTCGATGAGCCGGGACTCCTCGTCGGGGGAGAGCCCCTCTTCCAGGATGACGATGTTGCCGTCCCGGACACCGTCGAGTATCAGCCGGATCTTCTCCATGGAGGTCAGCCCGTCCATGCGCTCCCCGCTGATGAGGTCGATCTGCACACCGTCGCTTGGGTCTTTCACTTCTGCCATGCTAGTTCACCCGAAGTACTCCGCGATTTTGTCGTAGACCTCGTCCATGTTGTCGCCCTCCAGTGCGGAGAGCGGGATGGTCTCGTGCTGTGGGTAGGCGTTTCGGATTCGCTGGACCGACGAGTCCTCCAGGTCGATCTTGTTCGCGAGAATCAGGACCGGGAGGTCCTGGCTCTCGATGATGCCGATGAGCATCGTGTTCACCTGGGTAAAGGGGTCGGTCGAGGAGTCCAGCACGTAGATGACGCCGTCGACGTCCTCGCGGAGCCAGTGCATCGCCTCCGCGACGCCTTCGGTGGCTTCGCGGGAGCGACGAACGGCGTCGTCTTTCTCCATGTCGTGTTCGAGGAACTCGGTGTAGTCGACCTTCGTCGTCACGCCGGGCGTGTCGACGATATCGATAGTCACCTTCTTGCCGTCTCGCTCGATTTCGACGTTCTCTTTCCTGCGGGCGCGCCGCGTCTCGTGGGGCACGTGACTCTCCGGGCCGACGGCGTCGCCGGTCCAGTCGCGTGCGATACGGTTCGCGAGCGTCGTCTTGCCCGCGTTGGGCGGTCCGTAGATGCCGATACGCTTCGGGTCTTCTTCCGAGAACAGCGACGCCGCCGCCCTCGAAATGCTATCTTTGAGGTTTGTAAGCAGTCCCATCCTATCCTCCCGCCGCCCGGACGTGCCGGTATGGCGGCTTCTACCTCCAACAGATGCGGGAATTCACTTAAGGCTACGTCAGACAAATAGCATAATTTTTACATAATTGTTCCGGACAGGGAGGTCGTCGGCCGGGCCGTCAGGGTCGCTACGCGCGCCAGTTCCAAGCGAAAGTGAGGGCGAGATGGCACGTGGAATCATATAACTGGTACGTAACTGCCGACGAGCTCGTGTGCTCGAAGGCGCGTCGCCGAGCAAGAAGCCGGCACGTCAGATTCGAGTCGGGATAGATATCGTGTCCAGTCCGTCGACCCGAATCCAAGGGGGGAGGGGACTAGTGACCGACCACTCCGAGTCCCCAGACTCCGTCGGACGGGAAACAGGGGGCCGCGAGCGCGCTTGCAACAGCACCGTCCGGTCGAGACGAGAGTCCAGAGCAGTGGTGAACCCGGACGAACGGCACTGAACGTGACCGGACGATACTGGGATGCCCCCCACCCCTTCGTTTCAGGTGGAACGGGGAAGGGGCCCGGGAGGGTGCCCCGGGAAACGGCTGTCGAAGGGGATGTGTGAGGTATGGCGTCGCGAGCTAGACTAGGGAATCAGCGGTCGAAACTGACGCTACCTCTAGTCTAGCACTGCAGAACCTGTCTCGTTTTTCTTTTCTCTCTGGTACGGGTTTGGTTGTATGGTATCATATTTAAATCTTCGCTAGACTAGCGCAACCTTTCCGTCTCGTCTGACCCCCCACCCACCCTTCTTCTCCGTTCCACCCGAAACGAAGGGGTGGGGGGGTCTAGTGGATATCGTGGGTCACGCTCTCACGATAGCCGCTGGACCGGGGTATCCACTCCCTACTGCACCGCTCGGAACCGGTCGAACTCGAACCCCGACTGTGCCGACCCTCCTCCAGTTCGCCTGCAGTGGCACGCTTCCGCCGACTCGAACCGAAACACAGCAGTAGCGTCCGCGTACCGTCTCGGGAGCTCTACCGTGCCGTTGTCCTCCTTACAGTGGGGTCTCCCGGGACTCTCACCCCCTCTTCACGTCGAGCGAAACCCCCACTTCGACCGAAATATTTAATATCTATTCAGCCACGGGTTCATGTGGTTCAACTGGACGCACCTGTGCGTGTGGCGACCCGCCAACGGTGGTCGAAACACGCTCCTCACGTCCGATCTAGCGGTACGCACGCTCCACTCCACTCGAAATGGGGGGGTTAGGTTTCCGAGAATGACTGATTCAAACGACGACCCGGAGACGGCTATCGATTCGGTGGACGACGACGCCGGTCGCTCGACAGCTATCGGCTCGACCGACGACAAATCGACGCCGGATCTGGACGACGTCGTTCTCGACAATCTCGACACCGGCACGGGCGACTCCTCCGACGAGGCCTCTCGGGGCCTCTTCGACGATCTGCTGGAAGGGGAACCCATCTTCGAGAACAAGGAGGTGTTGCGTCCGTCCTACACGCCACACAAGCTTCCCCACCGCGAGGAGCAGATAAACAACATGGCGACCATCCTCGTCACCGCGCTACGCGGGGATACGCCCTCGAACATCCTCATCTACGGGAAGACGGGGACGGGCAAGACGGCGAGCGCGAAGTTCGTCAGCGAGGAACTGGAGACGACCTCCCAGAAGTACGAGGTCCCCTGCGAGGTCGAGTACATCAACTGCGAGGTGACCGACACCCAGTACCGCGTGCTGGCCCAGCTCGCGAACAAGTTCATCAACAAGAACCTCGACGTCATCGACGAGCAGATCGCGGCGCTCGAGGACCTGCAGTCTCGCGCACGCGAGGACGCGACCGTCCTCGGAGAGAGCGACTACGATACCCTCGACGCCCTCGAAGACGCCATCGACGAACTCGCCGAGGACAAAGACGAGTTCGAGGAAGTCCCGATGACCGGCTGGCCGACCGACCGGGTCTACAGCTCCTTTTTCGACGCCGTCGACTACCACGAGCGGGTCGTCGTCATCATGCTCGACGAAATCGACAAGCTGGTCGAGAAATCGGGCGACGACACCCTCTACAACCTCTCCCGGATGAACTCCGAACTGGAGAACTCGCGGGTCTCTATCATGGGCATCTCGAACGACCTGAAGTTCACCGACTTCCTGGACCCGCGCGTCAAGTCCAGTCTCGGCGAGGAGGAGATCGTCTTCCCGCCCTACGACGCCAATCAGCTCAGGGACATCCTCCAAGCCCGCGCCGACGTGGCGTTCAAGGGTAGCGCTCTCACGGAGGACGTTATCCCGCTGTGTGCGGCCTTCGCCGCACAGGAACACGGGGACGCCCGCCGGGCGCTGGACCTCCTGCGAACGGCCGGTGAACTCGCCGAGCGCGACCAGATCGACCAGGTCGAGGAGGACCACGTCCGTCAGGCCCAGGAGAAAATCGAACTGGACCGCGTGGTCGAGGTAGTCCGCACCCTGCCCACGCAGTCGAAAATCGTCCTCTTTGCCATCATCCTGCTGGAGAAAAACGGCGTCCACAACATCAACACCGGCGAGGTGTTCAACATCTACAAGAACCTCTGTGCGGAGATAGACGCCGACGTGTTGACCCAGCGCCGCGTCACCGACCTCATCTCGGAACTGGACATGCTGGGCATCGTCAACGCCGTCGTCGTCTCGAAGGGTCGGTACGGCCGGACGAAGGAGATCTCCCTGTCGGTCCCGACCGAGGAGACCGAGGCGGTGCTTCTCTCCGATTCCCGACTCGGCGACATCGACGACGTCCAGCCGTTCGTGCAGGCCCGCTTCGACAACTGAGGGAGCCCGCGACCGCCATCGTCACGTTCTACGGGCGGAGCGGGCCGAGGCGGGTCACGCGGCCCGATTCCAGCTCAGTCGTATCTCGCCCAGCAGCGGGACGCGGTACTCGGCGGTGCCGATGACCCAGCGCGGTTTGACCGGCTCGCTGATCGGGCTGTCGCCGACCTGGTCGTACTGGTTGTTGTTGTCGCCCTTGGTGATGAACCCGCCACCGTTCTCGACCGGACAGTTGGCCAGTTCGCCGCAGTTGTCGGCCCCACCGATGTGGTCGGGGTCGGCCCGATTGTACCAGTTCGTGCCGTTCTCGACGTAGAACATCGCCCGGTGGATGATAGGCGTCCGCCGGGTGTCGCCGTCCGGTTCGTAGACGATGACGTCCCCGGGCTGCTCGAAGCGGACGTACCCGGACTCCTCTGCGGCCGCCGCGGTCACGACGCCCCGTCTGGCGTTTTCGCCCGCGAACCGCTCTTCTTCCATCACGAACACGAGGTCGCCTTTCTCGATGTGGGGGTCCATACTCGGGCTCTCGATGGCTACCAGCGGCGGCCAGACGCCGCTTACGGTAAACAGCAAGAGGCCGACGAGGATGACGGCGCCGGCGCTGCCGACGATGTCCATGCCGTACTGCACGATCTGTGGTGGCTCCCCGTCGCTCGAAGGCGGCCCGTCGTCACCGGACATTCCTATCGTGGATACCGGGAGGCGAGCAATCAACGTTCCGTTGTGATTACAACCGGAGCCACCCGAGTTCCGGCACCCGAGCTTCGGCGGTGCCGATGACCCAGCGGGGCCGGACGACCGTGCTCTCCGTCGGTCGCACCTGGTCGTACTTCCCGTTCGCATCGCCTCTGGTGACGAACCCGTCGTGCGGTGCCGGGCAGTGTGTCAGCTCGACGCAGCTCTCAGCGCCGCCGACCGCGTCGGGGTCCGTCCGGTCGTACCAGTTCTCCCCGCTTTCGACGTAGAACATCGCCCGGTGGATGATAGGTGTCCGGTCGTCGTTCCCGTTGGGTTCGTACAGGATGACGTCTCCGGGCTGTCCGAACCGGTCGTAGCCGGACTCCTCTGCGGCCGCCGCGGTCACGACGCCGTGTCGGGCCCCGGGGCCCGGGAACCGGTCTTCCGCCACGACGTACACCATATCGCCGGTGTCGATGTGTGGCTCCATGCTCCCGCTCTCGATGGCCATCAGGGGGGGCCAGACGCCGCTGATAGCGACGACCGACACGCCGAGGACGAGGACGCTCGCGACGATGGTGACGACCTCCCTGATGGCGCGATTCCGGGCCTGCGTTTCGCCTGCCCCGTCGTTCGCCCCAGTCTCGTCGTCCTCCGGACCGGATGACCCGACAACCGCTCGGTCGGTTCCCATACTACGATGGCCTGGGCGTGCCCGGCTTTTCAAACTTATGTCATGTCGATGCGTCGGCTCCGCTATGCTTTTGCGGGCCGACGCGCAGAGAGATAGTGTGCCACTCTCGACGCCGGCCCGCATCGTTAGCGAACTGGCCAGCCGAGGGTACAACGCCGAACCGGAGGCAGTGACGCGACTGGCCGGTGCGCCGTCCTCGGCCGCGGCGCTCGACCGCGCACTGGAAACGATGCCCGACGACGCGCTGAAACTCACCGCCGACCACGTCGATTCGGTCCTCGACCGGTCGGAATCGCGGGCCGCCGCGACGGCGACGCCCGGGACCGACAGCGAGACAGCGGCCGACACACCCGACACGCAAGACCCCTCTGTTTCGACTGGAACGCCGGAACCGGAGTCGACAGACAGGGGAACCCTCGCTCCAGTTGAAACGAAGGGGTCTAGAGACGTTGATATTTCCGAGCGGGCCATCGAGGTCGCCAACGACATGACCGGCGACTCGACCGGCACCGGGGAGTACACCGATTTCGTCCAGGTGTTCCGGGACCGGTACGAGAAGCTCGCAAGCAAGCTCCGGGGCCGGGTCAACCACCGCCCGACGGACGCCATCCAGAACATGGCCGGGGGGAGCGAGGCCGCGCTCATCGGCATGGTCTCGGACATCCGCTCTACGGCCAGTGGCCACTGGCTGGTCGAACTCGAAGACACCAACGGGACCTTCCCGTGTCTCGTCATGAAGGACCGCCCGATCGCCGACCTCGTGCAACAGCTGCTGCTCGACGAGGTCATCGCCGTCGACGGGACGCTCGCCGACGACGCCGGCATCCTCTTCGTGGACTCGCTGCACTTCCCCGACGTGCCACGGACCCACAAGCCCTCGACGGCCGACCGCCACGTGCAGGCGGCGCTCATCTCGGACGTCCACGTCGGCAGCCAGGAGTTCATGGCCGACGCCTGGCACCGCTTTACCGACTGGCTCCACACCCCCGAGGCCGAACACGTCGAGTACCTCCTCATCGCCGGCGACATGGTCGAGGGCGTCGGCATCTACCCCGAGCAGGACAAGGAGCTGGACATTATCGATATCTACGACCAGTACGAGCGG
The DNA here is from genome assembly GCF_031624395.1 of Halomicroarcula saliterrae. Lineage (NCBI taxonomy): Archaea > Methanobacteriati > Methanobacteriota > Halobacteria > Halobacteriales > Haloarculaceae > Haloarcula > Haloarcula saliterrae. Next base: position 257,240 of record NZ_JAMQON010000003.1, read on the forward strand.
TTCTCGGAGTATCTGAAGGAGGTCCCCGGCGACATGGAGATTCGGATGATTCCGGGGAACCACGACGCCGTCCGACTGGCCGAGCCCCAGCCCGGCTTCGACGAGGAACTCCGCGATATCATGTCGGCCCACGACGCCCAGGTCCACTCGAACCCCGCTCTCGTGACGGTGGAGGGTGTCACCGTCCTCATGTACCACGGCGTCTCGCTGGACGAGGTCATCGCAGAGCTCCCCGACGAGGAGGCGAGCTACGAGGAGCCCCACAAGGCGATGTACCAGCTCCTCAAGAAGCGCCACGTCGCGCCCCAGTACGGCGGCCACACCCGGCTCGCACCCGAAGACCGCGACTACCTGGTGATGGAGGAGGTCCCCGACGTGTTCCACACCGGCCACGTCCACAAGCTGGGCTGGGGGAAGTACCACAACGTGCTGGCGCTGAACTCGGGCTGCTGGCAGGCCCAGACGGAGTTCCAGAAGTCCGTCAACATCGACCCCGATTCCGGATACGCGCCGATTCTCGACCTCGACACGCTCGATATGACGGTCCGGAAGTTCGCCTGATATCGGCTCTATCGTCCGCTGACCTGAACGTGTCCGTGACCGTCTGGCGACCGCACCGAATCTGCCCGCGAAGAACATAGACTCACTGGTATATATTTTCACAATCGATTATCCGATTCAAACTAGATAACTGCCGGCAAATTATATACTTCTAGCAAATAGCTCTGTAAGTTCCATACCTTGCTAACAATGGCGGCAAAAATACTATATACCTGTAAATACATTAATGGCCTATCGAATAATGTCAACTCAGTTTAGTACATCGGGGGGCCGGGTATAGGCCTGTATGCTGCAGACAGTGCCTTCGACTATCACCGGTGGTGGTTCGAGTCTGACGACGATGCTACCGTTTATCGTCGCGTTGATTGGCGCCATCGGGACCATCTTCGTCAGGTTGCTGACCCACCCGCGTGAGCGATACTACGACGCCGCACGCCGGCTCCAGCGACACCGCTGGGAGGTAATCGAGGCCCACAGTCCGCTGACGTCGTTCGTTCAGGCCGACGGTGGCGTCCAGACTGAGGCCACGACACAGCGGACCGGCGAGATGCCGATTCGGCGCGACACCAAGCGAGACGAGGGGTTCGCACTCTGGAATCCGCCGTCTGACGCGACGGCGCGGTGGGTAATCGGCGGGCTGCTTGACGACGGGACGAGCTCCCTTCCGGAGTGGATAGACCTGAACGACGGTGACACACTGGCGGACGGTCTCGATTTGCTGAAAGAACCCAGACGGCTCTATCGGCGCTGTCGCTGTAGCTTTCGGGAGTCGTTCTGGCTGTTTGTCGGCTCGTGGTTACCGGCAGTGCTCGCGACCGTCTGTGTCTTCGTTCCTCAGTCGCTCCCGCTCAAGCTTCTCGAGACCGCTCTGTTCCTGATTACCGTCGCCGCGTTCTTCGCCGCAGTGTACCGGGCCTACCAGTACTGGTGGCTCCGCAGACGGCTGGACCAGGAGATAGAGCGCGCCGAAATGTTCTGAGGCGGTCCCGCTGCGAGACCTGCGTCGGCTGCCGGTACCGCAGCGCTTCCGTTCGTGTGTCACGACTCGTCGACAAATCCGCCGTCGGCCACTCGGTGGGGAATTAAGTCGGCTCACGTCCAGTATTCCACTGTATGAGCGACGACGACCGCGGATTCGAGACAGACGCCTTGCACGTCGGCCAGGAAGAACCGGACAGCGAAGCCCGAGCGCGAGCCCCGCCCATCTATCAGACCACCTCCTACGTCTTCGAGGACGCCGAGGACGCCGCCGCCCAGTTCGCCCTGGAGAAGCCGGGCCACATCTACTCCCGGCTGATGAACCCCACCGTCGGCCAACTACAGGAACGGCTCGCCGCACTCGAAGGCGGGGTGGGTGCCGTCGCCACCGCGTCGGGGATGGCCTCCCTGAATCTGGCGACGTTCCTGCTCGCGGACGTGGGCGACAACGTCGTCACCGCCTCCTCGCTGTACGGGGGCACCTACACCTACTACACCCACACCGCACCGCGAAACGGCGTCGAGACGCGCTTCGTCGACACGCTGGACTACGACGCCTACGCCGACGCTATCGACGAGGACACGGCCTACGTCCACTGTGAGACGATCGGCAACCCCGCGCTGGTGACGCCGGACCTCCAGCGACTGGCCGACATCGCCCACGACCACGGTGCCCCCTTCTTCGTAGACAACACCTTCGCGACGCCGTATCTCTGCAACCCCATCGAACACGGCGCGGACCTCGTCTGGAACTCCACGACGAAGTGGATTCACGGCCACGGCACCACCGTCGGCGGCGTCCTCGTCGACGGCGGCTCGTTCCCGTGGGACGAGTACAGCGAGAAATACCCCGAAATCGCCGGCGACAACCCCGCCTACCACGGCGTGAACTTCCAGGAGCGCTTCGGCGACGCCGCGTTCACCTACGCCGCCATCGCCCGCGGCCTGCGTGACCTCGGTTGCCAGCAGTCCCCCTTCGACGCCTGGCAGACGATGCAGGGGCTCGAAAGCCTGCCGGCGCGGATGGACCGCCACTGCGACAACGCGATGGCCGTCGCGGAGTTCCTCTCCGACCACAGCGACGTCTCTTGGGTCACCTACCCCGGCCTCTCGGACCACGAGACCCACGAGGCCGCGAGCGAGTATCTCGACGGCGGCTACGGCGGCATGATAACGTTCGGGCTGGAAGCGGGCTACGACGCCGCCCGCAGCACCGTCGAGTCGACCGAAATCGCCTCACTGCTCGCGAACGTCGGCGACGCGAAGACGCTCATCATCCACCCCGCCTCGACTACTCACCAGCAGCTCACCGACGAGGAGCAGGCCGCCGCCGGCGTCACCGACGACATGGTGCGTCTCTCCGTCGGTACAGAGGCCGTCGACGACATCATCGCCGATCTCGACCAGGCTATCGGGCAGTCGACGTAATCGCTGTCTGCTGGCTGTTCAGCGACATCGATTAGCTGTGCAGATATCGAAGTCAACAATCACCAAGATTTATACTGATAGGAACAATCAGAACAAATAATGGTGATTCAATGAGTTCGACTGAAGACTCCGGTGAGGAGTACGGTAATGCAGAAATCAACGACCGAGGGAGGCTGACTATCCCCAAGAAACTCCGCGACGAGATGCACCTTGACGCCGGGACTACGTTCACAGTCGTCCGAGATGGGACCGATATTAGACTCGTGCGTGAGCTCCCTGAACTCCGGACGCTGTCATCCGGCAAATCGGATGAGGACTGGGGGCCGGAGACGTTCCGTGACGCAGGCGAAGGGACGTTCGGTGGGCGATAGATGCGCGTACTCCCGGATCTCAACGCTCTGTCGATACAACTGGTCGATGACCATCCTGGCCATCACTACATCGCTGAGGAACTCGTGCCGACACTTCAGGGCGACCGGACGCTCCTTATGTTCGGATACTTACCGCTACGCGTACAGTGGGTGTTGGAGGACATGGGGTTCGACACCGTCGACGCCAGAAATGCCGTCAGTTCACTACTCCAGTATCCCATGGAAACAGTCGATGTCGGTCCTGAAGTCGTCCTCGACGCCTACGAAATCAGCTCCCAGAAGGACCACGATGTCTACGACTGTTTTTACGTTTCGCTCGCCCGTCATGCCGAAGCCGACGTGTTGCTAACGACTGACACGGATTTCGAGCGGCTGTGTGCGGACGAACCCTTCGAGTACACTAATCCGGTTCCCGACGAGGTACTCTCGCGGTTCCACTCCGTGTCGACCTAAGTATACAGCTATAGCACGCCGCGGTCTTCCAGCAGCTCGTGTAGCTCGGCCATCGTCGAGACGGTCACGTCACACGCGGGCTCGACGGCCGGTTTCGGCTCGAACCCGATGGCCAGCCCGGCGACCTCCAGCATGGGGAGGTCGTTGGCGCCGTCACCGACGGCGATAGTGTCGTCGCGGTCCTCGCCGACGATAGCCGTCGCCACCTCCAGCGCGTCGTCTTTGGTCCCCTCGATGAGCGGGCCGCGGACGTTCCCCGTCAGTTTCCCGTCGACGACGGGCAGGCGGTTGGCGACGATGGCGTCGACCTCGACCCCCTCCTTTTCGAGTGCAGCTTCGACCCCGCGGTCGAACCCGCCGGTCAGGATGGCGACGTAGACGCCGGCATCGCGCAGCGCCGCGATGACCTCGGCCGCGCCGGGGCGCAGTTCGACCTCGTCGAAGGCCGCCTGAGCCTGCTCGTCGGGCAGCTCGGCCAGGAGCTCACAGCGCTGGCGGAGGCTCTCGGCGTACTCGATTTCGTTGTTCATCGCCCGCTCGGTGATGTCGGCCATGTCCTGCGCGGTGCCGTTCTGGTTGCCCAGCAGCACGGTCATCTCCGAGTCGGAGAGGGTGCCGTCGAAGTCGAACGCGACTAGCATTGCCCGGTGATAACGCGGCGGGGGTTTCAAACTATCCGGTTTCGGGCCGTCTCGGCGTCGGGCTCCGTCGACCGACCACCCCGGCTCCCACCCTTATATGCCAGCGAGCCGAACTCGGCCCCGTATGGAGCTAGTCTCCGCCGAAGACGTCGAACCGCACGCGATGGGCAGTGACGTCGACCGACGCGGACTCGCCGACCCGCTCGGGGCGACCGACGTGGCGATAAACCGGTACGTTCTGGAACCCGGTGAGGCGTTCTCCCCGGGACTCCACGCCCATCTCGACCAGGAAGAGCTGTTCTACGTCGTCGACGGCACGGCGACGTTCGAGTTCCGTTCGGAGCCGGCCGGAGAGAGCGAGACGGTCCAGGTCGGGCCACACGAGGCGATTCGGTTCGCGCCCGGCGACTACCAGCAGGGGCGCAACGAGAGCGACGAACAGGTCGTCGCGCTGGCGCTCGGCGCGCCGAGAGAGACGACCGAGGGACGGCTCGCACAGCCCTGTCCGGAGTGCGACAGCGACGTGCTGGCGCTGGCCGCCGGGGCGGACGGGCCGGTCCTCCGGTGTCCGGACTGTGGCGCGGAGATGGACCCGGGTTTCTGAGCCGCGGTTCACGTGGCTGTCGGCGGCGTCGGCAGCCACTCCAGGAGCGCTGTACACCACCCGGAGCAGGGCGTCGAGGTGACCGCTGCCGGGCGGTCGACTCAGGCTTGCTCGGCTGGCCGGGACGGCCCGCCGATGTCGGTGACGACGACGCCGATTCGACGGAGCGCGGTCCCGAGCAGGAAGCCACCGACGGCTATCGGGACGCCCAAGACGAGGCCGACGTACGCGGCCGACGCCACGGCCTCGGGCAGCGAGACGACGGCGGTCCCGCCGCCGTACGCCGGGGCAGTGGTGCCGTAGCGCGTGAGCGCCGCGCCGAAGATGGGCGCGACGACCAGCGCGCTCGTCGGGACGAGACCGGAGTTCAGGCCCGCACTCACGGCACCGAGGCCGACGAGAACAGCGGCGGCGAGGAAGACACCGAGCTCGGGGTTCGTCCCGTACCACGTCCCGGCCACGAGTTCCGTGAGGGTGTCGTAGCCGACGTTGGTGTCGACCCACCACGCCGACCCGAGTGCCAGCGGCGCTGCGAGCAGTCCCGCCAGCACGGAGACGACCGCACGGCGGCCGAGGAGAAGGGTCCGGACCGGCCCGTCGAGCAGGCGACGGCTCTCGCGGAGTCCGGTTTCTGCGTTCGACGCTAACCGGGCCGTGACATCGCGGGCTGCCTTCAACGCCCACACGGACGCGTCGCGGGCCGCCGCGGCGGTCCACGAGACGACCGCGAGACCGAGGGCGATGGCGGTTGTGAGCCTATCACGGAGGGAGGACCATTGAGGGCGCATCTCGTCCGAAACATGCAGGTATCGACGCATTAACTTTTGTCGCTGTTTCGGCGAGACGCGTGGCCACCGCGGCGCGAACACGCTCACGGCTTCGGCGCAGTCTGCACCGCTCACGGCTTCGGCGGCGGTCCGTCGTAGGCGTCCATATCCTGATAGAAGTTCAGCAGGGCGAACTTCAGCTTCTCGGGGCCGATGTCGACCATCTCCCTGCGTTCCTCGGGCGGGAATCGACCCCGAACGGCGTAGTCGTGCATCTCCATCTCGGCGGCCTGGGTGTAACGCTTATCGAGGAGGATGCGAGCGCCGAAGTCCTCCGGCGAGCGGACCACGCGACCCAGTGCCTGTCGCGTCTTCCGGACGGTGGGAATCTCGACGGCGTAGCGCCAGCCGGCCTCGCCGTCCGAGGACGCCCGCTGGTCGTCCTCGCTCTCCCCGAAGGCGGTCTCGTAGGCGTCCTGCACCGCCTCCATCCGGTCGTCGAGATGGGGGTACGGGACGCCGAGTACCACCACCGTCCGGGCGTCGTCGCCGTCGTAGCTCACGCCCTCGCCGAGCGTCCCCCACAGCGAGGTAAAGAGGACCGACCCGTCGTCGTCGGTGAAGGCCGCCCGCAAGTCACGGGCCTGTTTGCCCGGCTCGTCCAGATACCGGGTGCCGCTGACGGCGACCATCTCGTGGTAGCGCTGGGCCTCGCTGTAGGAGGGACAGAACACGAGCGTGTTGCCCGGGGTAAAGCGGATGATATCTTCGAGCGTCCTCGCTATCGTTCGCTGGGTCTCGGGGTCGTCCCGCTCGCTGGAGAACAGCGCCGGCCCGGAGACGGCGTAGGTCCGCCGGCGCTCCTCGGGGAACTGGTCGCCGTAGGCCATCGTCACGGGGTCGTCCAGCCCGACGACGTCCTCGGTCACCTCGAACGGCCTGACGGTGGCGCTCATCAACACCGCGGCGTGGAGGTCGTCGAACAGCTCGCGGGTCACCTGCTCGGGGATGCAGGTGTACAGCTCCGCGCGGCCGTAGACCTCGTTCGTGGACTCGTCGCGGCGGACGCTCACGACCGGGTACTGGCCGGCGGCGTCGGACTCGGAGAGCCACTCCGAGAGAAAGCCCGCGGCCTGCAGCGTCTGGCACTCCTTGCGGGTGTCAAGCTCGCCGTCCTTGAACTGTTCCTCGTAGCGCTCGTCGAGTTCCCGGCCCAGGTCCAGCGCGTGGTCGACCTCTTCGTGAAAGCCCGGCCCGCTGTAGGCCCGGAAGAAGGCGAGCGTCAGATCGTCCTTCCGGTCGTCGTTGGCGATGGTGATGTCGTCCCAGTGGTCGTCGACCGCCTCTCTGTCACCGAAGCCGAAGCTGTCCTCGTAGGTCTCGACCAGCGCGTCCCGGAACGTTCCCAGCACGTTCGCGGCGTTCTCCGCGCGGGCGTCCTCGACGCCGGAGAGCTCCTCTATCGCCTGGTCGAGCGTGTTCTCGGTCAGGGTCCGGCGGGCGTGGTCGCGCGCGGCGGACTCGACGTTGTGGGCCTCGTCGAAGACGGCGATGATGTCCTCTGGGTCCCGACCCAGCCAGCGGAAGAACTGCTCGCGGATGGTCGAATCGAGCAGGTGGTGGTAGTTACAGACGACGAGGTCGACGCCCTCCATCCCCTCCTTGAGTAACTCGTAGCCACACATCCCCCGCTCGCCGGCGTACTCGTAGACCTCGTCGGGGGTGCGCACGTCATCGTACAGCCACGCGTAGAAGTCGGTGGTGTCGACGGTGAGGTTCCGGTAGTAGTGGTCACACGTCGAGCGCTCGCTTTCGAGTTCGGCCTGTTGCTCCTGCAGGTCCCGGAGCTCCTCGACGACGGCGTTTCTGGCCTCCATCGCCTCGCTGTCGCCGTCCTGGCCCGCCGCCAGCAGCTCGCCTTCCCGGCCCTCCAGCTGGGCGATGTCGGTCTCCACGTCGACCAGTTCGCGCGTGGTGTCGCGCAGCGCCTGACACTCCTCGTAATCCACGTCGATGTGACACATCGACCCCTTCCCGCGGAAGACGACCGCGCGCAGGCGCTCCTGCTCGGTGATGGCGCGGGCGTCTTCGACGAACTGACGCATCTGCTGGTGGACGTTGGTCGTGATGACGACGGTCTTGCCCGTCTCGCGGGCGTGTTCCAGCGCCGGCACGAGCGAGGCCAGCGTCTTCCCCGTCCCACAGGCCCCCTCGAAGAGGACGTCGTCGCCCTCACCGAGCGCCTCGTAGATGGTGGCCATCGCCTCCCGCTGGTGGTCGTAGGGCTCCTCGAAGGGGAAAAAGCGTAGATAGCCGTCGTCTGTCGTCACTGGGGGGTAGTTGGCCGCTATCGGGCAAAAGGGTTCGGCCCTCGCGACGATATCATACGTGCCTGATATTGCTGCCGACAGTACGAACCGCCAAAGCCCCGAACCGGTCGCACTCGAACTGCCGGCAGGCACTTGCCGCCCCAGTCCCTCGTTAGGCCATGCGTCACACGCTAGCGGTCGTCACGCTCGTCGCTCTGGCGGGCTGTAGCGGCCTCGGGCTCGGGCCGAGCGCCGACGAGCAGTCGGTGACGCCCGTCCCCATCTCGACCCCGGACTCGTCGGCTGTCGACCTCCCCGGACAGAACGGGAGCGTCGACATCGACCGGGTCGTCGCTCGCCACGACGCGGCGCTTGCCGACCGGAGTTTCCACCGCACGGTCGTGCGGGCGGGGCCACAGAACACGCGTGACGTGTGGGTGGACCGGGAGCGCGGCGTCGTCCGCGTCCGTCGGACTTTCGGCCCGGTCGTCGACGACGCTATCCTGACCGACGGCACGGTGTACCGGGCGGCCAGCGACGACCCCGAGCGGGCGTATGTCACCGAAGACAGCGACGCGGCGGTCCCGTACGTCCCCTCGCAGTCCGGTGGGGCCCGTCTCCGACAGGTACTGCTCGACGGCGGCTACCAGCGGGTCGATACGATCCGGCGGAACGACCGCGTCCTCGCCGTCGTCGCGGTCGACGCCACGGGCCGGGGGGCGGGCTCGGACCCCTCCATCGCGGTGCAGTCACGGCTCGCCGTCGACGCTGACGGAATCATCCGAGAGGTCGACCACTGGGAGCGCCGGCCCGACGGTACGGTCGTCGCCTTCGAGATGACGGTCGACACCGACACGGAGCGTGTCCCCGTTCCCTGGTGGGCCGAGGACATCGGGCTGTACGGGTAGCGTCGCTACGCCGACTCGTCGGTCGACTCCACTATCGCTTCGGGCTCGATGTACACCTTGCGGATGTCGCCGTTGGCGGCCTTCAGCTCCTCCTCGATGCCGGTGATGATATCGTCCATCGCCTCGGTCTCGATACCGTCGATAAAGGCGATGTCGGCGGAGACGATGACCTCGTTGGGGCCGAAATACACCGTCCGGAAGTCGACGATGGAGTCGACGTGGTCGCTCGCCGCGATGATGTCACGGAGCCGCTTGCCCTCGTCTTTCGGCAGGCTCTCGCCCAGCAGGAGCCGCTTGTTCTCCCAGGCCAGCGCGAGGGCAAAGCCCATCAACATGATACCGATGAGGACCGCCGACAGCTGGTCGTAGACCGGGTTGTCGGTCATCTGTGCGAGGACGAGACCCACGAGTGCGATGACGATACCCGCCAGCGCGATGGTGTCCTCGGTCAGCGCCGTCAGCGTGGTCACGTCGCTGGTCTTGCGGAACGCCTCTCTGTAACTGCCCCAGTCGTTGCGCTCCATCTGGCGCTGCATCTCCGCACGGGCCTTGTAGAGCGCCCACGTCTCGAAGGCGAAGGCGCCGAGCAAGACGGTGTAGTTGACCCACAGCGGGTCCAGCCACGCCGGGGGCGTGTACTGGATGAAGAGGAAGTCGATTCCGCCGCTTCCCCCGCCGTGGCCGCCGTGGCTCGTCAGCTCGCTGTAGCCGTGTTTCAGGCTCTCCCAGCCGGCGATGCCGAACAGGAACACCGAGACAAGAAAGCTGTAGAAGAACTGTGATTTCCCGTACCCGAAGGGGTGCTGTCGGTCGGCGTTGCGACCGGAGTAGCGGATGCCGATGAGGAGGAACACCTGGTTCCCGGTATCGGAGACGGAGTGATACGTCTCGGATAGCATCGCTGCGCTCCCGGTCAGGAGAAAGCCGAAGAACTTCAGGATAGCAATGGCTCCGTTGGCGACGAGCGCGGCCATAACGACTGATTTGCTGCCTGCCATTACTCTCCACTCACGAGGGGGGATGAAAGCGGTTCTGGATTTATAGCTGGAACGAGCAGTGGGAGTATGCTCACCGTCATCTCCGATACGCACGGCACCGACGACCACCGACTGACCGGTCGCACACTGGCGGCCGTTCGGGACGCCGACCACGTCGTCCACGCCGGGGATTTCACGACCGAAGCGGTCTACGACGCCGTCGACGCGGAGGCCAGCGCGCTCACCGCCGTCACCGGCAACAACGAGACGCCCGGGCTCCGGGCGCGCCTGCCCGCCGTCGCGACCGTCGAGTGGGCGGGACACCGCCTCCTCGTCGCTCACGGCCACGAACACAGCGAGACCGCGCTGGGGCTGCTGGCCCGTCAGGAGGACGCGGACATCGTCGTCGTCGGCCACTCCCACCGCCCCGAAATCGCCGAGCTGGACGGCCGCCTGCTCGTCAACCCCGGGAGCTACGCCGACCCGCGACGCTACCGGCCGGCCCACGCCGAACTCGACACCGACGACGGTGCCTTGCGGGTTCGCCTGCGCTCGCCCGAGGGCGAGACCTTCGAGACGGTCACGCGACCGCAGTGACGCTGCCCGGTCGCTCCCGCCACAGTCGCACCAGGGGGCCACCCCGAAACCTCTATGTTCGATGCCCGTCAAGCGCCGGCTATGTTAGATGTCGGTCCGCTCACGCTCGCCCTCCTCGCGGTCGTGCTCGGCTTCTTTTTCTTCCTGTATCTCATGGTCCGGCGGACCATCCTCGGGTTCAAAGAGGGCATGCAGGGCGGTCGCGAGAAGTAGCGGCCCAGGTCGCGCCACAGCACGACTGTCCACAGCCAGTCAGTGCTCCTTGGCGCTGTGCAGTCGTGTCCACCGCCGGGTTCCGACTACCGGCGGCGAAAAGGGTTTGACCGCCACGCCGGACGCATAGGTATGGACCCGCGAATCCGCGAACACGCGTCCGTCATCGTCGACCACTCCATCGACCTGGAGGCCGGCGACGACCTCGTCATCGACGCTCATCCCGTCGCCGAGGACCTCGTCGTCGCGCTCCACGAACTCGCCGCCGACCGGGGCGCGAACCCGCTGGTCGTTCAGGACCGGCTGGGCGAGCGCTACCGGCGCGCGTTCCTGCGAAACCGCGAGGAGTTCGAGACGCCCGGCCACACGGAAGCGCTGTACGAGGCCATGGACAAGTACATCGCCATCCGGGGGTCGGCCAACGTCACCGAGACCAGCGACGTCGACCCCGAGACCAACGCCGCCTACCAGCAGGCGATGCAACCGCTGCTCTCGGAGCGGCTCTCGAAGCCCTGGTGTCTCACGCAGTACCCCGCCTCGGCCAACGCCCAGCTGGCGGGGATGTCCACCGAAGGGTACGAGGACTTCGTCTGGGACGCCGTCAACAAGGACTGGGACGCCGTTCGGGAACACCAGTCCCAGATGGTCGACATCTTAGACCCGGCCGACGAGGTGCGCATCGTCTCCGGCGACACCACCGACGTTCGGCTGTCTATCGCCGGCAACCCGACGCTCAACGACTACGGCGAGAAGAACCTCCCGGGCGGCGAGGTCTTTACCGCCCCAGTGGCCGACAGCGTCGAGGGCGACGTGCTGTTCGACAAGCCCCTCTACCACCAGGGCCGGGAGATTACCGACGTGTCCCTCCGCTTCGAGGGCGGTGAAGTCACCGAACACAGTGCCGGCAAGAACGAGGACCTGCTCTCGGAGGTGCTCTCGACCGACGAGGGCGCCAGTCGACTCGGCGAACTGGGCATCGGCATGAACCGCGACATCGACCGGTTCACCTACAACATGCTGTTCGACGAGAAGATGGGCGACACCGTCCACATGGCCGTCGGCCGCGCCTACGAGGACACCGTCGGCGAGGAGAACGAGCAGAACGACTCCGCGGTCCACGTGGACATGATTGTCGACATGAGCGAGGACTCGTATATCGAGGTCGACGGGGAGCGGGTGCAGGAAGACGGGACGTTCGTCTTCGAGGAGTAGCGTGGTTCCGACCGGAGGGACCACGTACCGTAACGGGACGCTCCGCGCCCGTGGAGGAGTAGCGTGGTTCCGACCGGAGGAAGGAACCGCGAACCGGAGCGGAGACGGAACTACGGCCTCCTTAACAGTAGCCGATAATCCGTTTTCTTTATCCAGTCTGAGGGCTGGAATCAGTTTCCAAGAAATCTGTTCAGCTCGCTAAATTCGTCGGATGAGAGAATGACCTCGGTATCGAACGCTTCAAACCGGTCAAAGTCATCGTCAATCGTCAACACCGTATTCACCCCTTCATCTATCGCTACCTGCGCATAGTACCCGTCCCACCCACCAACGTTTGCGTCACTCGCCTGAGAAAGCCCATCCTGAACTACGTCCTCGGACATCCCGTCGTACCAATGGATTCGCTTCGCGTCCATGAAATTCTGGAGCAGACGGGAGGCGTTTGCGTTTGAATGGCCGTAGTACGTCGTCAGGACGGTGTGTGCTCCGAATAGCGCGGGATACGGAACAACGGCATCTATGTCACCAGCGATGGCATCTCGGACGTACGAGAGGGCAGAATCACGAACGGGAGCAGCTGTGTGTGCCAGGGCGATCACACCGACATCGAAAAGATACGGCCCATCAGCGTCACTCATCGCTGTTTTCCTCTGCTCCCCTTCGAATCGCATCTCTGTGCTTCTTGGCAATGGGGTCAGTCCCTTCGTCAAGCGGTTTCACCTCCTCTCGCTCGGATGACGCTTCCGCGATGAGTTGATCCATGCGGCCAATGATCTGTTCGGGATCGTCTTCAGGTTCAACGACTGCTTTTCCGTCTTTTTCGTGGATGTCCACTTCTGTACCGGGAGTGATATTGAGGCGCTCTCGCACTTCTTTCGGGAGTACGATTCGTCCTTTCGAATCCACCTTGACCATATTCCCACTTAAAGTGGGAGAAAGTATAACGGTATTGCTCGGCGGCATTGATTTCGAGTCCCATCCTAGATAATGAAACCATGTTACGAAGTACTGTTAAGCAGCCGGGCGGCATGGCCGCCCGACGACGGTTACCGCAGGGAACCGCGGAGGGGTAGCCTGTGCTGACCGGGGCTCCGTTCGGAGTTCCGCCGGCTGTGGCATCGACCGAACGTCCCCGCTCCGCGATTCGGTGTACTGGACGCTGACCCGCGCGTCGAGTCCCGTCCGTCGCTCGATTTGCCGTCGTCTCGAATCGTGAGGTAGTCTAGCTCGCGGGCCTCCAGGACCGATTCGACGTCGTCTTCGCTCTCGGCTGTCACGCGGAGAGTGACCTGCCGCATCGAGTTGTCCTACCACCGTCCGTAGCGCTCCTGCTTGCAGTTGCACTACACCGTCGCCAGTTCGGGCGGGCAATCCCACTAGCATCGCTTATTCGCTCACGGCCCCTACCGCTCGTATGACCGACCAACCCTCGCTTCTCGTCCGTGCCGTCTGGTTCGTCTTCGTCGGCTGGTGGCTGACCGGCCTCTGGCTCTCGGTCGCGTGGCTGCTAAACGTCACTATCATCGGTATCCCGCTGGGTATCAAGCTGATAAACAAAGTCCCCTACGTGCTCTCGCTGAAGAAGCGGGAGACGTACGTCGACGAGACCCACGGCCGCTCGCAGTACTCGATTCCCGTGCGGGCGCTGTGGTTCGTCTTCGTCGGCTGGTGGGCCAGCGGCGTCTGGACCGGCGTCGCCTACGCGCTGACGCTGACTATCGTCGGCATCCCGCTGGCGGTGTGGATGTACAACAAGCTCCCGTTCGTGGTCTCGCTGTACAACTACTAGCGGCGAAGGGTTCTCGTAACTCCGGTCCCTTGCCACGCTATGGCACTCGGTCAAGTCGAACTCGCCGCCCGGGTGGCCGCCGGGCTGTTCGTCGTCGTCGCGCCGACGCTGCTCTTTCTCGCGCTCTGGCGGGGGCTGCAGTCGATGCAGGACGACGCACTCGTCGAGCGGGTCCGCCAGCGCGCCGAACGGTCGGACGAGTCGGGTCTGGCGCTCGTCCCGACACCGAGTGCGGAGTCGCCGACGGTCAGCTGTCCGAACTGCGGCGCGGGGAATCGCGACGGCGTCGCCTACTGCCGGCAGTGTCTCGCGCCGCTTTAGTCCAGCCGCCTGTTCTCGCTCGCCAGCGAGACCAGCAGCGTCGGCTCGGACCGCTCGACGCTGCAGTCGCTGCCGCGCTCGACGGTGTAGGTCACCGGCTCGGTCCGGTTACGGTCTATCGGGAGGTCGGCGATGACGGGGACGGTCCGGGTCGCCCCGCCGGCGATGGTGTCTGGCTGGGCGTAGCCGGGATACTCGTAGGACAGGTACACGTCGTTCTGTGGGCCCGCCCCGACTCCGGCGAGACAGCCCTCGACCCGTGGCAGGGAGAGCGCCCGGGTGAAGACGAACTCGTTGCTCGCGGTCAGCGTCCCGACCCGGTGTTCCCGCTGGCTGTACGGCGTCGGCCCGTCGCCGACCGGGCCGACGGTGACCGGCGACGTCGTCGAGAGCTCGTAGCGCACGTCCCCGCCGACGGCGTCGAGCCCGACCAGCGCGACGCTCACGAGCAGGAGCCCCGCCGCGACGGTGGCGGCCTGTCGCCGCGGGACGGTGAGCGTCCCCTCGCGCAGCAGGTAGCCGAGCGCGACGAACAGCGCCGCCGAGAACGCGAGCAGGAGGAAGGTGCCCGTTTCGCCGGGGTCGTACCGGAAGACGACGTAGCCCACGAAGACGATGTAGGTGACCCCGGCCAGCGCGAAGGCCACCACGTCCAGCACGTCCCGCTGGACGGTGAGTCCGGCGAGGAAGAGCGCCACGAACGCGAGACAGAGCAGCGCCGCCTTGACCGTAATCGAGAGATCGAAGACCACGTCGCGGGAGAAATACAGCAGCGACGCCGCCGCGAACAGCACGCCGAGCGCGTACAGGAGTTTACCGCTGTCGATGGCGAATCGCATGGAGGCCTCACGTCGAGAGCACGCGATATGGCTATATCAAGGCCGGGGCCGCGAAAAAGGCCCGACTCTCGCTTCGCTCGATTCCGGCGCAACGGCTCGCTGGCTCACAGCTCCCCCGTTCGCCATCCGCGGTCGCAAGCGACTGCGTTTCGCTCGCCGTACGTTCAGTCGTCGGCTGTGGCTCGGTTGCCACCGCTGCCACCCGACAGCGGCGTCCGCTCTACCACGGTCCCGTCGTAGGTCGGGTACTGCTCGACGATTTCCCCTTTGGGCACGTCGCCCTCCTCGACCATCTCTTCGAGGAGCCACCAGGCGAGCTCGACGTGGTCGGACTTGACGGCGTAGAACTCCTCGGGAACGCCCAGCTCCTGAAGCCGGGCTTCGCTGACCCACGCCTTCCCGTAGACGAGCGTGCCGTCCTCGGTGGTGTCGTCGAACTCCCGACGGATGTTGCGGGCCATCCGCTTGAGCCGGGAGCGGTGCTGGGCGGCGTCCTTGAACACGCTCGTACAGAAGTACACCTTCTCGTGGTCGCCCATCTGTTCGAGGATGTCGTGGCTCCCCTCGACGGCGCTCATGTGGTCCTCCTTGAGCTCGAAGCCTTCCTCCTGCATCCGGCGGTAGTTCCCGTCGGACATCTCGAACTCGTTGATGTTACAGAAGTCGGCGGCGCCCTCGTCGAGGAACTCGAGGAATTCCTCCTCGGCACGGATGCCGGGAATCTCGAAGGCGGGAGTGAGCCCCTCCTCGCGGGCGATGTAGAGAATCTCCTCCCACTCGGTGCCGTGCATTTCGCCCCACAGTTCCAGTGGCGGGTGGAAGCGAATCTCGTCCAGGCCCGCTTCCGAGAGCCGTCGCATGTTCTCGCGGCCGCCGGTGATACCGGTGTAGAGGTGGGTGTGGTGGTCCTCGCCGAACTCGTCTTTGAGAAGCTCCAGATAGTGGCAGGTCCGGTCGAGCACTTCCTGGGGCTCGCCGCCCGTGATAGAGGTCCCCAGCGCGCTCATGCGCTTTGCCTCCTCGATGACGTCCTGGTCGTCCTCGATGGGGCGCTCGTTGGCGTACATCTGGGTGACGTTCTTCCGGTTCTCCCCGAGGGGACAGTAGAAGCAGTCTCGCTGGTCGCAGTAGCCGTAGACGAACATGACCATCTTGCCGCCTTTGGCACATTGCTCGCAGCCCTCGGAAATCATCGTATACGGCTAGGACCGCGTCCAGCGGGAAAAAGCGTGCGCATCCGGGTCGGTATGGTGTGCGTCTACATGCCGACCGGGCTATTCTATCGCCCGCCGCCCCACTCCAGCGGTAGTGACCGGATTAATGAAAGCAGAGATACAACTTGGCGCATGGACGACGAGGAGTCCGAGCCCGTCGGCGGGTCGCTCCAGCGGGACGGTACCCTCGACGAGCGACTTCTGGCGCTTAGCGAGGAACTCATCCGCTACGTCGAGGTGGTCGCCGCGCTGGTCATCGTGTTGCTGTTCGCTATCGGCGTCTTCGACCTCGGGCTCCAGATATTCATGAGCGCCCTCTCCGGCCGCATCACCGACCCGCTGGTCGTCGTCGGCTTCATCGACACCGCCCTGCTCCTCTTTATCATCGTCGAGGTGTACCAGACCGTCGTCGCCTACACCCAGGAGAGCGAGACGCGCCGAATCGTCCGGCTGGTCATCTACACCGGCGTCATCGCCATGGTCCGGAAGGCCATCATCTTCCGGACCGGGGAGTACGCCGACGAACAGGCCGCGCTGATGGCCGCCGGCTCCTACACCCTCATCATCGTCGGGCTCGCGGTGTTGCTGGTCGTCGAGCGACGGGCCACCGACAGTGGGACGGTCTGACACGCCCGAAGACAGTTAAACCACGCTGGCATACGACCGACCAATGCTGCTGGTGCTGTGCGTGGACCTGGACGACGACCTCGGGCGCAAGACCGACGTCGAGACGCCCGTCGTCGGCCGCGACAACGTCGTCGACGCAGCGGTCGCGCTGGCCAGTGCCGACCCCGAGGACTCGGACGTGAACGTCCTCTTCGAGGGGGTCCACATCGCCGACGAAATCGACGACGAACCCGTCGAAGTGGCGGCGGTGACCGGCGTCGACGCCGGCGACGTGGCCGCCAACCGCGCCGTCGGCGAGGAGGTCGACACGGTGCTCGCCTCGCTGGCCGCGAGCGAGGACGTGCGCGCGCTGGTCGTCACCGACGGCGCACAGGACGAGTCGGTGGTGCCGGTCATCCGCTCGCGCATCCGCATCGACGGCGTCCGACGGGTCGTCGTCCGGCAGGCACAGGACCTCGAATCGATGTACTACACCATCAAGCAGGTGCTCGACGACCCCGAGACCAGAGGGACGATACTCGTCCCGCTCGGCATCCTCCTGCTCATCTATCCGATGACCATCGCCGTCGAGTCGCTCGGCTACCCCGGCTCGGCGCTGGGTATCATCTCCGGTCTGCTGGGGCTCTACGTCCTCGCGCGCGGGCTGGGCGCCGAGCGGCTGCTCGACCGGGCCGTCTCGCGTGCGACCTCCGGCTTCTACGGCGGGCGTATCACCATCATCACCTACGTCGTCGCCGCCGCCCTGCTGGCCATCGGCGGCGTCAGCGGCGTCACGGCTTACGAGGCCCAGCCGAAGCCGCTCTCGGTCGTCGAGGTGTTGGCGGCGCTGGTCAACGGCGCCGTCCAGTGGTTCGCCGCGGCGGGCATCACCTCCAGTCTGGGCCGGGTCACGGACGAGTACCTCAACGGCGCCTTCGAGTGGCGCTACCTCAACGCCCCTTTCTACGTGCTGGCCATCGGCGGCGTGCTTCACGGGCTCTCGGCGTTCTTCCTCGGGAGCCGGACGCTCGAGTATCTCGCCATCGTTCTCACCGCCGGCACGCTGCTCGGGCTGGCGAGCACGCTCGCCTTCGCCATCGCCGAATCCCGGCTGGCGGGCGCCGAGCGCCACAACCAAGGCCCCGGCGGTCCCTCCTCGGAGTGATGTACGTCTCGCGTGCCGTTCGGTCGATTCGCGACGACCCCATCGAGGGGGAGTCGGTCGCGCTCGCACTGACGACGGCCGACGACGCCGACACCGAGGCCGTCGCAAGCGCCGCGGCGACCGCCGGCGCCACGGTCGAGCGACGCCTCCAGTTCGACGACCTCGCCGTCTCGGTGCCACAGGACCGGGTCGCGGACCTCTGTGCTATCGAGGGGCTAGACGCCGTCGAGACGACCGACGCCATCGCTATCACGACCGCCGACGCCACCGACGAGGATGTCGAGTTCGACGGATAGCTCCGCGTCAGATTCGTCGTCCCCGCCGACTCGTCCGTTCCGCCCCCACCGGCGTCCGTCCCGCCCTCGTCGACACCCCTGCCGGCGTACCCGGGACAGTTTCATCCGGACGCTCGGCCGCTACACTAAACTTACGTACCGTAGACAGTGTAGACACCACTCGGTGGCCAGTCGTAACTGACAGGTCTGGCCCGAGGTGTACAGGACTATGCCCGAACTCATCCACCCCGTCGTCGCCCTCGGGATAATCTCTACTGCGCTCGCGCTACTCATCGCCGGGGTGACGTGGCAACAGCGGGAGACGCGGGGCGCGCGAACCTACACGGTGTTGATGCTCACACTCGCCGTGTGGTCGACGCTGTACGTCGCCCAGCTGCTGGCGCCGACAGTGGCGACCAAGCGCCCGTGGTTCGTCGCCCGCCACGCGATGAGCCCGCTGTTCGCGATGGCGTTCTGGGTGTTCGCCGGCCGCTACACCGACCGGCAGGACCTGCTCGTCCGGCGGTATCTGGTCCCCATCGCCGCGGTCGGGCTCGGCCTCGTCGGCTGCGTCCTGTCGAACCCCGGCGACCTGTACTGGTCGGCGCTCGCGCTCGACCCGATGGGGTCGCTGTTCCTGCTCGAACTGACCCTCGGGCCGCTGTTCTGGCTCAACTGCGTCTACATCTTCGGTGTCGTCGCCGCCGCCCACGTCGTCATCGTCTCGACGTGGAAACGCACGTTCGCCAGCTACCGCCCCCAGCTCGCCGTGATGACCGCCGTCGGCGTCATCGAGTTCGCCCTCTCGGTGCTCTTTCTCTCGGAACACACTACACTGATTCCGGCCCTGAACCCGTGGCCCAACGTCCAGCTCATCACCTACGGGGCGACTGTCGCCGCCCTGCCCATCGGCTGGTCGTACGTCAACGACTTCCTCTTCGACATCCAGCCCCTGGCCCGACAGGCCGTCGTCGAGAGCATGGACGACGCCGTCTACATCGTCGACCGCGAGGGGACCATCCGCTACACGAACCCGCCGGGGAACCGCCTGCTCGGCCGGCCACCCGAGGCCGACGCCCCGACCGAACCCGTCGAGGAAGCGTTCGCGACGCGGCCGACGCTGCTCGCCTGCTACACCGCCGTCGCCGGCGACGACCCGCCCGCCGACGACACCATCCTCGACTGCAGTATCGACGGCGAGCAGCGCTTCTACGACGTCCGCGTCTCGACGATTACGAACTCGTCCCGGGAGTGCTCCGGCGCCGTCGTCGTCGCCCGCGACATCACCGAGGAACGCCGCCAGCGCGGTCGGCTCCAGGTCCGAACCGCCCAGCTCGAACGGCAGAACGAACGCCTGGACCAGTTCGGCCAGTACGTCTCCCACGACCTGCGAAACCCCATTCAGGTCGCTTCGGGCTACGTCGAACTCGCCCGCGAGACCGAGGACCTCTCCCGACTCGACGACATCGACCGCGCCATCCGCCGGATGAGCGAGATGGTCGAGGACCTCCGGGAACTGACCGCCGTCGACCGCGACAGCCTCGACGTCGCTCCCGTGAACCTCGCCACCGCCGCCCACACCGCCTGGGCCCACGTCGACACCGCCGGCGCGACGCTTTCGGTCCCCGAAAACGCGACGCTCCTCGCCGACGAGGACTACCTCCTGCACGTCTTCGAGAACCTCTTCCGCAACTCGATGGAACACGGCTTGCCGGACGAGGCCGAGGCGACGCTGGGTGACGGCGGTGGTCTCACGGTCACTGTCGGCCCGCTCGACGGCGGCTTCTTCGTCGCCGACGACGGCGTCGGCATCCCGGAAGCCGACCGCGACGCCGTGCTCGACCACGGCTACTCCACCGACGGCGGCACCGGGCTGGGCATGTCTATCGTCCGGACCATCGCCGACGTCCACGAGTGGTCGGTGACCGTCACCGAGAGTGCGACCGGTGGTGCTCGCTTCGAGTTCCGGAACGTCGAGCACCCCGAGGAATGAGGCGTGTGCGTAGCGGTGACGTACGAAGTCGCCGGTGCGAACGGCCGGCCCAGCTACGACCACTGCAAACGGCACCGCGAACGGCCGGAAAGCCCCCGACCGTTCGACTCCCGCGGCTCGTTGCGGTCCTCACTCCGTTGCGGTCCTTGCGTCGCCGGGGTTCGCCGAACGGTTGGCCCCTTTCAGTCCCGCCCATGCCGGCCGGACAAACAGCTACGGGCGGGACTGTCCGGCTTATCGTTCGCTGTCGAAGCGCAGGCTGTCCGCGCTGAGTATTACTGTCCTGTGCAGCCGTCCGATTCGCACGGTTTTTGATGCTCCCCGTTGTTGTCCCGCTGAGGGCACGTAGCTCAGCCCGGATAGAGCGTCGGACTTCTAATCCGACGGTCGTGGGTTCGAATCCCACCGTGCCCGTGAAGCCGCCGAGCGACAGCGAGGCGTGCTGAACCGCAGCACGCAGGGGAATTCGAACCACGCCAGACCGAACGAGCGGAGTGAGGTCTGGCCTCGGGTGAGAATCCCACCGTGCCCGCTTCTGCGACGAACACGAGGCGCGACCGATGGGAACGTCCCGGTCGTGAGGAGCGAAGCGATGAGCGATACGTGGAGATTGGCGTTGATCTAGAGGCCATCGTCGTCCACAGTGGCAAGATCGAATTGTTGAATATGATTAATCAACTTCGGTTTGTTCCATATTTTAATCAGCGCACACAGCTTGGAAGGATTTATATACATTCGGTGGTGATGAATAAACACAACGCGTCCTTTCCCAGGACGCGCCTTATTTCGGTTCCCTCCCAGGAACCGTTCTACAACGTACTAGATGCATCTTTAATCGGAGAAAGCCGATAGCTCATCCTGAAACAGGCGGATTGCTTCACTCCTATCAAGAACGCTTACCGATTTCCTATCATTCAACGAGGCATAATCTTCTAATTGATCCTTATTATCTCCAAGGCAAATAAGAAAGTCTGACGAATCCATGAAATCTCGGTCGTGGTTCTCATTAAAGAACTTCACACATCCATCTGACTTCTGTGCAAATTTACAAGCATGCTCAAATATATCTAGAGACTTGACCTTCTTTGTAGAGAGTTCATCTCCAGTCTCAATATAAACCGTTGGACTGGGATAATGGAGGATACTTCTGATACTATCAGTTGTGTGTGGCACCATATGCCTCAAATCAATGCCGTGGTCGATAGACTTAGAATCAACGTAAGCAGAGTCCTCTGGTGTTATGTCTTTTAGGAACTTGTATATCTCTTCTTCATCCCATTCCTCTACTTGCTGCTTTACCATATCCATGGTTAGATCTGCAAGTGAGAGAAGAGGATACGTTTTATCTCCTTGAGGAATGACTCTTATTTTATTAGACAATTCGCCCACATCTAGCCACGATTTGGATATTTGCCCGCCAAAGTCGTCTGTTAAGACATTTTTATGGATTGGCCAAGTATCATATGGTAGGTGCTCCGGTCGTGTCTTCTTTTTTCTAAGGTATTCCCAGATGGCAATGATATTATAATATTTTTCTAAAATATTATTCATGAACTCCTGTGATTCCATTCTCTTCCTATCGTCTTCGTTATCTCTAAATAAAGTGACCCACTGTGGTGGCAAAGACGTTTCTACAAACTGAACTTCACGAATTGTTTCGATTGTCAATAGTTCCTGTACGATCTCCTTTCGCGCATCCTCCCTTTCCCAATCTTTCACCCATCTAGTAATATCTGAATCTTTTATTATCGGGTGCTCTGTTTCAATTCCGTACTCGCCACACTTTTTTGTTATAATCTCAAAGTATCTGCTATCGAATTCTTCAATATCATCAACAGCTACTGCAACAGCGGCCAGGCTAACCCAGTTTGGCTGCTGTTCATGAAATCTATACTTTGTTGCATCTGAAGCCACCCATCCATCTCCGTCGATAACTTTGCAAAAGTTTGAACCAGTATAATATTTAGGCCAGTTAGAATTACCAAAACTGCACCGGAATCACAATCCTCAGTCAGAAAACCAACTAAATCTGGGTCGGCCAGTACCTTACACCGGTCTTGTACTTGTGACCCGGCAGTGTAAACGCCGTTGAGGATAGCGGTCTGCTTCGCTATCGTTAAGCGATTTCACGCAACTGTTCAAGAATCCGATTATCAAGCCGTCGTTGCCAGCGGGCCGTCTTTCGTATCGTCATAGTAGATGGCTACACGTCGTTCGCTTCAGCTCCGCTCGTCGCGGGGGCTGACAGCCCACTATGCAGAAGCCTTTCTTGAGCTTGATTCTGCATGCCGACAGGACCCGTGCCCTCACTCGGTCAGCCGGTCGACGGTCTGGGACACTTCCTCTACCGTGGCGGCCTGTTCCTCGTTGGCGGCGGCGATCTGCTCGGCTTCGGCGGCGACGGTGTCCGCCTGGGCGACGAGTTCGTCGAGCATACTGGCGACCTCTTCGGTGCTTGCGGCCTGTTCGTCGGTGGCGTCGGAGACCTCCCGGATGCCCTGTGCGGTCTCCTGGACGGCCTCGGTGATGTCGTCGAGCAGCTCCATCGCTTCGGAGACGCGCTCGATGCCGGACTCGATCCGTTCGGTCGTCTCGTCGAGGCTCTCGACGGTGTCCTCGGTGTCGGCCTCGATGGCGTGGACGAGCGTCTCGATCTCCTGAGCGCGCTCCTGTGAGTCGCCGGCCAGCGACTTCACCTCGTCGGCGACGACTGCGAATCCGGACCCGGCCTCGCCCGCGCGGGCGGCCTCGATGGAGGCGTTCAGCGCGAGGATGTTGGTCTGTTCGGCGATGTCGTTGATGACCTCGACGACGGCGTCGATCTCGCCGACGCGGTCCTGCAGTTCGTCCACGTCGGTCGAGACCTCGTCGACGGCCTCGCCCACGTCGTCCATGACGCCCATCGCGTCGTCGGCGGCCGACTGGCCGTCTTCGGCGAGCCGGCGGGCGCGCTGGCTGTTGCTTTCGACCTCGTTCGCGCTGGCGGCGACCTCCTCGACAGTGGCGCTCATGTTGGAGACCTCGCCGGCGATGGACTGTATCCGCTCGGACTGCTCGGTCGTCAGCTCGGAGATCTGCTGTGAGGACTGGGCCACGCCGTCAGCGGAGTCACGCAGCTCCGAAATCGGCGTTTCGAGGTCGTCTTCGACCTCGGCGGCGAGCCGTTCGCGGCGCTCGATTTCGGCCTGTAGCTTCTGGCTGTAGGAGTGGATGTACGTGTCCGCGACCACCTGCATGTCGAGGTTGATGATGCGCAGGACCGACGTGATGTCCTCGCGGAGGTCGGTGATCTCCTCGGTGACGATGTCGTCGACGGTCTCCTCGCTCGCCGCGGCGACACCGCCGTCGGTCGCCGTCCCGTCGAGCGCCGCTTCGAGGCGCTCCGTGATGCGCTCGCTCGCCCGCTCGGTCAGCAACGGGAGGATGAGGTCGTAGTAGACGCCGTACTGGCCGATGTACTGCTTCATCGGCATTTCGAGGATATCGTGGAGCTTGCCGATACGGGCGCGGTTCTGGAAGTACTCCTCGCCGTACTCGCCCTCGGCGAGCGTGACGAAGTACGCTCGCTGGGTGTCTTTCAGGGCGTCGACGGCTTTCGGCGACCGGCTGATGACCGCGACCGTCTCGTCGTACTGCGTGAGGTTCTCGTAGAACGCGTCGGCGACGGCGTCGGCGTTCTCCTCGAACAGCGGCTGGAGCGCTTCGAGCCGCTGTCTGTCGGCCGCGTCGAAGTCGAGGTAGTCTTTCCGCCACTCTATCTCGCTTCGGTCCAGCCCTATCTCCCGGACGAGCGCGTCGACGTCGACCTGGTCGTTCAACCCTCCTTGCCCGAATATCGCCGCGTAATCGCTCATACGCGGACAGAGCTTGCTCTATTATTTATATCTATATCGGCAATACTCACGATTGATAGCGGTCGGTGGCGCCCGACACTGGCGGCGGGTCGGCCGCCGTCCCGGCGCTGGCTCAGTCCAGCGCAGGGCAGTCTCGGCGTGGTATCCTGTGCCTTCTGGCAGGTCGCAAGCGTTTTGCCGGCGGCCACTCTACCCGGAGGCATGCCCGACTGTCCGCTCGCCGACGACTGCCCTAGTTTTACAGAACGCATCGAGGGGATGGGCTGTACGCACTACGGCGACCGCGGGGGTGCCGAGTGGTGTAACCACTACAACCAGCCGATTTCGGACCTGAAGAGCCAGCCCGTCAAGCCGGGTCAGGAGGTCGTCGTCGAGGTCGACGACATCCACGAGAGCGGCGCCGGCGTCGGCCGGACCGAGGACGGGTTCATCGTGATGGTCGACGGCGTCCTGCCGCCGGCCAGGTCGAAAGTCCAGATTACCAAGGTCCGGTCGAACCACGCGCGAGCGGACGAACTCGAACGACTGGAACGCGACGAGGAGGACGCCGAGGACGCTGACGACGACGAGAGCGGCTACCAGGGCGACGACGACGACGAGGAAGCGGACGAACGGCTCGGCAGCCGCGACAACTTCTGGGGCAGCTAGGGCACCGAGTTTTTTGTCCGACTCGGCCGTCGAGTCGGCTATGGATCTCGAACTTGCGGGCAACGCCGTTCTCTGTACCGCCGCGACCAGCGGACTGGGCCGAGCGAGCGCCGAGCGGTTCGCACGCGAAGGCGCCGACGTGGCCGTCTGCGGCACGACGCAGTCTCACGTCGACGAGACGCGCGAGACGCTCGAAGCCGCCGGTGACGGCGACGTGCTGGCCGTCGAGGCCGACATCACCGACCCTGACGAAGTCGAGGCGTTCGTCGAGGAGACCGTCGAACAGTTCGGTGGTCTCGACCACGTCGTCACCAGCTCCGGTGGGCCGGCGCCCGGCCCGTTCATGGAGACCACCGAGCGCGAGTGGTACACGGCCTACGACCTGCTCGTGATGAGCGTCGTCTGGACGACCCGCGCCGCGTACCCCTACCTCAAAGCCTCCGAGGCCGGCACCGTCGTCAACATCACCTCCCGGTCGGTCCGGGAGGTCATCGACGACCTCGTCCTCTCGAACGCGGTCCGGCGAGCGGTCATCGGTCTGATGAAGACGCAGGCACGCGAGTTCGCCCCGGAAGTGCGCGTCAACGCGGTGCTACCGGGCGCTCACGAGACGCCACGCATCGAGGAACTCGTCGAAGCCGCCGTCGAGCGCGGCGAGTACGACTCCTACGAGGCGGGGCTGGCGTCGTGGTCAGACGCGCCGCTGGGCCGCGTCGGCCAGCCCGAAGAGCTGGGTGACGTGGTGGCGTATCTCTCGTCGGCCCGGTCGTCGTACGTCAACGGTATCGCGATGCCGGTGGATGGTGGGTCGATGCGGAGCTAGCGAGGTTTCTCCCATCGGTCGAAACCTCGTTACTCTGGCGGCTGGAACCTGTTTCTCGGGGACCCGCCACCCGTGGCCAGTTGCCACACCAGGAGCCCGAGCGAGCCGAGCGCGACGGCGGCCGTGGCGATGTAGCCCACGCTGTCGACGGCGAACAGTTGCTCGGGAAAGAGCGCGGCCAGGACCAGCAGCCCGACCGCCGAGAAGCCGACCAGCAACGGCACGACCGTGAGCCAGAACTGCCGGAGAACACCGCTCATAGCCCGCACATCGGGGCCGGTACTAATGACCGTTTCCCCCGATTGGCTGTCACCACGTCTCGATACTGCCGGCGT
Organism: Halomicroarcula saliterrae; assembly: GCF_031624395.1. Classification (NCBI taxonomy): domain Archaea; kingdom Methanobacteriati; phylum Methanobacteriota; class Halobacteria; order Halobacteriales; family Haloarculaceae; genus Haloarcula; species Haloarcula saliterrae. Next base: position 283,121 of record NZ_JAMQON010000003.1, read on the forward strand.
CGATGTCCTCGATACAGCCCTGACAGTCGGGGTGGTCAGGGTCGAAACACTCCGGGCGGGCCCGCTCGTCCAGCGAGACGGCACGCCGTTCGGCGTGGCGGCGACAGACGATGCGCGCCCGGCCGTTCTCGTCGCGTGGCAGTCCGGCCATCGCGGCCCGCTTGCCGTCGCTGTAGGCGCGTTTGGCCTCGGAAAGCTGGCTCCCGACCGAGCGGATGGTCCCGCTGATAAAGCGCTCCAGTCGGTCGTCGTCGTCGCCCATACCCAAGCTATCGGCCGCCACCAAATCAATCTTCTCGACGCTGTCGGGGGCCGACGCGCCATCCAGTTATCCGTCTCTGGGTTCCACTTTCACCCTGCCGTCCGAGCGTTTATATCCGAAGGCGACCAACGCTCAGGTGTCTCCCATCGAAAAACAGGCGGAGACAGTGAAAGCACATGACAGAGTCAGATTTGCGTACCCACGCTGAAGAGATACACGAGCAGTTTTCCGACCAGCTCGACATCGACATCGACGACGTGTTCGAGCGTCTCGACACGCTGGTCAACGAGTACAAGGTGCCAGCGACCGAGGCCCGCCGGAGCGTCGTCAACACGTACCTGGACGAGGCCGGCATGGACCGCGACCAGCTCGGCGGCGGTGGCGGCGGCAACGAGCAGGTCGACGTCGCCGACGTCGACGCCCCCGAGGAGTGGGTCGACGTTCGAGTCACCGTGGTCGAACTGTGGGAGCCCCGCGCCGACGCGGTCGCACAGGTCGGCTTGCTCGGCGACGAGACGGGCACCATCAAGTTCACCAAGTGGTCGAAGTCCGACCTGCCGGAGCTCGAAGAGGGGAAATCCTACGCCCTGACCAACGTCGTCACCGACGAGTACCAGGGCCGGTTCTCCGTGAAGCTCAATCGGACGACGACCATCGAGGAGCTGGACGAGGAGATCGAGGTCGGCGACGACAACGTCGAGGTCGAGGGCGCGCTGGTCGACATCCAGTCGGGCTCGGGCCTCATCAAGCGCTGTCCGGAAGAGGACTGCACCCGCGTCCTCCAGAACGGCCGCTGTAGCGAACACGGCGAGGTCGAAGGGGAGTTCGACCTCCGCATCAAGGGCGTGCTGGACGACGGCGAGGAGGTCACCGAGGTCATCTTCGACGAGGAGGCCACCGAGCAGCTCACCGGCATCACCCTCGAGGAGGCAAAGGAGATGGCGATGGACGCGCTCGATACGACCGTCGTGGCCGACGAGATGCGCGCGGACATCCTCGGCCGGTACTACAGGGTCACCGGCCCGACGTTCGGCCGCTACGTGCTGGCCGACGAACAGGAGCGACTGACCGGGACCGTGGATGCGGACGAACTGCTGATCAAAGCGAGGTCGATCTAAATGGCGAGCACACCAACCCGCGAAGTCGCCCGACGCGTCTTCGCCCGCGAGTTCAACGACGCGAGCTACACGTTCAAGGAATCCGACGACGACCGAGCGCCGGTGTACGTCCTGTTGCCGACGGGTCAGCGCGCGAACCGTGTGTTCCTGGTCGGCACCCTCACGGAGACCGAGGACGTCGGCGAGGACAGTGAGTACTGGCAGGGACGGGTCGTCGACCCGAACGGCGACACGTTCTTCATGTACGCCGGGCAGTACCAGCCCGACGCGGCCTCGATGCTGCGCGAGCTGGAGCCGCCGGCCTACGTGGCGGTCGTGGGCAAACCCCGGACCTACGAGACCGACGAGGGCGACGTTAACGTCTCCGTCCGCCCCGAGTCCATCTCGCAGGTCGACGAAGCGACCCGCGACCGCTGGGTCGTCGAGGCGGCCGAGCGGACGCTCGACCGCATCCGCCGCTTTACCGACGCCGACACCGAGGACCCGGACATCGACGAGTACGTCGCGATGGCCCACGAGGAGTACGGCGACGACGTCGAGCCGTACCGGCAGTCCGTCGTCGGGGCCTTAGAGAGCATGGAAGAGCCGGCGGAAGCCAGCGCCGACTGAGAGGGGTTGTCGTAGCGGTTTACGGGTAGGCACCGACCCTGGGTCGGCGCCATCCGGACGACCTACGACGGCTCGCCGCCGTCGATTTTCACGTCTCAAGGAGTTCGACCAGCGTGCCGTCGGGGTCCCGGACGAACAGGATACGCGTTCCGCTCTCGGTCGTCTGTGGCTCGGCGACGGTCTCGACGCCGTTCGGGAGCGACTCGTACACCGAATCGAGGTCCGCGACTTCCAGCCCCAGATGCGTCGCTCCGGGCTGATTGAGTCGGCCCTCGGAGCGGCTGTCCCCCTCGGGCGTGTACTCGACGAGTTCGATCCGGGCGTCGCCGGCGTCCATGTGGACGAACTCGGCGCTGGCCCCGTCGATACCGACGCCGGTCTCGAAGCCGTCGCCGCCGACGGAGAACTCGCTCAGCACGTCGAGCCCGAGGGTGTCGCGGTAGAAGGCGACGGCGCGGTCGAGATTGCTGACGGTGACGGCGAAGTGATGTGCGGTGGGGTCCATACCCGTCGCGTCATGGCCCGGGGATAAACCGTTTCGTGTGTGCTCACTCGCCGTGGCATGCGAGCGTCTGACAAATGATTAAATATGAGGAGTAACGAGTAAGAACCAACCATGGGGAACAAAAACAAGACTATCTCCTTCCGGGTCAGCGAGGACAAGTTCGAGACGCTTCGCGAGATCGCGGAGGAGCGCGACATCTCCCTCTCTGCGGTCTTTCGCGACTACGTCGACACGCTCGTCGCCCACGACGGGCAGGTGACGGTCGCGCCGGACCACGAACTGGAGGCCGCGACGGCAGAGGAGAGCAGCGCCGAGAGCTTCCCGCCGAAAGTCGAGGTGCCAAAGAGCTTCGTCCGCGAGCACGAGCGGCTGGAACTGGAGGCAGAACACCTCCGCGAGCAGCTAGAGGAGCACAAACGCTACGTGACGAAGCTGCGAACCCAGCTGGACGAGATGGACCAGGACGAGGTCATCCACCTCGAAGATCTGGACGAAGGCGAGGACGAAGACGCGTCCTACCGCATCGGGAGCTTCGACGACGAGTTCTGACCCGGCGCTCGCTACCGTGACCCGACCGTGGCGCTGACGAGTTTCGCCTCCCCTTTTCTGAGGTGTTCGGCGGCCGTACTGGGCGCACAGTCCAGCGCCGCGGCCACGTCTTCCTGACTCGCCTCCCGCGGGACGTCGTAGTAGCCCAGTTCGAGGCCGGCGGTCAGGGCAGCCTGCTGGCGGTCGCTGAGATAGCTCTCGGTCACCTGCGGGAGCCCAGTCAGGCCGCTGACCGACCGGACGGTGATTTCGATGGGGTCCGGCATCTGCTCTATGGCCCGCTGTAACACCTCGGCCGGTCCGAACGCGGATATCGACACGTCGCCGTTCTCGTGGTACACCATCGGTGGGACGACGACGAGCCCGCTGTAGCTGGCGGGCTCGAACATGGCTCGCGAGGCCGGCGTCAGCTCGTCGAAGATGTACGCGTAGAACGCGTCGTCGCCGGCCGGCTCCAGTTCGCACTCGATGACCTCGTCGATGTCGGTCGCAGCCGCTTCGTAAGCCTCGATATCGCCGACGATGTAGTGGAGGATGCCGAGCGTGTCGCCCGCCCAGTTCCACTGCAGCGCCGTCGCCCGCTCGACGAACGGGGCGTTCGCGAGCACGTCGTACATCGGATGAATATCCGACTCGCGGCCGTTGGCGGTCAGCTCCAGCCGGACGTGTTTCATAGCTGGCCGTTTTTTCCAGAATAATTTAAATCACCCGTGTAGTTGCGGCAGGAACGACTCCTGATAGCCGGTCGTAGGTCGACGCATGCGAACACTGGTGACAGGCGCGACGGGGACGCTCGGCGAGGCACTGCTTTCGCGACTGCAGTCGGCCGGCCACGACGTTCGGGCGGCCAGTCGCTCGCCGCCGGCGGGTGACGGGGACTGCGAGTGGGTCGAACTGGACCTCACGAGCGGCGACGGGGTCGCCGCCGCTGTGGAGGATGTCGACACCGTCGTCCACGCCGCGACGGCGCCGACGGGCGACACCGAGGCGGTCGACGTCGCGGGAACCGAGCGGCTGCTCGACGCGGCGGCCGACGTCGGGGTCTCGAACTTCGTCTACCCCTCTATCGTCGGCGTCGACGATATCCCGTACTCGTACTACGACCACAAGCTGGCGGCCGAACGGGCTGTCGAGGCTAGCGACGTGCCCGGCACTATCCTCCGGGCGACGCAGTTCCACGAGTTCCTCGCCGACATCGCCGGGACGCTCTCGAAGCTCCCGGTGTGGCCGCTGCCGACGGCGATGCGGTTACAGCCGGTCGCGGCCGGCGAGGTGGCCGACGTGCTCGTCGACCACGCTGTCGCCGAGCCCCGCGGCCGGATGCCGCCGGTAACGGGACCCGAGATTCACACCGTCGGCGACCTCGCTCGCAGCTACCGGACGGCGAGGGGACTCCGACGCCCCGTCGTCCGGCTGCCGATACCCACCGCGACCGTCCGCGCGTTCCGGGACGGGCGAGCGACTCGGCCGGACCGGGCGGTCGGGACGGTGACGTGGACCGAGTGGCTCCGGAACGAAGTTGCCGACCAGTCCGACGTGTCGGACGCCGAGACGGGACCGCGAGCCGACACTATCTGACGAGGTGGTTCCGCCGCTCGCCGGCGAGCCGCTCTATCTCGCGCTCCCCGTCGACGCCGGCCAGCGTCTCGATGGCTTCGAGCGTCCGGACGCTGTTGTCGAGAAACGAGAGGACGTCGCCGGGATAGGCATACAGCATGTAGTCGTCGGTCATCACGTCGACGATGGCGTCGGGACCCAGCCCCTGTTCGCGAAGCTCCAGCAGGTAGCTGATGAACTTCCGCTCCGGGCAGCCACAGTGGGGGGCGGCCTGGCAGTCACAGTCCATGAAGTCCTCCGCGAAATCGAGCACCCGGTCGCGGGAGGCGTCGTCGAGTTTCGCCAGCCCCTCGCCCTGAAAGAGGATGTCGAGTGTCGCCCCTTTGAACGCCCCCTTCGGGAAGCTCGTCTCCAGCTGGGAGGCGAGTTGCCGATGGTTCTTGACGTATATCTTGTCGGTGATGGCCACGCGTACCCGAACGTACGCGACTGCCGAGTAAAAGTATCCCGGACTCTCAGGACTGTCGGTACCAGACGCCGACGGCAGCGATGAGCGCCAGCACGATGACCACGGCGGCGATGCTGGTGCGGCTCAACCCGGCCGCCTCCGCCTCGTCGGTCGGCGTTCCGGTTGCGGTGGCCGCGGGCCGGTCGGTCGTCGGCTGCTCCGCGGTGGTCGTCGCCGCTCGCACGGTTAGCTCGCCGGCCGACTCGCCGCCGACGGCGAGGGCGTACGTCCCGGCCGTTTCGAAGGCAGGGGTGACCGTCACCGTCCGTTCTTCGCCGGCGGGCACGTCGACGGACTGGCTCGCGACGACCGAGCCGTCCGCGGTGAGTTCGAGCGCGTACGTCCCGTTCGCGTCGCCGCGGTTGGCGACGGTGGCGGTCACGTCGGTCGACTGTCCGGGCTCGATAGCCGCGTCGCCGACGCTCGCTTCGGTCACCTCGAAGGCGGGCCCGGCCGTCCCGACGGCGAACACGGAGAGCCCCGGCGAGACGCTCCGGAAGTGGTAGTGCGTGTCGGTTTCGTCGACCAGCGTCGTCGGGAGAGCGGTCCAGCCGTCGCTCTCTTGCCGGTACAGCGTGACCGACTCGGTGTCGGTCGCGGTGTCCAGTGCGCGCTCGTGCACCCGGAAGCGGACCGTCGCGTCGTCGACCTTCTCGTCGGCGATGCTGTGCTCGACGGTGATAGTTCCGACCGACCGGGCGCCGGTGGTCGCCGCGAACGCCGGGGCGCGCTCGCTTCCGTCCTCAGTGACGAAATCGAGCCAGAAGTAGTCGACCTGGCTGTGGTTCAGCCGGATAGCCGCGACTGTGAGGTTCCGGCGGTCGGCCGCCGTCTCGGCGCCGAGCGTGGCGGCGACGGGCCTGGTCGGTCGCGCGCCCGTCACGGTGACACGCCACCCCTCGCCCGTCCGGCGGACGTCGACTTCGGTCTCGACGTTGGAGGACGACCCGTCGACGGAGCCCCCCGACGGCGGCGAGGCGACGCGCACGGTCCGCGTGTCGTTCGCCTCGTTGCCCGCGGGGTCGGTCACGGTCAGGGTGACGGTGTACGTTCCGGCCGAGTCGTAGCTGTGGTTGGCCTGTTCGCCCGACACGCGCGTTCCGTCGCCGAAGTCCCACTCGTAGGCCGTGATATCGTCGTTGTCCGTCGACGCGCTGGCGTCGAACGCCACCGACTCGCCCGGCTCGACAGTCAGCGTCTCGTTCCCGCCCGCGTCGGCGGTCGGCGCGGTGTCGTCGACGGGTTCGACCGGCACCGCCGCCGTCGCCGTCCGGTCCGGCGTCAGGACCGTCACGCGATCACCGGTGACGTCGCTCGCCACGGTCTGCCACGCCAAGGTGACTGTCACCGACTCGCCCGGTTCGAGCGTCACCGGGACGAACGTTCGCTCCCCGTCGACGACCCACACCGACTGGGTGTCCGCCGTCGCACCCGCGTTCGTGACGGTCGCCTCGACGCTGGCGGTCTCCCCGACCGTCACCGAGTTCGGCGTATCGGTGATGGCCACGTCGAACGTCGGCTGGTGTGACAGGTGGGGATAGCGATTCGTCGTGTCCCACGTCCCGGCGAAGTCGAGGGCGGTCATGTTCGGCTCGGCGGCCGCGCCCGTCATCTGTGCGGTAGTACGCGCCTGTGGTGTCAGCGCTGGCGGCACCTCGCCCCGGCCAACACCGACCGTCTGGTCGGTCGTCTCGTTGTTCCAGTAGACACCGTCCGTTCGGACCGCGAACCCGGTCACCTCCCCGATCGCGCCGCCGACGTCGTTCCCGTCGGCGGCCGAGCCGCCGTCGACGTGGCCGACAGAGAACGAGTCGGTGACGGCGCTGCTGGCGAGTCCGACCAGCCCGCCCACGTTGTCGGTGCCGGTGACGTTCCCGCGGGCCGAGGCGTTCGCGAGAGTCTGATTGTTCCAGCCGACCAGCCCGCCCGTGTTCTGCGCACCGACGACGGTCCCCGCCGCGGTCGAGCGCTCGATGCTCCCGGCGTAACGGACCGAAAACAGCGTCTGTTCGGTGTTGTTGCCCACGAGCCCGCCGGTGTTCGTGTCTCCGTCGACGTCGCCGGTGGCCGTCGCGTTCGCGATGGCTCCGATGCTCATCCCGGCCAGTCCCCCGGTGTCAGTCCCGCCGGAGACGTCGCCCGTCGCCCACGAATCGGCGACGACGCCGCCGTCTTCCGACCCGCCGAGCTTGCCGACGAGCCCACCGACGCGACTGGTCCCCGTCACGGCCCCGCTCGCGTTCGAGTCGACCAGGTCGCCGCTGTTGCGCCCGACCAGGCCACCGACGATGTCGGTGCCGTTGACCGCCCCGCTGGCCCACGAATCGGTCACGTCGGAGAACTCGTTGTAGTTGTTTCCGAGCAGGCCACCGACCTCCGACGAGCCGTCGACGGTCCCCGTCGCCCACGAGCGAGACACGTCCGCGTCGCTAAACCCGGCCAGCCCACCGACGTAGTCGGTGCCGGTGACGTCGCCGGTCGCCGCTGAGTCGTCGATATCGCCGTAGTTCAGGCCGACCAGCCCACCGACGTCGATGCCGCCGGTCACCGTGACGTCTACTGTGGCGTTCGAGACGCCGATGAACGAGTAGCCGACGAGACCGCCGACGTAGTCGGTGCCCTCGACCCGACCACTCACCGTCACGTCGTCTATCGTCCCGCTGCCGTCACCGACGAGGCCACCGACGTCGTCGGCTCCTTCGACCGAGACGGACGCCAGCGTGACGTTCCCGACCGTCGAACCGGTGGTCTCGCCGAACAGCCCGACGTTGGACTCCGTCGGTCGGTCGATGGTGAGGGCCGTAATCGCGTAGTTCCGCCCGTCGAAACTCCCCTCGAACTGGTCGGTACTGTTCCCGACCGGGTCGAAGCCCAGACCGCCGTTCCACGTCGCCGTCGCGCTGGCGTCGACGTCGTTGCCGAGCGCGTAGTGGGCCGTGAGGTTCTCGGCCATCGCCTGCAGCTGTGTCGCGTTCGTAATGACGAAGGGGTCTTCCGCGGTCCCGTCGCCGCTCATCCCGGCCGGCCCGTTGCCCGCCGCGGCGGCGGTGCCGACCAGCCCCGGCGCAACCGCGACCACCGACCCCAGCAGGATTACTGACAGCACGACTGCCCGAACCCGCTGGCGCGGGCCGGTCATCGAACCCCGCCGTTGCCGGCACTGGCGCCCCTCCGCTCGTCCCGACCCGCTGTCGGAACACTGTCACCGTCGTACAGCCGCGAATCGGCCGCTGCAACCACGCTATGCATACATCAACGTCATAAATTCCGAGTTTATAGCCACCGATTGGACAACAGTTCAGCGTCGAAACGATGGGTCACCAGCCGACAGTACGGTGGCAGTTCGCACTGGCAACGGCGGTGCGGTCGCCGGCTTCGAGGCCGTTACCGCTGGCCGCGGGCCCGGAGCGCGACGAGCGCGACCGCCAGCAGCGCCGCGAGGACGCCCATTCCGGGGCCGCTCCCGTCGGTCGTCGCGGTCGGGGTCCTCGGCGTCGGGCTGTCCGTCCCAACCCGTTCGGTCGGTGTCGAAGTTTCGACCGCTGTCTCGGGGTCCGTGGGTTGGACTATGTCTCCGCCGACAGTGAACACCGAGAGACCCGGCGAGATGGCCTCGAAGGCGTAGCTCTCGTTGCTCTCGGCGACGAGCGCGGTCGGCAGCCGCGTCCAGTTCGTCCCGGTCTGGCGGTACAGCGCAACCGTCGCCGGGTCGACGCCTGCCGCGTCCACTCGGAACGCGACCGTCACGTTCTCGACATCGCTGTCGGCGATAGCGTGGCCGAGAGTCAGCGTGCCGAGGGGCGCTGTGCCGGTCTGTGCGGTGAAGTTCTCGGCGCTCGCGTCGCTCGCGGTGACGTTGAGGCTGAAGTTCCCGTCGCGGCTGACGTTCAGCCGGAGGCCGGTGACGCTCGCGTCGCTCCGCTCGTCGAGCGCGACATCGATTGGCGTGTCCGCCCGCGCGTTTACCACGGCGACTGTCCAGCTCGCCTCGGTGCCGTTCACCGACTCGACGGTGACGGTCGTCACACCCTCGTCGGTCGCTGGACCGCCCGCGGTGTCGCCCGAGGAGCCGCCGGAACTACCGCCCGAGGAGCCGCCGGAGTCACCGGAGTCGTCCGAACTAGACGAGTCATCGCTGCCGGCGGAGTCGTCTGCGTCCTCGGAATCGTCGCTACCGGCGGAGTCGTCTGCGTCCTCGGAATCGTCGCTACCGGCGGAGTCGTCTGCGTCCTCGGAATCGTCGCTACCGGCGGAGTCGTCTGCGTCCTCGGAATCGTCGCTACCGGCGGAGTCGTCGCGAATCTCCACGCGCAAGGTGTCGGCCGCCGCGTTTCCGCTCGTGTCGGTGACGGTCAGCGTCGCGGTGTAGGTCCCGGACGTCCCGTAGGCGTAGGAGACGTTCTCACCGGTCGCGTTCGCCCCGTCGCCGAAGGTCCACTCGTAGGAACTGATCTCGACGCCGTCCGACGAGTCGCTCGCACTGAACGAGAGCGTGTCGCCTTCGTCCCCGTCGCTGGGGCCGCTCGCGACCGCGTTCGGGGCGGTCCCGTCGACAACCGAGACGGTTCGGCTCGTACTCGTGTTCTCGCTCGCGACGGTCACGAGGCCGCTGCCGACGTCTCCGTTCCCGGTCCGCCACGTGAGCGAGACACTGCTCGACGCGCCCGGCGCGAGTGTCACGTCGACCGAATCCCGCTCGATGGTGTCGGTGAGCGTCACCGCCTGCGTCGCCGCGATGCCACCGGTGTTGGTGACAGTCGCGGTGACGGTCAGGTTGTCGCCGGCGGTCACGGGCGTGTTCGTGGCCGCGCCGGTCACGTCGAAGAACGCCGGCGCGAGGAACTCGACGGTCGGCTCGTCGGCGAGCGTCACGCCGTCGGCGACGACAGAGACGGTGACCGTCTCGGCCACATCGTTCGTGACGGCAAACTCGTAGACACCGCCGCTGGTCTCGCTGACGCCGGTCGCCGCGGTGGCGTCCCCGCCGACCGAGAGCCCGAAGTCGTCCGCGACGAGACCGGTGACCGGACTGCCGGTGGTGTCGACGACGGTCGCCGTCACCTTTGCGGGGTCGCTACCGTCGGCGACGTGTGGCGAGGTCGCGCTGACGGTCGAGGCGTCCGCGTCGACCGACGGCTCCCGGACGGTCACCGACTCGGTGGTCGTCGTGTTCGCGCTCGCGACGGTCACGAGGCCGGTCCCGACATCGCCGGTGTCGGTCGCCCAGACGAGCGTGACCAGCCGTGACTCGTCGGGGGTGAGTGTCAGCGTGACGTTGTCCGCCTCGCCGCCGCTATCGGTCAGCGTCACCGTTTGCGTGCCCGCGGTGTCACCTGCGTTGTGCACGTTGGCGACGACGGTGAGCGCCTCGCCCGCGTCGACGGGTGTGTTCGTGTCCGCGATGGCCACCTCGAAGTACGGCCGCCCCGACTCGACGAACTCGATTTCGGGCTGGTCGGCGAGCGTCACGCCGTCGGCCGTGACGGTGACAGTCACCGACTCGGTGACGGCGTCCGTCACGGTGACTGTGTAGACACCCGTGTTGACCTCGCTGGTGACGCCGGCGACGGCGGACCCGCCGACAGCGACGGCGAACGCGTTCGCCGTGAGTCCCGTGACCGTGTCGCCGCCGGAGTCGACGAGGACGACGGCCACCGTCGAAGCGTCGCTGCCGTCGGCGACCCGTGGGGATTCGACCGCGACTGACGAGGCTGCGGCGTCGATAGTCGCCACGCCGCTGGTCGTCACCCGAGCCGACCTGAGTTCTGGCGGGCCGGACTCGATAGGCGCCCACGTCTGCTCGAAGTCGAGCGCCGCCATCGCGTAGCGGGTCGAGAGGCCGCGGAACTGCGCCGCTTCGAGCGCCGTGACGCCGCTTCCGGTGCTCGCGTCGCCACAGCGACCCGCGTAACAGTACGACGCCGTTATCGTCCCGTTGTTCAGGCCGGCGACCCCGCTGACGCTGGTCTCGCCGGTGGCGTTCCCGGTCGCCCACGCCGTCGTGACGTCGCCGGGGTTCAGCCCGACGAGACCGCCGACGTAGTCGGTGCCCGAGACCTCGCCGCCGGCCGAGGCGTTCGCGACGCTCTGCTCGTTCCAGCCGACGAGGCCGCCGACTGTTCGGGCCCCGTAGACGTCGCCCGTCGCGGTCGAGCGCGCAACGGTGAACTGTCTGTTGCTGGTCCCGACGACGGTGTTGCCGACGAGGCCGCCGACGTCGGTGTCGCCCCGAACCGTCCCGGTGGCCGTCGACTCCGTGACGTTCCCTCGGACCAGCACGCCGACGAGGCCGCCGACGCCGTCGGTCCCGTAGACGTCGCCGCTCGCGGACGCGTTCCGCACGTCGCCACCGAACCTGGACCCGGCAAGCCCGCCGACCGAGTCGGTTCCAGTGACGGTTCCACTGGCGGACGCGTCGGTTAGCTCGCCGCCACCGTCGCCGACCAGGCCGCCGACGTCTCTCCTCCCGTCGACATCACCGCTAGCCCACGAGTCGCGCACCGGGTCTCTGGCGTTGCCGGCCAGTCCGCCGACACCGTCGGTCCCGTTGACGTCGCCGGTCGCCCAGGATTCGGACACCGGGCCGATACTGACCCCGACGAGGCCGCCGACGTCGCTGGTGCCGTCGACGTCGCCACTCGCCCACGAGGTCGTTATCTCGCCGCCGGGATTGAACTGGCCGACCAAACCGCCGACGGTTCCGCCGCCCTCGACGACCGCACTCGACGACGAGTCGGTGAGTGTCGCACCGTTCAGCCTGCCGACGGCGCCACCGACGCTGGTGCCACCTGTCAGCCGCCCGCTGGCGGAGACGTTCGAGAGCCCGCCGTTGTCCGCCCGCCCGACCAGCGCACCGACGGTTCCGTCGCCAGCTATCGAGACGTTCGCCAGCGTGACGTTCCGGATATCACTCCCCAGGGCGAAGCCGAATAGCCCCACGTCGTCCTCGTCCGGCCGGTCGATGGTTAGGTTCGAGATACTGTGACCCTGGCCGTCGAAGCTTCCGGTGAACTTGGTCGAAAAGCTCCCGACCGGCTCGAAGCCCTTGTCACTGTTCCACTCAGACGTGTTCGTGGCGTCGATGTCGTTCCCGAGGAGGTAGTTCGCACCGAGACTCTCGTTTATCGCCTGCAACTGCGTCAGGTTCGTGACGACGTAGGGATAGGCGTCGCTCCCGGTGCCGACCATCCCGGCGGGACCGTTGGCTCCCAGGTCGACCTGGACTGTCGCCGTCGTCTCCCGGTCCAGCGTCCGCACCGTCACGGAATCGCCATCGACATCGCTCTCTCGGGTCTGCCAGTCGAGGGCGACAGTGGTCGACTCGCCGGCGTCGAGCACCAGCGGGACGAACGTTTGGTCGTCGTCAACGAGCCACACGGGCTGTGTGTCGGCTCTCGTCCCCGCGTTGGTGACGGTCGCGGTGACGGTCGCGGTGTCACCGACCGTCACCGAGTTCGGTGCGTCGGTGACGGCCACGTCGAAGGTCGGCTCCCACGCGAGCTTTGGGTAGCGGTTCGTCGAGACCCACTCGGCAGGGAAGACGAGCCCGCTCATGTTGCTCGTCGCGGCGTCACCCGTCATCTGTGCGGTCGTCAGTGCCACGGTGGTAACGCCCGCCACGTCGCTGGCGCCGACGCCGGCGGCCTGGTCGGTCGTGTCGCCGTTCCAGTAGACGTCGGCCGTGGCGTCCGCACCCGTGGTGACGTTCCCGATGGCGCCGCCGACGGCGGACTGCCCGTCGACGTGCCCGACCGAGTACACGTCGACGACTGTACTGCCGTGCATGCCGACGAGCCCACCGACGGCGTCCGTCCCGGTGACGTTCCCGCGGGCCGCGGAGCGAGTGATTTCGAGTGTCCCGAGGACCCTGCCGACGAGGCCGCCGACGGCGCTCGTCCCCGAGACGTGCCCCGTCGCGAACGAACCGGTTACGCTGCCTTGCCCGGCCAGGCCGCCGACGTAGGTATCGCCGGTGACTGCCCCAGTCGCAAACGAATCAGAGGCGGAGTCGACCCGGCCGGCCAACCCGCCGACGTAGTCCACGCCGGTGACCGCCCCAGTCGCCCACGAGTCGGAGACGGCGCCGCCTCGTCCGACGAGACCCCCGGTGAAGCTGGTGCCGGTAACGTCGCCGCGAGCCCACGAGTCCGAGACCGTCCCCGTGCTGTACCCGACTAGCCCACCCACTCGCTCCGACCCGTCCACCGTCGCCGTCGTCGTCGAGTTGGTCACTGCCCCGTCGAGTGAACCCGCTACCCCACCGACGTAACTAAACTCGGACGTACTGCTCACGGAGCCGCTCACCGAGACGTTCGACAGTCCTCCCGGCGCGGAGCTGGTCTCTATCTCGCCGACGACACCCCCGACGCGCTGTTGACCCGTTATCGAGACGTTCGAGAGTGTGACGTCCCGGATATCGGCACTCTCGGCGTAGCCGAACAGACCGATCCAGTTCCGCCCGGGTCGGTCGATGGTCAGGTTCGTGATGGTGTGGCCCCGCCCGTCGAAACTGCCGGTGAACCTGGTCGAAAAGCTCCCGACCGGCTCGAAGCCCGCCCCGCCGTTCCGGGTCGCGCTCGCGTCGATATCCGCGACGAGCGCGTAGTTCGCCCCGGGCTCCTGTTGCATCGCCTGCAACTGCGTGAGATTCGCGACCTGGTAGGGGTCCTCGGCGGTTCCGTCGCCGTACATTCCCGCCGGACCGTTGCCCGCCGCGGCGGCGGCCGTGCCGACCAGTCCGGGCGCGAGTGCGACCACCGACCCCAGAAGGAGCACTGACAGCACGACGGCCCGAAGGCGGTCTTCTGTCCCGGTCATCGCGACCCGCCGCCGCGGATACACCCCGCCCGTTCGCTTCCGGTGGACCGACCTATGGGTTCGACGCTCGCCTTCCCGACTCCCCTCGACCGACCACAACTACCTGGAGTGCTCATGCCCGAGGGTCGCTAATTTCGGCTAAATACCCACCGTATATACAGTGTTTCACCGCTGAAACATCGTTCAGCGGCGGATAGGCCGCCCCGGTCACGACTGAAGAATTATAGTCGTGACTCCCGATATCCTCGCATGGACACGTCCGGACTCGAACGGGATATCCGCCTGCTGCAACGGGCGCCGGTTCTGGCTGCCTGTCGCGACGGCCCCGTGGACCGCTCGACTATCGCCGAGCGGGCGGACTGTTCCCGGACGACCGTCTACCGGGCGACGACGGAACTCGAAGCCGACGGCCTGCTCGAACAGGGCTCCGGGGGGTACTCGCTGACGACCTTCGGGACGACGATACTGGACCGCATCACACAGTTCCGGGCCGAAATCGACGGTATCAGGCATCTCGTGCCGCTTTTGGGGCGAATCGACGCGTCCGAACTGCGCGAGAACGTCGACCTGTTTGCCGACGCGACCGTCGTCGAGGCCAGTCCGGACGCACCCTACGCCATCGACCAGCACTTCGCGTCCGTCATCGGCGCCAACACGGACGAGTGGTTCGGGTTCACGCAGGCGTACGGCTCTCCGATAGTCGTCGAGGCCGTCTCCGAGGCCATCGCCGCCGGCGCGAGTGCCGAGTGGGTGTTCACGAGGGAGACGGTCGAGCGCCTCTCCGAGCAGTACCCGGAGGCACAGACCGAACTTCGGGCGCTCGACCGAACTGCCTCCTACGTCGTCGATAGCCTCCCCTTCGATTTCGCCGTCCTCAACGACACGCTCGTTCTCATCGGCGCTGACACCGAGACCGGCGTCCACGCGGCCATCGCGACGACCGACGACCCCGACGCCGTCGCGTGGGCGCGTGACCTCTTCGAGACGTATCGGGACCGGGCCGAGCGGGTGGCCTGAGCGGCCGAGTCACCGCTCGCGGCGCCGTCGGAGACCGACGGCGAGACTGACCGCAAGCAGCGCCGCGACGACGCCCATACCCGGCCCGCTGGCGCCGGTCGCCGTTTCCGTGGGCGTGACGGTCGCCGGTTCGGGCGTCGGGCCGGTCGCCGACCGTGCCCTGACGCTCACGGTCCCGACTGACTGCCCGTCGACGGCCAGCGCGTAGGTGCCCGCCGTCTCGAACGTCGACGAGAGCGTCACGGTTCGGTTCGTCCCGGCGGCCACGTCGACGGAGTCGGTGGCGACGGCGCTGCCGTCGGCGGTGAGTTCCAGCGGATAGGTCCGCTCGACCGTGCCACGGTTGGTGAGCGTCACGTCGACAGCCGCCGGCTGGCCGGTGTCGACCGTCGCGGTCCGGCGGGTCGCCTCGGTCACCGTTACCATCGACGCGTTCGTCCCGACGGTAAAGACCGAGAGGCCGGGTGCGGTCGCCCGGAAGACGTAGTGCGTGTCGGTCTCGCCGACGACGGTCGTCGGCAGACGGTTCCAGCGCGTGGTCTCGTCGCGGTACAGCGACACTGACGACGGTCCGATGCGGTTCTCGCGGAGGTAGGACTTTCGCAGCCGGAAGGTGAAGGCCACCTCGCCGATGTCGGCGTCGTCGATGGAGTGTGTGACCGTCACCCGACCCATCGGTGTCGACCCGGTCGAGGCGGCGAACTCGCGGTCCCTGTCGGACGGCGCCGAGACGCCGCTTTCGGGCTCTTCCGCGGCCGGCCCACCGGCTCGAATCTCGCTCGTCGAGACGGACAACCCGAAGTCGCCGTCGCGCTCGACCGTCAGCTCGATACTCGGCACGTCGACGTTGCGCTGGTCACCGCCGGTATCGGAGTCGCCACCGGCCAGCGGAATCTGCACGGGTTCGCCCCGCTTCGCGTCCGAAACGGAGACCTCGGCGGTAGCGCTGTCGTCCGACTCGTCCACGGTGACCGACGTGCCGGAGCTACTGCCACCACCGCCGCCGCCGTCACGGACCGGGAGTACCGTGATATTGACGACGGCTCTGTCGGTGTTGCCGTCGGTATCCCGCAGCTCGTAGACGAAGGCGTCGTCGCCGTTGTAGTTCCGGTCGGGGCGGTACTCGAAGGAGCCGTTGGCAGCCAGCGTGAGCCGCCCGTCCGACGTGTTGGTCACGACCGAGACAGTGAGGTCGCCGTCGTCGGCGTCGGTGTCGTTCGCGACGACCCCGAGGTCGGCGTCGACGGCGAGCGTGTTGTCCTCCAGAACGGTGTACGCGTCGTCGACCGCGTCGGGGACCGTGTTGGTAACCGACAGGTCGGTCACCCCGGCGACGCGGTTCCCGCCGGCGTCCTCGGGGACCTTGCGTCCGGGTGCGTAGCGCAGAGTGACGTCGTCTTCGGCCGCGATACTGTCGGCGAGTGTCAGGCTGAGATTCCGCCCGTCGACCGCGACGTCGGTCACGGCGACGGCCCGGCCGCCCGCCGTGACGGCGAAGTCCCCGCCGTCCGGTACGTCCCCCGAGTCGGTCGAGAGCGTCTCGTCGGTGCGAAGCGTGAGTGTTCGCTGGCCGGTCCGTGCGCCCGTCACTGCCGGTGGGCGCGTGTCGACGGTGATGTTGAACCGTTCCACGCCGCTCGTGTCGGTCCCTTCGTTCGCGGTGCCGCCGTCGTCTCGCACCCGCACGGCGACGGTGGCGGTCCCCTCGACGCCGTCGTCGACGGCGTAGGTCAGCGTGCCGTTGTCGTCGCCGTCGGTGTCTGTAACGGCGACACTGTCGAGGATGCCCGCGGGGTCGCGCTCGACCGAGACGACGAACGCCCGGACGCCTTGGCCGGCCTCGTCGGACCCGCCGCCGGGCGAGAAGCCGGTGGCGAAGTCGGGGACCGTCCGCTCGCTCGTGTCGTTGGTCACGGTCCGGTTCGCACCGAGGTCGAT